>CAUZBP010000015.1:0-74507 GCA_963578105.1 Planctomycetota bacterium
GGTCGTCAGTGGCGACTCCGACGGCGCGATTCACTTGGCACAAGCCGCGCTCCAGCACGATCCGCACAATCGCCAGGCTTTGGCGGTTCTTCAGACTGCCGCTGGCACTGACTCCGATGAGGCCGCTGTGCTTGAACCGGAGGAACCGATCCACGAAGAGCTTTTTCCTACTGACAGCAATGCTGACTCTAATGAGGCCGCTTTGTCGCCGCCGGAGGAACCGGCCAATTCCATCAACGCAGACCTTTCTCTCGTTGGCAACGATGACCTGACGCCAGGCTACGACCCGCCTGGGGGCACATTTCTTGACGAAATCGAACAACGCCGTGGAGTGATGGTAGGGGCCATCCGTGCCGAGGTTGAATTCGGGCTTAATGAAGCTCGGCGGAAAATGAGTGCCAATCCGGCTGTCGCCCGCGAAGATCTGAAGTTGCTGTTGGAAACCGTGGAACTGACTCCCGACGTGACAGCTGAGGTCAAAGAGAGGCTACGTGATAAAATCATCGTGGCACTTCAAGAGGCGAGTCGTCGTCAAGTCGAGAAGGATAGTCGAGACGAGGAAACTCGTCAGTTGTTGCAGACTGCCAATGAAAGGGGCCGTTTGCTCAGCGCGCTCCTGAGGGACCAGGAAGAAATTACGCACTTGTTGGAACAGTTCAATCAACTGATGGATGAAGGGAGATATCATGAAGCGGTTGACTACCCCGCGATGGAATCCAGAGAGATTGACCCCCTCGGGACAACACCGGAAGTCGCCGTTGTGTCGGGTACCCTCAAGGCGCACTACGAGCGAGCCAAGGAACTGTATGACGCCCGGACCAGAAAGTTCACGGATGTGATGTTCCTGGTCGAAAAATCTCTGATTCCGTTTTCGGATGAACCTCCCATCACCTATCCGGACCCGGACGTGTGGCGGGAATTGACCGATCGTCGCAAAAAATACGCGTCGGTAGATCTTTCAAATCCGAATGAGCGCGAGCAGGAGATTTATCGTGCCTTGGATGAACCAACACAGTTGGAGTTCCTGGAAACAGAACTTGATCAGGTGATCGGTTTTCTGGAAGACATGCACGGCATCAATATCGAACTGGACTCACGCGCCTTGGATGAGTTGGGGTTGAGTGCTGACGGTATTTTGGTCACACGTTCCTTAAATGGCATCAGCCTTAAATCTGCACTGAAGCTGATGCTCAACGAATTCGACCTGGACTACGTTATTGACAACGAAGTCCTGCTGATCACGACCTCCGAGGAAGCTAGTAGTCCCAGTCGTATGAGCACCAAGGTTTACCCGGTGGCCGACCTTGTGATTCCCATCCAATCCGGATCGATGGGTGGCATGGGAATGATGGGAATGATGGGTGGAGGAATGGGTGGAGGAATGGGTGGCATGGGTGGTGGCATGGGTGGTGGCATGGGTGGTGGCATGGGTGGAGGGATGGGACGTGGCATGGGTGGAGGCTTCTTCAATGTGGGTGATGCCATGATCCGTCAGCGCGCACTCGAGAGGGGATTTCAAGCTTTTTCCGTGAACGACGAATTGAAACTGGGCACGACGGAAACACCTCCGGCAGGCACAGTTCAACATCTTTCCCGGAACAAGGCGAGCGGTCGCCCGGCACGACGGATCGAGTTAGATGCGCCCGCTGAGATACCAGCAGCGGAAGCCTGGGAGCAACATTTTGCCAGCCACCGAGAACCAGTTGCCGACGTGCGGGAAACGGCGCGTCACTTAATGCGAGTAAAAAAATACGGCCAGCTGGTCGGCATGATTCACAGTGCGCTTCGCAACAACCAGGCGCAGCCCTGGATGTACGAAGCCATGGGAATCGCCATGCAGGCCAATCGGGCACCCAAAAAGGAAATTGAGCGTGCCCTTATGTCGGCGGTTGATTTCAGCCCCCATGCGAACTCCCTGATGTATGTGGCGCTTTACATGGACAAGGTCGGGTTGGAGGAAAGGGCATTGTCGCTGTTTCGCGAGGTGAGTTCTGCCTATCCGTTTCAACCGGAACCTTATGCGCACGGACTGGCCACGGCACAACGGTTGGACGACTTGGAAGGCATCCAGTGGGCAACGCTGGGCATCTTGCGGCAGGCCTGGGCGCGGGATCAACAGGCGATTGTAGAAAACGCATTTCGCGCTGCTCATGCTACCCTGATCCAGCTAAGAGAGGATGGCCAGGAGGAAAAAGCGACCCAGTACGAACAGGCCCTGAGTGATGCGCTGGTGCGTGACGTTGGTGTACAGATCAGTTTTTCAGGTGATGCCGATGTTGACCTGAGTGTCGAGGAACCAGGCGGAACCGTTTGTTCGTTGCGAAGCAAGAGAACCACATCGGGTGGAGTGCTGGGTACGGACAATTTTTCACTGACCAGCGGCGATAACAACAGCGCTGAAGCGACCGAAACCTACATTTGTCCCTTCGGATTTGCTGGCAGATATCGACTTTCCATCCGACGAGTTTGGGGTGAGGTAGCCGCCAATAAAGTGACCGTCGACATCTTTACAAATTTCCGGACCCCGCAACAAAAACACATCAGGCAGCACATTCCGCTCAATGATAAAAACGCGGTGATTACCTTTGAACTTCCGGAGGGACGCCGTACTGAAGTCTTGGAAGACCATTTGGTGGCCCAGGCAGCTCGTACTCAAATTGCAGTGAGCCGCGCTATTCTGGCTCAACAACTCAATCGCACGTCCTCCAGTTCGGCCGTGAAAGATTTCGATGCGTCCCGAATCAATCGCCTTGCAGCGGGTCGTTTTTTGGGTCGCTTCGGCAGACAGGTCGGTTACCAGCCGGTCATCACGACTCTCCCGGCAGGAGGCAACTTGCAGGCGACGGCTGTCATTTCTGCAGATCGCCGCTACGTACGCATCACCCCAACGCCCTTTTTCTCCTCAATTGGTGCGGTGCGGTCATTTACATTTTCCGGTGGCCAGGCTGGCATGGGTGGCATGGGTGGCATGGGTGGTGGTGGCATGGGTGGTGGTGGCATGGGTGGTATGGGTGGAGGTATGGGTGGAGGTATGGGTGGAGGTATGGGTGGAGGTATGGGTGGAGGTATGGGTGGAGGTATGGGTGGAGGGGGAATGTTCTAGATCGAGATTTGCGGGGTCGGTGGAGGCAGCGACGTAGGCCCCGACAGTTACTTCTCTCGCTGGAAATATTCGCGGCCCGATACCGCGAATCTGTCTGTCGGAGTTTTACAACCGGACCGGATTATTCTTCCAGCTTGTGCGGATCTTCTCGCCGAAAGACTGCCACGACGTCGTCGACAGGTATGACAAAGAGCTGATTGTCCGGTTCGAAATCGACAGGAATGGAGTTTTTCGGATGAAATAAGATCTTGTCGTATTGTCGCAGGGGCACATCCTCGTCGTGCTCAATCCGGGTAGAAATGGCGACGATACGACCCGTGATAGTAGGAATCTCCGACTGGTCCGGTAATGCGATACCCCCTTTGGTTTCTCGTTTCGACTCGTCTTTCCTGACGAGAACACGTGCACCGATCGGTTCGACATACTCCAACTTTTGCTTACGAGTCTTTGGCATCAGTTCGCATTCCTCGGGATTCGTGATGAAGGACGTCGCAGCGAGTCGGCGTTGTTCAGAGACCCACTAAAACGTTTGGCCTGCCAACTCTACGGAATGACGCCTACGGGAAATGGATACATTATCTTCTCTGGGAAGCCAGCATTCCAGGATGGTTGGCCCGGCGAGAGATCGAATGATTCGTTCGAATTTCCACCATTGAAAAGCCTAATCTTCCTGTTCTCTTGGGGCAAGAGACAGGAGGCCTCCGCTGAAGTTGCCCAGATTTCAAGTCCTGCAGCTTCGATTCCATGATTTGTGATCACCGGCCAGAACCACACAATGTTTGACTATACTCTAACCGGACTTTCTTTACTTTGCTAGGTTTGCCAGATGACAAAGTTTTTGGGTTTGACCCCCGGTTGACCTGGGCTTGTATTTCCCCCCAGTTATGGCAAAATAACGAGTTTGCCGCAGGCTGCCCGTCTTGCCGATGGGGGGCCTGGAAATGTATCAGGAAAGTGTGCTGTAAAAGAGGGCGATTGATGGCGGAAGTACTTAACGTTGCGCTTAGGGAACTGTTTGGAAAACGTCGGGTTCGTCGCTTGCGCGCAGGTGGCCAGATACCGGCGGTACTGTACGGGCATGGGAAGGAAAGCCTCAGCCTGAGTATACCGGCCACCGAATTTTCAACGGCAATTCGTCGTGGCACGCGACTTGTCGAACTCGCAGGTGGAACAACGGATACGGCCCTGATTCGAGAGGTGCAGTGGGATCCCTTTGGGGTCGAGGTTTTGCACGCGGATTTGGTGCGGGTTTCTGCCGACGAGTCGATAGAAACGCCCTTGTCCATCGAACTGCGGGGACGCGCGCCGGGCACGACTCAAGGCGGTGTCGTGGAACTGTTGGCCCATGAAGTTGTGGTGGAATGCCCGGTCACGGCTATTCCAGAGAAACTGGAGTTGAACATCAATGCACTGGAATTGGGGGAATCGCTTACGGCTGCCGAACTGGTGTTGCCTCCGGGTGCCAAGTTGGTAACGGCGGCGGATCAAGTACTGGTGCAATGTATCGTGCCGTTCTCGGAAGAAGAAGAGGATGAAGTAGAGGCAGCAGATATCAGTGAACCCGAACTAATCGGCCGTAAGGAAGAAGAGGAAGAAGCATAAGAGTCTTGAAAAGGTTGAATTGATGAAATTGGTCGTGGGCCTGGGGAACCCAGGGAGGAAGTACCATGGGACCCGCCATAACATCGGATTTGCCGTCATTGGCAGGCTTGTTGATCGATATGGATCCGGCAAGGTGCGTGTTCGAAATCAGGGGGAGTTAACTGAGGCCAACTTGGATGGAGTACGAGTTCTGCTGCTCTGCCCGCAGACGTACATGAACCGGAGCGGAAGCAGCGTGCAGCCGGCTTGCGACTTTTATCAAATCGAACCTCACGACTTGTTAGTCATTTGCGACGATTTTAATTTGCAACTAGGTAAAATTCGTTTTCGCCGTGCGGGTTCGGCTGGTGGGCAAAAAGGGTTAGCCGATACTATCCAGCGGATGGGCAGTGACGCCGTTCCGCGACTGAGAATAGGAATTGGACCGGTTCCTGAACGATGGGATCCGGCGGATTTTGTACTGGGGAGATTTTCTGCAGATGATGTTGAATTGGCCGACGAAATGGTCGGAAGAGCGGCTGACGCAACGGTTGCCTGGGCGAATGAAGACATCGAGCACTGCATGAATCAATACAACGGTTAAATGATGCGGAAATTACTTTGAGGGGAGTTTGATTTGGCACAAAACGTTTATGAAGGCATGTTTCTCTTGGATTCCAACCGGTATGCAAAGGATCCAGGGGGTGTTTCGGAGAAAATTCTGAAACTGATACAGAGTTGTGGCGGTGAATTACTTGCCAGTCGGCTCTGGAACGAACAGAAATTGGCTTTTTCGGTCAAAGGACATCGCAAAGGTACCTACTGGCTCACCTATTTTCGTATGAATAGCAGCAAGTTGACCGACCTCGACCGCCAAAGCCAGCTCAATGAAAACGTCTTGAGAAGTCTTGTCCTCAAAATTGATCCTCGTTTGGTGGATGCCCTGGTGGAACATGCCACGGGCGGTGATCGTGTGGAAGCGGTTGAAGATGCCACGCCAGTTGATTCGGAGGTCGTTCAGCAGGACGATAAGAAACTGGAAAACAAGGACGATAAGAAACTGGAAAACAAGGACGATAAGAAACTGGAAAACAAGGACGATAAGAAACTGGAAAACACAACTCCCCTCCCTTGATATCTACCTAATTCGGCAAACAGGACAGGGCGTGCAAACTCGCACAATGTTTCACATGGGGTGAGTTACCTGAAAAGCATTTTCTGAGGGATTTTCAGCAGGCACTTGCCTTCTAACGGATGGTTTGCTAAATTTTCAGTAATAGGGAACGTTTGTTCAGTTGTTTCCGTTGTCAGAGGGTCACCCAGGCGCAAAACGCAATCCCCCAAAAGGAGTCCGGTGATGGCTAGTAGTTTCAACCGAGTGATCTTGCTAGGTAACCTAACGCGTGACGTAGAGATACGGTACATTCCCAGCGGCATGGCCGTAACCGACATTGGTTTGGCAGTGAACGACCGGCGCAAGAATCAGTCTGGTGAATGGACAGAAGAAACGACTTTTGTTGACGTCACGTTGTGGGGGCGTACGGCCGAGGTGGCAGGGGAATATTTAAGCAAAGGGTCTCCGATTCTGATTGAAGGGCGACTGAAATTAGAGAGTTGGGAGACAGAAGGCCAAAAGAGGTCAAAACTGAAGGTGGTGGGTGAACGGATGCAGATGGTGGGTGGACGTTCGGGGGGCAACGTTGCCGAGGCAGGCGAATCTCGTCGTGCTTCACGGTCGGTGGACCAGAATGAGTACAATCAACCCGCCGCCGTATCGGCTTCAGAACCCCCTGCCGGGGATGAAACGAGTGAAGATATTCCGTTTTAACCAGGTTTGCGACAATTGATTGTGTGAGGGTTGGGTTTTTTCGTACGTGGCAAGCTGGACTCAAGACGACGGACTTAGAGCTACAAATCAGCAGAATTTTTCTCAAACTCGAAATACTTTTTCTAGGATCGTCCCATGGCTGGTACAAAAGTAAAAAGGCGTAAAGTCGGTCGGCGAGCAAAAAGGTTGCCGAAAGGCCCCAACGGTGGTATCGAGTTGCTTTTGATTCAGTCGGTGGAAGATCTGGGCCAACAGGGGGATGTGGTCGAGGTGAAGTCAGGTTTTGCCAAGAACTATCTCCTTCCTCAGGGTCTGGCAACCATTGCGAACGACCATCATAAACGTATGGTGGAAAAGCATCGTGAACGATTGCTGGAGATTGAAAAGGTCAGGCTGGCTGATTTGCGCCAATTTGCTGAGGCGATCGCCAGGCAAAGCGTTACGATTGAAGCAAATGCCAACGACGATGGACATCTGTATGGTAGTGTGGGAGCACCTGAAATCGTAGCAGCTCTTAAAAGTCAAAACTTCAATTTGGTGGTCGGTCAAGTTCATCTGGAAGGACCGTTGAAAGAAGTGGGACTTTATACAGTCAAATTGCAGATTACCTCTGAAATCGATACGAATCTCAAAGTCTGGGTGGTGCCCTCTGTGGCTGAGGAAGGCAAAGATGAAGGGCAAGAAGCGGCCGAGAACTAGCGGATCTCCAGGAAAACGATTTGCTGCGGTATAACCACTTGAATGCATGGAAAGGGACTCTTGCCTGTTCATCTGAAACAGGGGAGTGAATTCTGTGATACGGACGCACCAACTTGCGAAGTTCAGTTGATGTCGCGGGGCAGGTTGGAAGCATAAAAATTGCCGAATTAAAGGTAGATGACCGGTTTCTATTGCCACGGTTCCGCCTGTGGCGATTCTTCGGTCAGTGGATTCTCCGGCGGCGATTTCTTTTTTCTGGCGTCCGAGCCTGTCCTCTTGCCATTTTTGGTAGAGCACAGGAGAATTCCAGGTCGCCCTGTTCACGAGCCTAACCCCAAGAGGAAATTGCTGTGTCCACGACTCAAAGGATGGACCCACCTGCCCGGTCTGTAAAGGTTTCGGCTGAAATTTTGGATCGTCAGCCTCCAGTCAATCTGGAAGCTGAACAAGGTGTTTTGGGTAGCATCATGTTGAATCCGGATGTCTTGGACGACGTGGCTTTGATTTTGCAGTCGGACGACTTTTACGATGAAGCCAATCGTAAGTTGTTCAAGCACCTGGTGGGCATGTATGAAGATGGGAGAAAATTTGACGTCACCCTGTTGGTGGAACGTTTGAAATCAACGGGCGACTTCGATGTCGTCGGCGGTAATGCTTTTCTCGAGAAAACATTCAATTCGGTTGCAAATTCGGCACACGCTCGTTACTACGCTGAAATCGTTCGTGACAAATCGACCTGCCGTTCTTTGATCAACGCGAGTACCGAGATCCTGCGGGACGCCTACTCTGAATCAGCTGATGCCGATGAACTGTTGAGTTTCTCGGAACAGAAGATCTTTTCCATTCAGGACAAGCGCCAGACAGGCGCTATCTCGACGATGAACCAATTGATGGAGGATGCGATCGAACGGTTGGATGCGAGATTGCGGGGGGAAGATCCCGTCAATTGCGTTGACACCGGATTCGCTGACGTGGACGAATTGCTGACAGGATTTCACAAGTCTCAACTGATTGTGTTGGCTGCCAGACCAGGTATGGGAAAAACGGCACTGGCAATGAATTTTGCGGAAAACATTTCCATGAGTTTTGGCCACCCGGTTCTCTACATGAGTCTTGAAATGTCCACGGTGGAACTCGCTGATCGAATGCTGTGTTCTATAGCTCAGGTTGATAGCCACAAGCTACGTAAGTGGTCGCCGCTTTCGGAACAGGAAAGACAGCGAATGGTTGAAAAGGCGGCAGAGATGAGCAGTGCGCCCCTCTTTGTTGACGATACCCCGGGACGGCGCGTGGTCGAAATTGCGGCGGCGGCGCGCCGGATTAAACGCCAGGAAGGTCGTCTGGGGTTAATCGTTATCGATTATCTGCAACTCATTGAACCGGACAACCCACGGGCTCCCCGACAGGAACAGGTTGCCAAAATGACGCGGCGTTTAAAGCTTTTGGCGCGCGACATCCAGGTTCCCATCCTTTGTCTGGCCCAACTGAATCGTCAGGCTGAAGAGGGTCGGGTCACTCGTCCTAGGCTTAGTCACTTGCGTGAATCGGGCGCCATTGAACAGGATGCTGATGTTGTGATGTTCATCCACCGTTCGGAAGTTGACCAGGAGAATTCCGACGATCGCGGCACTGTTGAGGGCGAAGCAGAATTGATTGTGGCCAAACAGCGTAATGGTCCAATGGGAAGTGTCAAACTGACCTGGAGAAAACAGTTTACTCGGTTCGATGATCGAGCGCTCCCCTATCAAGAAGACTTCGATGGCTTCAATCAACGAGGCTGATTTTTAGTCGGGTCGGAAAATGTCCGGCCATCGTCTTTAAAGTGGGCTGATCTGGCTTGGAAAGAAAAACTTTGGATCGGCAGTCGGCACGCGTACAGCGCCAACCAGTACGAACACGTGGTTCTATCCTCAGGAAAACCGGCCCTACAAACGAACCGGGAAAAGAGGGACGGCCACGAAGGACCGTGCCGGGTGGCGACCAGTAAACCATTCCAAGTGATCTTGCCACCGACAGCAAGAATTAACGCCGCTCCAGCGGCAAGAATTCACGTTGGCTTTCACCCACGTAGATCTGTCGAGGTCGGCAGATGCGCTTGGTGGGGGATTGGTGCATCTCCTTCCAATGCGCAATCCAACCGGGAAGCCGTCCGATTGCGAACAATACCGTAAACATAGGCATCGGAATACCGATGGCACGATAGATGACTCCAGAGTAGAAATCGACGTTGGGATAGAGCTTGCGCTCAATGAAATACTCGTCGTTTAAGGCGACCTCTTCCAGTTGTTTTGCCACATCAAACAAGGGGTCTTTGATTTTCATTTTATCCAACAGTTTGTCGCAGGTCTTTTTGATGATGGTTGCCCGGGGATCGTAGTTTTTGTAGACGCGATGCCCAAATCCCATCAAACGGAAACTGTCGTTTTTGTCCTTTGCCATGGCGACATATTTCTCGACATTACCGCCGTCCTCGATAATGCGTTCTAACATGGCGACACATGCTTCGTTGGCGCCGCCATGAAGAGGCCCCCAGAGTGCACAAATTCCGGCCGCGATCGAAGCGAACAGATTAGCATCTGAGGAACCTACCATCCGTACGGTGGAAGTGCTGCAATTCTGTTCGTGATCAGCGTGGACGATGAACAACAAATTCAATGCGTTGACAAAGTCCGGATCGATATCGTAGGGCTCACTGGGCACAGCGAACATCATTTGGAGAAAATTCTGACAGTAGGAGAGATCATTTTGGGGATAATTGAATGGTTGACCAATCGATTTCTTATAACTATAGGCGGCAATGGTCGGTAATTTGGCCAGCAGACGCCGAATGGAAATCTCCACCTGTTCCGGGTCCTGCGGATCAAGGGAATCCTGGTAAAAGGTTGAAAGTGCCCCAACCACGGAACTGAGGATCGCCATCGGATGCGCATCTCTGGGAAATCCGTTGTAAAAAGACCGCATGTCTTCCTGCAACATCGTGTGCCGACGTATCGAATGTCGAAAATCGGTCAACTGTTGTTGATCGGGTAGTTCTCCGTAAATCAGCAGGTAGCAAGTCTCTACAAAATCACAATGCTCAGCCAGGGTTTCGATCGCGTATCCACGGTATCGAAGTGTACCGGTTTCACCGTTCAAAAAAGTGATGGAACTGGTGACAGCACCGGTGTTAACATAACCTTCGTCTAAAGTGATCAGGTTCGATTGGGACCGCAGGTTGGAGACGTCAATGCCGACTTCTCCTTCACTGCCCACAACAACGGGCAAATCCATTTCGATGTCCTGATATTTCAGATTAACGACTCCTGACTTGGAATCTTTCCCTTCGATCACTGAATCCATAGATTCGCTTTCACTTGCATTAAATAGGAGGTGAATTTAGCCAAATTAATATTTTTTTACCGAGCCGGTCTGACATCCCTTTGGCCATAGGCGGCAAGGAGACATTGTAAAAGGTTTTGATTGATTGCTCTCGCGTTAGTTTAGCGGTCAAACTCCAGTTCAACAATTCGACGGGAAGAAAGTCACCCAGTTCTTTCTTCCTCATGCCTCTTGATTCGGGAGAGAAGGCCGATTTTGGGACTTTTTTGAATTTCCAAGAAATTTCATGTCGCCGTAAGATGTTGACAATAAACTGCTTGAATGGATGTTGAATTCACGGCATAAGTCCCGAATTGCCGCCCGGCCCTCAGGTTCCCCGGTTTCCGTAGATAACACGGCTTCAAATTCAATGAAATTTCCGAGTTCTGCAACTTGGTCAACGTGTATTCTCACGAAACGCTGTAAAAATATTTCTCTTTGCTTTGCCACAACACCGAGGACTCCGTAAGCACCAGCCAAGAGTTGTTTGAGTTCCTCCACGTTGTGAACGGCAAAAATTTGATAATCACTACTTCGTGGCAAGTGGGAATCCGCACGTTGATACCAGATCAACTGTGCATCAGATCCTTCAATTTCACGCATTTTAAGCCGACCGTGGGAACACACAAAGTAGGTGTCGACCTGAAATTGAATTCCCAGGTACTCGGTTGCCACACGTTGAGCACAGTCTCGTGCTCCGGAAAGAGAATGGAGTCTGGCCTTCACTTCGATGTTTCTTCGAAGTGGAGGGTTCTGTGTGGAGGACATTACCATGCGCTGATTTTATCGCCGGTGTATCCGGATGAAAGAGGAGGGGACGTCGGGCGTGAAGCCTGCTGTGAGGAACATGGCCCGCTGTCCCTACGCACTGATTGAGGATCTAGCGGCGTTTGAAGGTGGACGATTTGTCTGTTTCAGAGACGCGCTGTTGATTGTCGGCGTCATAGATCGTCCAGACTTTGGTACCGTCTCGGAGATGAACCAGATAGTCTTTGACCTGTTGGCTTCGGCGATCCGCTTTGATTTTTTCTTTAATTTTTGTCTGGGTTTCGGTGAAAGGTACACGTCCGGCATCCGAGCGTTGGATCACGCGGATGATATGATATCCATCTGCATCACGAATGATTTGGCTTAATTTTTCAATTGGAAGAGTGAAAATCGCGGTGTCGAGTTCTTTCGAACGCAAGCTGCCCTTGTTCGTCCACTCGTGCTGTCCACCTTTTTCCCAGCGAGGACCTTGGCGACTTCGGCGTGCGACGGCTTGCAGCGGTGCGCCGCGTAAGACTTCATTGCCCATGACTGCCAGTTCCTGTCTGGCCAATGCTTCGTTCTTGTAATGGCGAAACTCCGTCATCAACTGTTCCCAGAGAGTTTTAGCTGGAAACTGGTAGTCCTGGATATGGTCCCAGTAGTACTTCAGCATTTCATCGTGTGTAATTTCTTCATCATCATTGGTCTGTTGACGGATCATCTGATGGGAAACGACTTGCTCGGCGAAGTGGCGTTTCATTTTTTGTAATGAAGAACCGTAGTTTCGCAGTTTTACTTCGAGTTCTGCGACCGTTTCCACCTCGTATTTTTTGAGAGTACTTTCCAATTGTTTCTCGTTGAATTGTTGGTTGATTGTTCTCAAGACGTTGCTGTGATTTTCAGCAGGAATATTCTTAAGAAAATCGTGATAGACAAGCTTTGTGTCGATGCGTTGTTTGAGTAATTGCTTTCGAAGTTTGGGACGTTGCGCATCGAATTCTTCGTCGGACAGCTTACCTTGATATTGCTCCGACAGTTGGTTGATTTCTCCCTCTAGATCCCCTGCAAGAATCAATTGATTACCCACGACCGCGATGACCTGAGCGGCGTCAACGAGCCTTTTCGGCGGCTGGTCCTTGGGGATCATAGCATCCGGAATCATGCTTGGTCTGGGACGGGTGACATGTTCAACAGGAGGAAAATTAACGGGGAATGCCCGGCGAGACGTTGGCGGAGCGATGCTGCCCGGCGTTGTGAGAAAGGTTTGCCCGCCCGGCTTCTGAGTAGTTGACGGTCTTTTTGATGGACCATTGGGGGTGGCAATCGCTGTGCGTGAATAGCGCGGCGGGGCCACAGGTTGCGGGTAGAAATTTTCTGGTTGAGTGGAAGGGTATTGAGGAAATACCGGGCCGCTACCTGACGTGCCAGATGGTACGGACGATGATTGAGTTGGCTGGGCCAGAACTACCGGCGCAAGACAACAGATCGCGACGAATGATTGAAAAAGGAGTTGCATGGGAATCGCTTGCAAAGGATCTGACCTGGAGAAGGGGCGGGATTGTATCGACTTCCCGTAATCGCAGTCAAGTTTGGTCCTGAAGAACTCACTGGCGGTTCAACCCGTTTCGAGAGCCAATTTTCTCATAGCGCTGTGGCGAACTTTCCGGGAGGCTGTTGCTCCAATCGTGGTAGCATTGTTTGTCTTTGCTTGAAAAATCACCGATAATCCGGTTTCATCGGAAATTTTCTTGTCCAGTCTTGCCTGGGAACAGGTGTCAGGATTCAGTGGATCATGATGCTAGCAGCGCCGTCATTTCCGGCGAATTTTTAATTGGCTGTTGCGGACAATTTTACGAGATTGTTTTCCTCGGAATATTTTTTCTTGGCAATACTTAAAAACGGAGTGCGTCGGCAAGCCGGGATATGACGACCGTCGATCGGATTAACAGTTGTTAAACGGGAACGCGCCCTTGATGTGTTTTGTCAAGATACCGGACCGGCACGAAAGTAAATCGGATCTCAAGGTGCTGAATCAAGCAGAGTTGATGGCACAGTTGTCAACTTCTAAAAGGCTCGCCCTCGGCGGGACCGAGTTGACGATCAGCCCTCAGAAATCTTGGAGGATGCAAAGCAGCCGGTGAAGTGACGGGCGTACTTTGCGGTCCCTCGGGACTCGTCTCCGAGCAATTGAATTTGTCTTTTAAGGGACATTGTTGTCGATCAGGCCGTTTAGAATATCAACAGGCTTCGTACCCGTACATTGCCTCACAGTTTGTCGTTCGTTCCATCCGCGATGGACTTTAGCAACCAGGCGTTTAAGTGGAGTATGGATTCTGACGTAATGTTTAAGTTGAGAATGGCCAGACAATATTTTGCGGGTTTGAAGGTAGCTTCCTTCAATCAGTTGTTGAACGTCGGGCGCATAGTGTTCTGCCGGCTTTTCCAGTGTGGCCATCAGGACTCCACCGTCCCTTGATGTTTCAACGTGAAGGGCTCGTAGTCCGGCCAGAGCAGCCGTGGCGACCAGGGTTTGCCGGTTGAAATTGTAGAGATGCCCGATGTGCCATTTTTGGTGAGGTGCAGTGCCTATGAAGTCAACATTGGGGACTTCGACAAAAAAATGACCACCTGTCTTCAAAAATCCGGCCAGCACGGACAGTGAAGAGACCGGTTCTTCCAAGTGTTCCAGGACGTGGAACAGGGTGATACAGTCAACCGCATTCTCGTATTTTGCATCCTGATAAAATCCATTGAAGATGTCGATTCCGTATTGGCTGGCGGCAAAAGTTGCGTACCCCCTGTTGGGTTCAATTCCCACAGCCTGGTAGCCCGCCTGTTGACAGATATAGACGAACTCGCCGCCTCCTGAGCCGGCGTCTAAGATGCTTCCGCCTGGCGTGACGTGATTTTTGACATGCTGGATTCTTCGAAGTGCCAGTCTGCCGGCTCTGAGAATGTGCTTGTTTTTGGGAGTAATGGTGTTCTTGTATTTTTTTCTGTAATCTTCACGATAGAAGTGGCGAATTCCGGCAGGCGTGGGTCTTGGGTCGGAAAAGACCAATCCACTCTCCGTTGATATGACGGTTCGCAACGGGTTGTCGTGACGGTCGGTTTCTGCCACAACCACCGCAGCTTGACTGCCTGTAATACAACAAGGAACAGTCGTTGTAATTTGCTCGTCCATCTTCTTTCCTCGTCGATTTGCATGCAGGATAATCCGTCAACGATTGCGGGACTGTCCGCGACGTTGACGTATTCAAGCTCGCTTGGGTAAATTAGATCGCTGGCGAATTGTACTTTTAAAGAGGTAACATGGACACATTAAGCCAGGTCATTTGCGGAGATTCGCGGACAGCGCTTAGGAAATTGCCCGCGTCGTGCGTCGATACCATTGTCACCAGTCCACCCTACTATTTGCAACGCGACTACGATGACAACCGCCAAGTGGGGGAGGAAAAAAGTCCGGACGAGTATGTCGCTAGCATTGTCGACATCATGTCGGAATGTCATCGGGTATTAAAAGAATCAGGGACGATTTGGCTAAACCTGGGCGACAAATACTACAAGTCAAAACTTCTGGGAATGCCTTGGCGAGTGGCACTGGCGCTCTCTGATACGGGTTGGATTTTGCGGTCGGACATTATTTGGCATAAGCCCAACGCCATGCCCCATTCAGTCAGAACTCGCCCCACGCCCGACCACGAATACATGTTTTTGTTTAGTAAATCCTCCAAATATTACTACGATGCTGACGCCATCAGGGAACCTCACGTCACCTTTACCGAACGGAGTAAGATGGCGGGTGGACGCAACCATTTCGGAAAACGCAACGGAACTCCGGAGGTTGGTAAAAATCGCGGAAACTCCAACTTGCATGATGCTCGTTGGGATCAGGCTTTTCATCCTGGGGGAAGAAATAAGCGAACGGTCTGGAGTGTTGCCCTGGGGAAATTCCGTGAAGCACACTTTGCAGTGTTTCCTCCCAAATTGATTGAACCCTGCATCCTAGCAGGGTCTCCTCGTGGCGGACTCGTGCTCGATCCCTTTTTTGGTGCAGGAACCGTGGGAGTAGTGGCTACTGAATTGGGACGGCGTTACGTCGGCGTGGAGTTGAATCGTGATTATGTGAAAATGGCCAAGAGGCGATTAGCAAGTGTCCAAGTCCGTTTGTTGGAACCCCTGGCCTAGAATCGTAAAATGTTTGAGGCAGGCTGAAACACGACAGCCAAAAACAAACGTTGATCAGGTATTTGTGTTGAGGGATTTGAATGTGCGGGTTGAACGTCAAGCACTGGCAGTCCCCTCAGACGCTGCGGGCGGCCTGCAAGGAAAATATCGATCGACATTCGGATAGAATCTCGTCCGGTGTGTTGGCTTCTGCCGACAGCGTTCGGTAGATGCTGTGCGAATCAACAATTCGCAAATTCTTCTTGGATGTTGCAACGAGTTGTTCGGCACGACGGCGGTCTGTGTAAGTATAGACGAGGTACTTGTCTTCGTGCCGAATGGAGTCGATTTGCCAGACGGAGGCGTCGATGCGCAGGGCTTGCAATTCAAACATTCGTTGAACGGGTGGGCTCAAGGCGCCAAACCGGTCCTGCAGTTCCTCGGCCAGTTTCTCCAGTTCGACGTCGCTTGAAATTCGGGAAAACCTTCGATAGAAATCGATTTTGCTGCGCATGTCCGGCATGTAGTCGCTGGGTAAATAAGCCTGGCCGGGCAAGTCAAGAGCCACGTCAACTTCGGCTTTGGGTGGTTTGTGCTGCAGTTTTCGGACAGATTGCTCCAACAGATCGCAATACAACTCGTAACCAACTGCAGCGATATGTCCACTTTGCTGCGTTCCCAGAATATTTCCCGCGCCACGGATCTCAAGATCCCGCATCGCGATTGCAAAACCGGCTCCCATATCACTGAATTCTTCTATGGCTCGCAGGCGGCGGGCCGCATTTGGGGTGACGTGTTTGGCAGCGTCGATCAAAAGATAGCAGTAGGCCCTGTGCTTGTAACGTCCTACTCGACCACGCAATTGGTGCAGGTCCGCCAATCCGTACCGGTCGGCCTCGTCGACGAAAATCGTATTGGCATTAGGGATGTCGAGACCACTTTCGACGATGGTTGTGGCCACCAATAGATCGAAGCGGTGGTCAACGAAGTCCATCATGACTTGTTCCAACTCGGCCTCCGCCATCTGACCGTGCCCAATCTGCAGCCGCGCTTCGGGTACAATCTGTTGTAAGCGGTTGGCCAAGATGCCAATATCATTCACTCGATTGTGTACGAAGTAAATCTGGCCACCACGATTGAGTTCTCGAATGATCGCCTGTCGAATCGTGTCATGGTGAAAGCGGGTAACACGAGTCTCAACTGCTACACGTTCTTCCGGAGGAGTTGTCAAGTTCGAGATATCGCGGACTCCCACCAGTGACATGTGCAGCGTGCGGGGGATGGGAGTGGCAGTCATGGTGAGTACATCCACCGTTGTCCGCAAAGTTTTGAGCCGTTCTTTAACTTCCACGCCGAATCGCTGTTCCTCGTCAATCACCACCAGTCCGAGATTCTGAAAAGCCACGTCCTTCGATGCCAAGCGATGTGTACCGATCACGACATCAATCTTTCCTGCGCGCAAACCCGCCAAAACTTCACGTTGTTCGGTGCCTGAGCAAAAGCGACTGAGTCGCGCAACCCGGCAGGGAAACTCGGACATGCGCTCTTGGAAAGTCCGGTAATGTTGCTCTGCAAGAATTGTAGTCGGAACCAACACGGCCACTTGATAGCCGTTGTCGATGGCGGTGAAGATCGCTCGAATTGCCAGTTCCGTTTTCCCGAACCCCACGTCGCCACAGAGCAGTCGGTCCATGGGCTGAATCTGAGCCATGTCCGTGCGGATGTCCTGCATGGCGGTCCATTGGTCGGGTGTTTCCTCATAAGGAAAAAGGGCATCAAACTCTTGTTGCCACTGAGTGTCACAAGTGAAGGAAATACCTGGTCTGGAAGACCTCGTGGCCTGCAGTTGCAGCATTTCTGAAGCCAGGTCGATGGCTGCTAATTCGGCTGCTTGCTTTTGGCGAATCCATGTTTTGCCACCAATGCGGGCCAAACGCGGGCGACTTTTTGTGCTTCCAATGTACTTCTGTACCAGGCCAATCTTCGACGCGGGAACGTAAATTTTTGTTCCACCTTGAAACTCAATGGCAAGATGTTCTTCGACGGCGATCTCCTTCTCGAGCAATTTGAGACCGCGATAGCGACCAATGCCGTGCGATAAGTGCACGACGAGGTCTCCTTCTCTTAAATCAAGAAAGTTGTCAATCTTCTTTCCCAAGCGGCGACTGGGCAGTCGCCGGATGTCCGTACGATGAAAGAGTTCGTTGCCACTGACCAGAACGATTTTCTCAGAGGTCAAACGGAATCCAGATTGTAAATGTCCAACTGGAAAATGTAGTTTGCCACGACTTGCTAACTGTGTGTCTCGAAAAATCTCCCGGAGTCTTTGGACTTCACCTTCGGTTTGGCACAGTACAAATACCTCTTCGCGGTCATGGTATTGCTCCAGCTCTTCGCGAACTTTTTGGACATCACCGCTGAAGCGTTCCACTGACTCGACCGGCAGACGACATTGCGTTTTCCATGTGCCTTGGGCCAATGTCGAGGCACTAACGTTAGCGAATTGTGCAATCCGCTTGAATGTCTCGGGCAGACTGTGCTGATCTTGCGGTCTTTCAAGTCGTTCCACGTAATGAGATCCCTCGGTCTGAATAGACTCGGGATCCAGCAGTAGAAACCAGGTGTCCGCGGGCAGGAAGGAAAAGAAGTGGTCGTGAGCAACGAAGTCGGAAGCCAACACAGTGATGTCGATTTTGTCCAGAATGTCAATGCTGCGCTGGGTCGCAACTTCAAATCGACGGAGAGAGCTGATTTCGTCGTCAAACAGTTCAATCCGGACAGGGAGAGTCCAATCCGCCGCAAAGACGTCCAGGATTCCCCCTCGGATCGAAAACTCACAGGGTAGTTCCACAGCGCTTGTGTTGTGAAAACCACTATCGACCAGCCAGGAGAGTAACTGCTCGAGGTCCAGTCGCTCCCCTTGTCGGAGCACTCGTGTATTGGCCGCCAAGTAGGACTGGGGAGGAACCGGTTGCAGCAGGCTCTGGATACTGGCCACAACTAAAGGGGCACAGTTGCCCGTCATCAGCCCTTTCAAAAGGCGCAGACGCTGGCCTTCATTTTCATCTTGCAGGAGACGATTGCCCTCGGCAGCGAGTCGAGGAGGGAAAGTAGTAATCGGCAGTTCTGTAAATAACGCCAGATCGTCATAGAAAGCGTCACCCGCATTAGACGATCCCGAGACGGCGACAATGGGTCCATGAAGATCGTCTCGACGTTGACGTAGCAATTCGGCGGCAACCAGCGCGCATGAAGATCCCCAAACTCCGTCAATGCTGGCAATTCCACGTGATTCGAGGGATGCAACAACTTGAGCGAAGCCCTTGTGCGCAGCCAAACACCGGGATAGCTGGCGTAGCCGATCCGTTTCGGTAAGCGTCGCCGTCGATGAGTTCATCGGATCCTATCTTGCTCCCCATTGTAATTAGAATTCCCCCTCAGGGTCAGGGCAGTGTTGATGATTTCTAATTGCTCTCGTTGCGGCAACGGCCCAATAAGCGAGACCACGGCCCGAACTCATTCTTCGCTCTTGCCGATTGGCCGAAGATTGCTTTTGGCAATCTGGAATTTTTTCTGGGAGGATTCTGCAAAGAAGTGAATGGTAGCTGTGCGCTTGTCGCCCTGGCCATGGAGTGCCACAACCTTTCCAAGTTGATATTCCGGATGAGCTACCATCATTCCCACAACAAAATCTTCGGGAGACGGATGTCGGGTGACAGGTTCTGCTCCGATGTCCCGTTTCAACATGTCAGCAGCGGTTATGAGACCACTGTTGGAAGAAACTCTTGTCGCAGGGACGTCGGCACTTGGTCGCTGCGAGTAGGCGGGAATTTCCTCGTAGGACTCAACATAGGAAGTCGATGCGACACTTGCTTCTTCTGAACGAATCAATTCAATTTCCTGGCGGGGGAGTTCGACAAGGAACGAACTGGGTACTGCTGGTCGACGACTTCCGCGAAAATCTCGGTAGGTGGCCATGCTCAAATGCAGCTCTTCTTGGGCCCGAGTGATGCCTACAAACAGCAAACGCCGCTCTTCTTCCAATAAGTGCAATTCTTCCTTGTTGCGTTGATGAGGCAGAATTCCTTCCTCGATAGCTGTAATGAAGATGACGGGAAATTCCAGCCCCTTGGCGGCATGTAATGTCATCAGGGTGACTTGATCGGGTTCGACGTCAAAGGCGTCCGTATCACTGACCAGGGAGACCCGTTCGAGAAAAGCATCCAAGGCAGTCCCCTCGAAGGTGCTTTCGTCAAACTGGCGCGCGGCAGAAAGTAATTCTCCGATGTTGTCAAGTCGCTCTTCATCGACCGATGCCCCGGAACTCTGTAAATGCGCTTCGTATCCTGATTCGGTGATGACATGGCCCAGAAGTTCTTCGAGAGGAGCATCGGCAACTCCTTGCAGATGATCCATCAGCCTGACGAAATCCGATACTGCCTTGGCCGCACGACGACTGAGACTTTGGAGCAGGTGAGTCTGCCTGGCTGCTTCAAGCATCGACAAGCCATACCGCGTCGCATGTCTCGCCAGACGGTTCAAAGTTACTTTACCGATACCACGTGAAGGTCGGTTGATCACCCTTTGTAGAGCCACGTCGTTCCGGGGATTGTTGGTCAACTGCAGATAAGCCAGAACGTCTTTGATTTCTTGGCGCTGATAAAACTCAACTCCACTGACGATCTGATAGGGGACCCCCTGTTCGTAAAGGGCTTGTTCCAGGACGCGCGACAAGGCATTCACGCGGTAGAAAATGGCGAAGTCGCGGGCCCGGCGTTGACCTGAACGAATTTGGCTGGCCAGATTTGATGCAATACTCTCAGCTTCATCCCTTTGGTCGGCATAGGCCGTGAGTTTCACGGCACTTCCCTCCACATTCTCGGTAAATAAAACCTTTTCCTTGCGTTGTGTGTTGCGCGCAATCAAGGCGTCTGCCACACGTAAAATTTTCTTGGTGCTGCGATAGTTCTGCTCCAGTCGCACAACCTGGACATTTTCGAAATCCTTTTCGAACTCAAGAATGTTCGACAGGTTGGCCCCTCGCCAACTGTAGATAGATTGATCCGGGTCCCCTGTTACGCAGAGGTGTGGGTGATCGATCGACAGAGCACGGGCGATGGCATATTGCGCCAGGTTCGTGTCTTGATACTCGTCTACCAACACGTAACGGAAGGTGTCGTCCAGGCGAGCTCTCAAGTCATGATTTTCGTTCAGCAGGCTGGCCAGGTGTAACAACAAATCATCAAAATCAACTGCGTTGGAGTTGATCAGGTTTTTTTGGTAGTCCGGATAGATTTTGGCAACCAGGTTGCCCAACCGATCTCCGGGACGAGACTCGTAGTTCTCCGCAGTGATGAGGTTGTTCTTGGCACGGCTGATTTCCTGAGCAATTCTCCGCGGCGAGGTGCGCACCAGTTCCACCTGCTGCTCTTCGATGACACGTTTAATTGCGTCCAGACTGTCGTTCGTGTCATAAATCGAGTAGTTTTCTTCCAGGCCAACATATCGGGCATGCTCGCGTAGCATGCGCGCACAAAACCGATGGAAGGTGCACATCCAGACAGATTCGCCTGGCACGAGCTTTTGGATCCGGGCGCGCATTTCCTCGGCCGCTTTGTTGGTGAACGTCAGTCCCAAGATCTGTCGGGCCGCGATTCCCTGCTGTAACAGATAGGCAATCCGATGTGTGACAACGCGAGTTTTTCCGCTACCAGGGCCAGCCAGGACAAT
Organism: Planctomycetota bacterium; assembly: GCA_963578105.1. Taxonomy (GTDB): domain Bacteria; phylum Planctomycetota; class Planctomycetia; order Pirellulales; family Pirellulaceae. The sequence continues at coordinate 21,216 of CAUZBP010000015.1, forward strand.
CAGTGGTCCATCCACATGCTGTACGGCTTGGCGCTGTGTTTCGGTAAGGGACTCGAGCAAATCGACTGCTGAAGGCTGTTGCTCCATGAGTTCATTATACGTTAGCTGGAGGCGGGCGGGTAAGCGAGACGTTCGGGATTGCTGTCAGTAGGTTCACAAGGACTTGTCCGGTGAAAGCCATCATCAAATGGAGTGCATGCTGTCAAATTTAAAATTACGAGACTTTTGTCTTGACTGGGGTGCAGTAAGTTTGACAGAACACAGCAGGGATTGTCGACAGATGTTTTTAAACAAAGACGCCTGCTGCCGCTTGCCGGCAGATTGGGTATATTTGCAGTTTGTTACAAGTGCTTTCGTGCGACTTGCAATTCAACGGCATGAAAAAGTCGCTGGTGCAACTAATGAGCATCAAGCCGATTCACTGGTGTACATCTGTTAAACACATGTTTGGTGTAAGGAGACCCTATCCATGACTCGCATTCCGCTCAGCCTGATACGTGAAGAAAAAGAAGAACAAAATGAGCGACTTGAGATGAGTACAGCCGAGATCGGACTTTCGGTGCGAACGACCAACTGCTTAGAAGAACGCGGCATCTTTACTGTGCGCGATCTGTTGCATTGTACTCGTGCAGATTTATTGAGCATTTCCAATTTCGGTGAAAAGACGTTGGAAGAGGTCTACAAGGCACTCGAGGGAGTGGGGTTTTATCGCCCCAGTCGCAGTAAATCCGTGCGGTAGTACGCTTGCCAGTCCGAGCGTCTTTCCTACGGAAGATCGTGCCCCGCTCCGAGCTGGCTACTGGATACGGTTGGCGACACGGACGCATTTCAACGTGCTGCTGTTCCTTGCAAACAGCAGACCGTTGGAAAGTGCGGGTAACGCCCGGCTCATGTCCGGAAATAGACGGCTTTGTTGTTCGACCTGAAAGCGGTCGGGCGAAGCCTGTAGTAATGTAAGCCGGCCATCGGAATGGATCGCTAGGATGCGCGTGCCGACGAGAATCAGATTGGCAGTGCCAAAGCCTGTCTGACTCCAGGCCACATCTCCGGAATCAGCAGCGACACATTGTAACGAGGCTGCCCCGGCGTCTTCACGGCCGTCAATGCCATAGAGATATCCATCGTGATGAACGGCCGAGTTGTACTGGCTTGCCAGAGTTTCTTGTTTAGCCCATACGATTTGCAAGCCATTGGGCGAAAGGCGTGTCATCACGGCACCGATTCCATAGCTTGCTGACAGGAACAATCGGTCACCGATAATGAGTGGTGATGCGGCGTTGACCGTCGGTCCACGTTTTCCAAACGGCAAACGCATCGCCACCGATCCATTTCGTGGGTCAACCACGACCGCGTTCAGTCGCGTGATGAAACAAGCGTACCGTTGTCCGTTGATCCTGGTGACTACGGGAGATGAGTAACTTGCTTTTTCGTCGGTCGATTTCCAGAGAGTTTTTCCGGATTCAAGTGCTACTGCAACAAAGCCAGCGTTCCCTTTGCCTCCGATATTCACCAGCAGTTTGTTGCCAATGATGATCGGCGTGCTGCCTGCTCCGAAGTATCCTTCATCCCCTTGGTAGTCGGCGTAGAGGTGGCGTGTCCATACGCTATCGCCAGTACTCCAATGAACACAATACAGGTCTCCTGCCGCACCAAAAGCGAACACGTGTTCCCCATGGATAATAGGCACACATCGCGGGCCCTGATCCGGATTGACTCCTCCACTGTAAGTTGCCTTGAAATCGGTCGTCCAGATTCGGTCCCCCGTTTTTCCATCCAAGGCTTCCAGGATTTCGCGGGAACCCGTCCGATGAAAGAGAATCAACCGGTTCTGCCGAACTGCGGGGCCGGCGTAGCCGCTGCCGATCTTCCGTTCCCAGACTGTGGTTGGACCTGCTGCAGGCCATTGGCCGGGAGTCGGTTCGTCCGAGGCTGCCCCATTCCGTAGGGGTCCCAGAATTTGAGGCCAATCTCCAGCTAAAGAGGCGGTTTCCCATTGGGTGCTTCCGATCAGTCCAGCAACAATCAACAAGCCCATTGTCCGTCCTCGCAATCCCGGGAAAGGATTGATAGAGCCGCCACAAGGGTTGGTGTTTGGTTTTGCGACGAAATCTAGCAGTAGAGATGCGCGAGTGATCGAAAGGTTGAAAATTTTCATGGGTTACTCCCGCTGTCCGAAAGTATCGTGTCGATTAAACTGGGGCATGACTTCGACGATGAAGTCTTAACAGGATACCGCAGTTTCAACCGGTAGAGGAAGCCGGCTAAAGAACAGGTGGAATGATTTCACTTTTGGGGAGAATCCAGTTAGAGTATGTCTGGCATTAACATCTGAGGAGTGACTGAGTGTGTTACGTTGGCTGAAGCCCTGGGGAAAAAAACGAGGTGCTCGGAGATCTGGTTCCCGGCTACTGGGGAGTTTGGGAGAAGCTCTGTTCTATGCGTTTCTGTTTTTGCTGGGTTCCCTGTCACTTGTCGTGATCCTCACATCAGTTCGACTGGGTACCTGGCCTTCACACCACTATTTTCCAGAACTGTTTTTTGTTGAAGTGACTGGAAAGGTGGTCGATCAACGGCGGACCCCCATAGATCCCCCCGTCGGCTCACCTAATGTTCAGCCTGAAATTCTCGTTAAGCTGAAAACGCAGTCTGAACCCGTGTGGGTTCGAATTGCAGATCCGTCGGTCGAACGCGAAGCGGCCTTGTTGGAATTGGGGAAATTTGAAATTGGGCAGGACTACACTTACTGGCACGCCCTGGGAGATTTGCGGCAGATACAAACGACCGAACCTACTCGGTATCGCTTTACATTGGTAATTGTCACCCTGATTTCGCTGATTTTGATTGGTGCCAGTGGCGTTGGTCGGACGGTCGTTCAAGAAGGAACCACGCCGGAACGGCGCGCCTCGATCGCACAGCGCGCTGCCGATCTGGATCTGGCAGGCGGCACGAATCATACGATCATCGACTATCCATCGGTTCCTGACGACGTCGAAATGACGAACAGTCCCGGCATCCATTTTGCCTATCGCCTGCCGATTGCTCATTCTCCTGTTTTGCGATTGTTGGCGGCAGCCGTGTTTTCCCTGGTTTGGACCAGCATTGCTGTCGTGTTTGTGCAGGTGGTGGTGGGCGGTTTTTTGGAAGGGAAGGGGGAGTGGCTGTTAGGAATTGTCACCGTTGCGTTCGTGGCACTTGCTTCGTGGTCAGTCTACGACCTGTTTCAGCAGTTGGCTTTTCTGGTGGGAATTGGACCAACAAGTATCGAAATATCACACTATCCCTTTTACCCCGGAGCCAGCTACCGTTTACTGCTGACCCAGGGTAGCCACATGGATCTGCAATACTTGAAACTGATGCTCGCGTGTGACGAGCAGGCAACGTATCGCCAGGGGACCGATGTCCGCACAGAAGTACGTCGTGTGCGTGAAGACGCAATCCTGGATCTGGAACAGGATCAATCCAAGCGAGACTCGGCTTTTGAGTACGAATGCGAACTGCGTATTCCTGAAAACGTGATGCATTCCTTCCGGTCGCCGAACAACTCAATCCAGTGGAAACTGATTGTCAATGGTAAGGTTGGGAACTGGCCCTTTGAGCGAGTATTTCCCATCGTTGTTTTTCCTGAAGACTCCATTTGAAAGCATGACTGATGGATCCTGTGGTCACTTTGACCATCGTCGACCGGCACCGGAATTATACACCGGGAGAAACGATTGTGTTCGAATATACGATCGAGTCGCTCCAGGGAAATGGGATTCAGGCGGTTGAAGCTTCTGTCCTGTGGTATACCGAGGGCAAGGGTGACGAGGACATGGTGGTGCACTATTTTGAACGCGGCGGCGCGGAAAGTGTGATTGGCGAAGCGTTTCAAGGTGCCTGCCGTTTCGAAACAGAATTACCCAAGAGCCCACTCTCCTACGAAGGTTTGATCGTTAAAATACAATGGTGCGCCCGCATAAGAGTTTTTCTGACCAGTGGCGCGGAATTGCATCATGAAACACCATTTCATTTGGGTGAGGTTCCACGGCCAAGGAGTCGTTCGAAATGAGCAGACACTGTCCGCCTCTGAACGCAATGGGTAATGAACTGTCGAACCGATATTCCCACGGTCGGGTGGCCGCACAGAATCCGTTTGCCACGCGATGCACCCGCCCGGGGACGATTCCTTATTTCTTTGGTTCCAGTGAAAACCTGGCTACACTGCTTGATCGGCTTGACGAACTGGGAGGAACGGCTCAAATCGTCGGCCTCCACGGAAGCGGGAAAACGACATTGCTGGCAATGCTCGTGTCGCATTGGAAATCTCTGGACCGCAAAATTGACCAGCACCAAATTCGGAAAACGGACAATTCGACCGCGATGCTCTTCGCCGGTTCTGCCAACTGGAATGCCGAGACACAGGTTGTGATTGACAGTTTCGATCTGCTGTCCAGATGTCAGAGGGCCAGACTGCTCTGGTTTGCAAAACGTCGTCGCTGTGGATTCCTGATTGCGTCGCACCGAGAGTTGGCAAGGGTTCCCGTACTTTATCGAACCCGGGGTAGTTTGCAGACAACGTTTCGTATTGTCCAGAGATTGCTGCCGCCGACATGCGAACTGATTCAAACCTCTGACGTGGCGGGGTGCTTCGAACGATGCAATAAGAACGTGCGTGAGACACTGTTCGGCCTGTACGACATGTATGAACAGCGACGAAGATAGGAATTGCTTCCTGTTAGCACGTTCTCTCTGGTAAAGTGTCGCCCGGCCACGAGCCGTATTTCCGTGACCTTTTTTGAATAAACTCCCGCTAATTCTGCTAGCCCGAATGTTTTACTTACGGCGGAGACTTTCTTTCCCTTTCCAATTTCGTTCTTCCGCCACGATCCGCAGCCTATTTCAGAAGAATCTTAAAATAAACTAATGTTTTGCTTCCCTACCCCCCAATTGTGTCCTACGATTGAACGAGTGGTGTAGTAGGATCCACGGAGCAAAAAAATGTTGGCTAATAAACAAAGAATCTTGATCGTTACCCTGAGTCTGGCTGCCGTTTTTTCGTGGCTGCCCCAGCAGACCAACGCTTGTTGGTTGCGTAACCTGTTCAATCGCTTGCGCGGACAGCAAGTAGCGTATTTTCCCGGCACACCAGCCGTCGAAAATTGTTGCCCACCCACCACCTGTTGCCCGTCTGTCACCCAAACGGCTGTTCGTAACATCGTGCAGTACGTTCCCACCACGGCCTATCGAACTTCATGGGCCCGCACTCCAGTGACTGTTTACCGACCAGTGACCACGACGGATCCCTACACCTCCTGCCAGACGGTGACCTATCAGCCTTGTGCGACATATCAGTGGCAAGCTCAGCGTGTACCCTTCACAACCTATCGGCCGGTTCAACGAACGGTCGCAGTCGCGGTTCCCGGAACACCGTGGACGCCCGTGATTGCCGGCTCCAATTGCTCCACTTGTCCGACGACGACTGTACCACAGCAAATGCTGGTACCAGCACAAGCACCGCCTATGCTGGCGCCGGGTACCCAGTTAGTTCCCGTGCCGAACAATCCAAACCAAGTAACACCCAACCAAAATGATCCGGCTGACCAGGTGCCTTCCCTGGATCCTGACCAAACTTCAGACGCGAGCCCCACCTGGAATCGACCTCGTGTCCGTATCGATCGAAGTCATGCTGCGGAGGGATTCCCATCGGCCTCTGACGCGATGGAACTGCGACCTATCCCCAACCTTGAATCAGATCCTAACTATGAGGCCCCGCCACTTTTGCCACCGGGGGATCGCCAGACGGCCCTTACCATCCGACTGGTTTCCGCACATAGCCAGATCGAATGGGCTGCACAGAACGAGCAAAGTCCGGCCCGTGTCAAAGAAATGACTCATTGGGATGATGGGGAATGGACAGCGGCAAGTCCGTAACCTTTTCAATCGCGTTTCCCGAGTGGGACTTTCCAACGGGGTCGCAACCTCAAACCATAAAAAAGGCCTAGCTCCTTGGGGGAGTTAGGCCTTTTGTCTTTTAGTGCGCCTGTTCAAGCAGTTTGCGGTGCGTGCCTTGGCGCCACACTTCCAGGGGTCGAAGACGACCCCAGTTCAACTAACGGCGGATGTTTGTGAATCGAAAGAGGCTGGGACCACGATAGGAACGAGCTTCGCTCTCTGCCGCGGGAGGTTCCGGTACGTCTTCGGATGCACTCGGGGCCTCTTCTCCGTCTTCCTCACCAGCGGCGGAACAACAAGCCGCCTGTTTGATACAGCCAAGGTTCAGGTTACAGAGTTTCAGGTCACAAAAAATCGCTAAAATGTGGTCGAGTTTCAAAACGCAGCAACTGCTTTTGCTGCAAACACTGCCACCGCTGTCGTCGGCAGCAGCTTCGTCACTGTGGCCTAAATGACCGGCTTGGGCTGCATTTGTGCCGCCGGCAAACGTCAGGCCAACGATTGCGACAAACATCACAATTCCGAACAAAGTCACGCGATTCATTCCAAATTCTCCTACTAACAAAAAAAGACCAGGGGACTGACAATGATTTTAACTTTTGCGCACAACCTTCAACGTTAGTCACTTCCGGCTGCAACGGGCTTTTCCAGAGGGGCTGCCGTCTATCTGCGGAAGCTTCTTTTTTGTAAACCGCGAGAATCAACCAGTCTGTGTGACTTTGCGGGTTACATAGCTTGAGGGGTGAATGCAGGCTGGGTCGTAGATCCTAACACAGAGGTGTTTGCTGTCAACCGACTCGCGGGGCGTCCAACAAAAACCACACGTTTAAAGTTTGATCTCTTGTTGGTCCTGCCTGTTGAAAGAACCATCAAGGCCGGAGGGTGGCTTTTCGAGGGTGATCATGTCAGGACCAGCGGCATCTGTAAAGGCAATTTCCACAGTTTCTTTGAGATCTTAAACAGGCACCTCTCGATCTGTTTTCTCTTTGTACCATGGACTGGCTGGTCGGCGCTGAACGAAAGACAGAACCTGTTCCCGGTCGGTTGGATTTGGCCGAGGCTGTAACATGATTTCCGCTTATCTCGTTGGTTTCCAGTTGGAGCGATGCGGGTTCAGGAGATCAGTCTCCACCGTCCGTAGAAGAGGCGTCTTGCTTCATTCAATGGGATTTCAATTACAAACAGTCTTCGGGATCGTCCGGCCGCTACATGACTTGCGGTTGTACGGGCTGACGCTGGCGAGGTCATCCGACTCACGGTAAAATGACGGGTTCTGGTCAGTTCTTTTACCCCTGTCCGCGGTTTTCGTTCAATCCATGCCTGCCAATCTCACCGCTCAATATTTGAAAGCGGAGGAACAGTATCGGCGAGCCCAGAGCCCGGATGAACAACTTCATTGCCTGCAGTTGATGTTGCGTGAGTTGCCCAAGCACAAAGGCACCGACAAGCTGCAAGCTGAACTGAAGCAGAAGATCAGCAAGTTAAAGAAGGAACTTGCCGCTCCGGGAAAGGCAGCAAAGCGCAGCTCAGGAGTGCGGATTCCTCGACAAGGGGCTGGCAGTGTTCTCCTGTTGGGTGGAGTTAACTCCGGCAAGAGCCAACTACTGGTGACTCTCACGCGAGCCAGGCCCGAGGTGGCTCCGTATCCCTTTTCGACGCGTGAACCATTTCCTGGAATGATGCCCTGGGAAGACGTCATGGTCCAACTCGTCGATACACCGCCGATCACCATGGACTATATGGAATCGTACATGCAGGGCCTGATTCGTTCCGCTGACCTGGTGCTGTTGCTGGTGGATTTAGGAAATGATAACGGTATTGAACAGTGTCAGGAGGTACTGGATAAACTGGCGACAACCAAGACTCGACTGGGTCCCGAATCACGTCTCGACGAAAACGACATCGGGCTGTCCTACACCAAAACCTTTCTTGTTCCCAACAAAGCCGACCTGCCGGAAGCACCAGAAAGGTTGGAACTGTTACGGGAGCTTTGTCCGTTGCAATTTTCCGAGTTCGTGATCTCGGCCCAGCAAGGAACACAGCTGGAACCGTTGCGGGATGCCATCTATCAGTCGCTGGATGTCGTGCGGGTCTACTCGAAACTTCCTAACCAAAAAGAACCGGACTACGACCAGCCTTTCACAGTTCGGCGAGGTGGTTCACTGCTGGAGGTCGCCCAACAAATTCACAAGGACTACGTACAGAACTTTAAATTTGCCCGCGTGTGGGGAAGTCAAGTTCATGACGGCACCATCGTCAAAGGTGACTACCTTGTGAATGATCGAGACGTTGTGGAGTTGCACGAATGACAACCAGCATGACGAATTCCAGAATTGCCGAAACGTTTGAACAGGTTGCGGATTTACTTGAATTTCAAGGTTCGAATCCGTTTCGCATTCGTGCGTATCGCAACAGTGCGCGAACGATTCGTGATTTACCCGAACCGATTTCCACTATCCTGGCTGACAAAAACCGCAAGCTCACTGAAATCGATGGCATTGGAAAAGACCTGGCTCAAAAGTGCGAGCAACTGGTGCAGGAGGGTGCGTTGGAGCAACTGCAGGAGTTGCTGGAACAGATCCCATCGACGGTTTTGGACCTGCTGCGAGTTCCGAATTTGGGTCCTAAAAAAGCCAAGGTTCTGTATGCGGAGCTGGGGATCACGACTTTGGAACAGCTCCGGGCTGCTTGCGAAGAGGGACAGGTGCGGCAACTGAAGGGTTTTGCTGCAAAAACTGAACAGTCGATTCTGCATGGTATTGAGATTGCTGAGCAGGCCAATCAGAGGATCAAGTGGGTGAAAGCAGATGAAATTGCTCAGCGGCTTGTGGAGCATTTGAAGGCTTGTGCCAGTATTCAACGTTTGGAACTGGCTGGCAGTTATCGCCGCGGAAGAGAAACAGTAGGAGATTTGGACGTTCTTGTTGTTTCGGAGAAATCTGACGAGGTAATGGACCGCTTTGGGGACGTTCCCGACATCGCCCAGATCATTGCCCGAGGTGAAACGAAAATGTCGATCCGTTTGACCACAGGTCTCGCCGTCGATTTGAGGGTGGTGCCCAAAGAATCTTTCGGAGCGGCTTTACAATACTTTACGGGTTCAAAAAGTCACAACGTTGTGTTACGAGGCATGGCCAAGAAACAGGGCCTCAAGATTAACGAATATGGTGTGTTCAGGACAGGAAATGGAAAGGAAGAGTATGTTGCCGGTGTCGAAGAAACCGATGTCTATGCCTGCTTGAGTTTGCCCCGGTTCCCGCCCGAACTGCGAGAAGCCAGACGCGAATTCGAGTGGGCTGCAGAAGGCGCAGTCCCCAGACTGATCGAGTTGTCAGATATCCAGGGCGATCTGCACGCACACACGACTGCCACCGACGGCAAGAGTAGCCTGGAAGAAATGGTGGCGGCTGCCAAATCGCGTGGACTATCTTACCTGGCGATCACCGACCATTCCCAGCGTGTCAGTATGGCCCGCGGTTTGAACGCCGAACGATTGCTCAAACAGTGGCAAGAGATTGATCATCTCAATGAGTCCCTGGGATCCGAATTCAAAATTCTCAAAGGTCTGGAATGTGATATCTTGGAGAGCGGTCCCCTTGATTTGCCTGACGAAGTGTTGGCCCAAGGGGATTGGATCATCGCCAGTATCCATTATGGTCAAAACCAGTCACGGCAGCAGATCACGGATCGTATCCTGGGTGCTTTGGAAAATCCGTTTGTCAGCGCGATTGCACATCCCACGGGCCGCCTGATTAACCGTCGCGAGCCGTATGAAGTTGATATGGAACAGGTGATGGCGGCTGCGAAGCAGCACGGAAAATTGCTGGAATTGAACGCTAACCCCGCCCGTTTGGATCTGAATGACATTCATTGTGCCTTTGCCAAGGCGCAGGGAATTCCCGTGGTCATCAACACCGACGCGCACAGTGAGCCGGGTCTGGACACCATGCGCTATGGCATCTTGCAAGCGCGTCGAGGAGGTCTTACCAAAGAGAGTGTGGCCAATACTCGTCCCTGGCCGGAGCTTCTCAAGTTAATCGGCGCAGATAGTTCATAACGGGACGGACCAGCGATCCTGCACCAGGTTACGGACCATTTTTTTGGCGGCAGTCAAACCGGCATGACCAAACAGTCCAGCTGATCTGTGGTACCGAGCACGAGGACTCGTTGGGGTTTTGCGACTGGTTAATCGGAGTTGATATCCGCCATGTAGACTCGGGTGTTCGCCCCGTCCATATTGTCCATCCGGAAGTACACAAACCGTCCGGTACAGCTGAGTCTGGCACCGGACTGGGTGTAGTGGTTGGATTCGGGGGCTGGTGGGATCACCAACGTCTTTGCTTTCCAGGGGTTGGTGGCGGTAGTGTCGATTTTGAAAATGCCGTTTGGATTCGCAAGCAGTAGCCATCTGCCAGACACGCTTGGCGTCAGGCCGTCGCCCAGCATGGTCAGGGTGTCCTTCACCGGGTCCCATGCGGCCACCCCTCCAGCGCGCCCCTGGTATTGAATGTTGTAGGCGTACATGTAAATCTTTTCATCGAACATCGTGATCATCGACGGATTCTGAACGTTCTTCTCGGTATACATCGAAAGTGGTAGTGCTTTTGTCTTTGCCCTGCCGTCCGCGTTAAAACTGCCGTCCCAGTAGTAGCTGGTTGCACGGACGCAATCATGACTGCCGAAGATCCAGGTCATGGTGCCGTTTCGAGTCTGGGGTCCGCGATTGTAGAGCCACGAATTTTTCGGGTCTGCACCCACGTCGCAGGAACTGGCGTGGATCAGTTGGAAGCTCTCATCAGTCAGGTTCAAGTAATATACGTTGGCGTCGAGAATGTTGCCCCGGGGCCGCTTGTAGCCGATGACGCCGAACCCGTTGCTGTCGTCATTGCCCACGGACATCTGACCGAGCGACATGCCGTCAGGCAGGTCGTAGATTTTCGCATCTTCCGGGTTGGTGATCTCACGCAGGATCAACTGGTCACGTGCGCCATTTTCCCGAATATACGCCACGTACCGGTCATTGACCGCTACCTGCCCGGACTTGTAATGCAGGTGCCCCCACACGATCTGGATTCCAGTCTTCGCGTCGTTGGCAAGGAGTTCCAGTTTCTGTGTTTTCGTGTCGTATAAATAAATCCGGGTAGTGCCGGGCTTGGCCGCAACGATCGCGGCATAACGCCCGCAGATTGAGAGGTGCAACGGCCGGAATCCGGCGGTCTCACTCATGACCAGTACCGGCTCTTTCAGGAGCGGATAGGTTTCGGACGGTTTAGCAGGTGTTGCTGCCGCAGCGGGTTCTGCAGATCGGGCCGGACCAGAGATGGTTGTTGAAAAAAATGTTACCAAAGAGAGTGAGATCACTGACAAGGTCCGCTGCTTCATGGTTGCTCCAGGGGTCTGTACCGGGGACGCAGGAAGAAAAAGATTTACAAATGTGGGAACTGGTGGCTCCTTGTCGTCCGTTGAACTGTTTGCTCCCAGCAGGTTTCTCCTTTATACTCGCTGTTTTCTTTGGTCGAGTAAACCGTTGGACGGATTAACACTGGACGAATCAGAATAAATTGTCGGTGATGAAATCGAGCGCACCGTACGCTGGTAGAACGGAAGTGATGTAAGTCGGCTGGCGGGCGACCCTGTGCGACTGAGGTTCCGGATGAAGGACGCGGACCTGTATTCCATCAAATTCTGCTAGATGTGAACGCGATGGAATGTCCGGCATTGGAACCACCATCCGCACCTCTGCAAAGGCCGCTGCGTGAAGGTTTCGCCCGGCGGAGCAGGAAAGACAATTCCGTGAGACGGTGATCACTGACCTAGTGACCAAACAGTTTTTGGGCGATCACAACTTATCAGGAGGGCTACGATGTATCACACCAAAAAAATCACGGTGGAATATGCCGGACTCGGGATCGAACGGCTGTCGTGCGTTCTTATGGTTTGTGCACTGCTGCCGTTTCAACTGTGTAGCGCCAATCCTCCTGAAGCCGCGTTAGCTATCATGCAGACGGAGATCGTCGAGGGACTGAACAGCCGTGGTGTGCGGGAACAATTCAACAGTTACCAGGCGCATGCGACAGCCGGTCTGACCAATACGGCTGGCGACCGGTGCCGTATGAGCTACTTCGATTGGATGCTGCGTCATCAGTTGGAGGCTCCGGCAGACGCGGAAAAATTCACCGGTCGGTTGCATCAGGTGCTCAGTGGCAAAGACCTTGATCTGTCCAGTTGCCTGACAATAATGTCGAAGAAATTGGACACCAAAGCACCGTCGGCCCGGACCTACCCGGTAGAATCGCCTGAGGCTGCAACGGCTGCCGTTGCAGATTGTCTGGCAGCAGCTCGAGCACAATGGCAGCGTGCGATCGATCCACTCACCGAAGAACAGCTCACACTGCTGCGCAGCAGCTTGTACCGAGTCTCAACGGCCACAATCACCGCCGGCGCGTATACCTGGCCCGAACAGGCGGCCGGCGTCACGATGTGCGATGCAATGTCAATGATGAACCGCCAGGCACTGCTTGCCAGTGCCAACGAACTGGCGCCCTTGGCGGACCCGCGGTTGATGAAAGCACTTATGCAGTGCAAGGAATCCAGAGTCCCTGAGATCGACGGAGTTCAGGGGGAATTGTTGAGCCTGATCGAGACACCTGCCGGCAATATTCTGATTGGCGGTGGCGGCGATAATACCTACGAGCTCGATAAATTGTCCACGGTTGCCGTCGTCATCGACGTGGCGGGTGCTGACACCTATCTCGAGGGCACAGTGAGCGAGTCCCGGCCGGTTCTGGTGGTCCTGGATCTGGCTGGAAACGACCGTTACACCGGCAGCCAGCCCGGCATCCAAGGTAGTGCCATCGTTGGTGTGTCCTTGCTGGTGGACTTTTCCGGCAACGATCAATATGACGCGGTGGACGTCGCTCAGGGCACTTGTCTGGCGGGGGTGGGCATGTTGGTGGACTGGTCGGGCACCGATTCGTATCGTGCCATGCGGCGAGCCCAAGGCAGTGCTACGGGCGGCGTCGGTATGCTGGTGGACCGCGACGGCAACGACACTTATCATGCCTCCCTCTATGCACAGGGATTCGGCGGGCCGTTGGGTTTCGGGTTGATTGAGGACACCGCTGGTGATGACCACTACTACGCGGGCGGCGTCAATCCCGACAGCTATGGCGACTCGCCCGGCTACGCGGGCTGGTCCCAGGGGATGGGAGCTGGACCCCGCGGGATCGCCAACGGTGGGGTAGGTGTGATGCTTGACGGTGGGGGGGATGATGTTTACGAGTGCGACTACTTTTCCCACGGAGCCGGATATTGGTTTGCAGTCGGCTTGGCTCGTGATTTTGGCGGCAATGACCAGCGGCTCGGTTCGACGGTCGAGGGTTTTGACGGCGGTGTTCGCGGCGAGCCCCGGTTTCTTCGCTACGGCGTAGGTTTCGGGGTACACTACGCGGTGGGTCTGATCTTTGACGACGGTGGCGATGATGTGTACGTGGCCAATCACGCCGGACCGGCGTTCGCCTACGACATTTCGCTGGGGGGGATTTTTGATTTCGGTGGCAACGACACATTCTCCCCGACCGGCATTGGTCAGGGCGCGGTTGCTGCCAATGGCTTTGCCATCCTTTTCTCGCAGGGGGGTGATGACGACTACCAAGGCGGTGGCCAGGGAAACGGTGCGGCCGGGTCCCCTGGAAACTTCGGTTTTTTGATCGACTATGGAGGCAACGACCAGTACGGCAACGAAAAGAACAACGACGTCTACCTGGAGCGATCCAGCCCGACAGGATTCCTCATCGATCGTTCCGAGGTTCCTGAACCAAAGTAGTTGTGTTGCCTTGGGACAGTGATCGCATCAATCTGGTCCTGGCAAGCTCAGGATCGTAAGCGGATCACTTGATTGTGCGCGTCCCAGCGAACCGACCGGGCATAATGATAGACGTCAACGCCTGCAGCGACCGGCACAGGCTCACGCACAATGAATTCCACCCAGTCGGGATGATTGAAGGCGGCAAAGGCCAGTTCCATCCCGGAGATCAACTCGTCCGGTTCGAGCTCCAGGTCGGGCAGCAGGACAGGTCCTGTATCTGTTTGGTAGACCCAGTCACGCTGATTGGCATTCATCGTCTTGACCGGATACGTCAGAGTGACCGTGTAACGTGGAGTAGATAACCGGGTCGTGGCCACCAGCGATTCGTTGGTCAGTGTCGCTTCGACGACCTCCTGGTCAGACTGGAGCAACTCTCCCTGAGCGTACACAATTTCGACTCCTCCATCGTCAAATGCTTCCGCGATGACGCCTACTTGTCGTTCAGGCTGTTTCTCTGATTTCGGTGGGTAAAAGTTGACAGACTGGCCGACCTGAGCATAGGTCTTGAGGTTCATGAATTTTGTGCGACCATAGATCGGTATGAAATCGGCATTGGGTTGCAACCAGAGATCACGTTTCGCACCGACCACCTCGGCCTTGCAACTGGCGCCCAGGGAGAAATCTTCCCGATAACCTTGTGCATCTTCGATCGTGCACACACATTCGAGACGAATGCGCACAGCGTTCAATGTATACGGTGGTTTGTGGCTGGCGGTGCATGACGGTTTCTTTGTCCAATCGGTGCAAAAGGTTAGAAACGATCGGGAAAAATCAACGGTTTGCATGTTTTCTACGACTCCTTTTTTTAACCCGCGTTGATAGTTGCTAACGTGACTTAATGTGTTCCGACTTCATGAAATCGCATCGAATACAAATCGGCCTCCGTCATCACCATTCGTAGACGGACCGGTTTGCCAGCGAGTGATCGGATGTCGTTTCCGTTTTTCCAGCTGACGGTGCGGCTGATGTGGTCACCGACAATCGTGACGCATTCCTGCAGACGGTAACCGGGGATCGGTTTTCCTCTGGGATCCTGGATTTCAACCTGGACCTGACCGGCTGCACTGGTGGCATAGTTGATCTCCAACTGTCTGCCGTTGAAGCGAATCGGCTTGGTCAGCAGTTCTCCCTGTTCGTGTGACGCGTGGACTGAGGAGAAGCCGTCAGTACGGAGCACATACCGCCGTTCGCGCACATAGAGGGACATCTCGTCCGTTCCGGTAGGAATCACCCCCCAGGCGGCATAGTTGGAGCGGTTGCCCCACTTGGCCGGATCAAGTCCCGGTCGGATGAATGCCTGGAGAAAGGTGCGCTGATATCGGTTTCCTCCTCGTGAGGTCATGAACATGACGTCTGTGGATGAGCCGCGGTCCGGTAGAAATCGGGTGGGCAGAGCGATGTAGATGTGGGGTGCGCGAAAGTATGGATGCGTGCCGCTGGTGTAGAGATGTTCGCCCGGCAGATTAGGGTCGGTGGCCACCGGTCGGGACCAGTGGATGAAGTCCATGGATGTGGTGCGGCTGATGGTGCGCAGTCTGCCGTGTGATGTGGCCCAGGTGCGAAAGTAGCAGACGTAACGTTGTTCGATTTCGGACCAGAAGGCCACATTCTGGGAATCGAAGGCAAATGGCTCGTGGATGATCACATGGTTGTCTTGGAATTTCTTCCAGTGAATGCCATCGGCGGAAAAAAAAGCGTGCAGTCCGCCTCCCTTGTGGACGCCTGCCAGAGCCTTGAATCGATGTGATTGGGATACCCCTGGTCGCTGGTCGAGGAAGGGGCTGAAGTTATGGGCGATCCACTTGGTGTTGGTAATGATCACGTTGTTGTCACGTGAACCGTCGACCTCAACCAATCCAAGGTTAGGAGCCGTCCAATGGATTCCGTCTTTGCTTTCCCAGTAACGGGTGGTTTCGCGATCTTCCCCATCGAACGCAGCATCCCCACCACGATCATAGCGACGGAACAGGTTGCCCTCTTTGATGACGGTGGCATAGTGTCCAGCAGGTGTACCCGGCACGAGAGGCGTGATCCTTGGCTCGTGAAGCTTCATTTGCAGGTTGTCGAGTTGGTCGATCAGGTAATGGTCGACAAACAATTCCCTGCGGCTTCCGATGTCGATTGCATTCTCCGCAGCAGTGGTCGAAAGGAAAAGGAGAAACAAGGAAATCCAAGTCATAGAGATGGTGAATAGTGGACGCATCGATGACTTTCTTTCTGTGGAAGCAGTTGAGCCGGTTTTTAAGCCGCTGCCGTCTTTGGCGAGTTGTACCCGGGTGTAAACCATACGCTGCCAATTGTGTGGCACTCCGGCTGAGACCATTGTTTCAATCGACGAACTGAAATGCATACAACTTGCATTTCTGCATCCGGAAGCGAATTTTAATCAGTTTACCAGCCAACTGCCTAACGTCCGAGCGGGGCTTCCAGTGGACCGGCATGCGGACGGAGTTGCCGTTCACCGGCACGGTTTCATGACGCGAAAATTCTGCAATCGGCTGGCCATCCTGATCAAGCAGTTCGGCGACCACCGAGCCACCACCGCTCGTGTTCACATTTAATTCCAGGCGGGATTTTGTCGGGGCGTTATGACCTGTTGTATTACATCGAAGCGCGTGTTCCAGGGGGCGGCCGACTCTGGCCAGCCTGGGAAACGGAGATGCCTTACGTGGTAGTCCCTGTGAAACACGTGGTAGTCCCTGTGAAACACGTGGTAGTCCCTGTGAAACACTGAGCGGGTCAATCGAGCGAAAAGTTCAGCCCATCAGCTTGATCTCGTCTCGATGGCAATGTGGACTGTCGGCCACGCGCTACAGGAATCCCCGCGATAGCGATCAACCGCAGGCTTCGTCCATCTGGCCGCGACAGCGACGAAGCGACAAGCCCAGCGATACCAGATTTCCAACACGAAGATTGGACGGCTAACTCTTTATTTCGCTCGCTTCCTCAGCTGTCTGGGGATTGCCAATAGCGTCGCCTCCGAGCCAGCGATAAGGTCTTGGATGGAGCGACAACGAACGATCCTTCAGAGGCAGCTTGACCGGCCGGTTTCCCAGTTGGGCGGAGTGTTTGCAGGCGATCGCCACCTCCAACGCCTGTCGCAGATCATGGCCGGAGACCCAGAGTTTGCTCCCGGTCTCGACGGCGTCCAGCAGAGACAGAATCGAGGTCACCAGGTAGTGACTGTTTCCCAGTGCGGCCCCTTTGACCACTCCGGGTTCGGGGTGTGGTGGATAGTGTGGGTCAATCTCTTTGCGATTGCCATTGGCATCGGTCCCTTGAAAGATCTTCGGTGGACCCCAGTTCCACGAAAGCATTGCATCATCAGTCCAGAGATCGACGCCACTTCGGTTTTTTTTGTCGCCATCAGTCTGCGTCAGGCCGTAGACCTGGCACTCCAGTCCCGAGGTCATCCGAAAACGGCCGTTAATGTTCAGTCCTTCGTCCGTCTCTCCCTGCAACGCTTCTTCCGACGAGGCCCAGGCAATCACCTCTTCTACCTCTGCGTCCGCAAACAGGCGCAGAACCGAAATGTGCTGGCAGCCGCCACCGGAAATCTCGCCTCCGAATCCGTGGATAGCAGCCCCCGTTCGTGTGCCGAATTCTCCCGCGTCCAGACGCCGGGCGGCATGCTGCACTTGCCACATGGCCCGCTGCAGGTTGCCCCCGGCGAAAACCACATTGTTCTTGATACAGGCGTCGACCATGGCGTCGGCATCGGAAAGGCGTGCGGCGATCGGTTTGTCCGTCGAGACACCTTTCACTCCGGCCTCGGCACTGGCGATGACGGCCTGCTTCATGAACTTCGTTGGTGTGATCACGGCAACGATGTCAGGCACCACTTCCCGCAGCATGGCGTTGACATCTTTATAAAGGGCTGAAACCCCGAAGCGTTTTCCGACGACCGGTCGTCGGTCATCGTTCCACTCGGCAATCGCCACAAGTTCCGTGTCCGGTAACAGGCGGTAGACGTCCGCATAGTATTGGCCCATTCGTCCGCAGCCGACGATGCCGACCGTTTTCTTTTTACGTTTTCCGGCCTGAAGCTCTTTGGCTCTGGTAGCTATCGCTGTCGCTGCTGCGGCGTTGATGAGAAAGGTTCTTCTGTTCATGACAGGTTCCAATTCGGGTGCGGGATCCTCTGACGAGGTGACCTGTTAAGGCAGTCCAATCTAACAGCAATTTACCAGATGTTAAATGTTTTCCCAGCAGGTAGAAGGTGAAGCTTGGCCCTTGAACTTCCTGGGAGTTGTCTGGTGGCAGTGAAAACTCCTGGTCACCTCGTCAATTCTTGATTTTGTAACATAAGGTGACGACAGGGTTGGTCCGGGGGAGTTGTTTTAAGGTCAATGGATGGCCCGTTTAAATTCTGCAAGCACACTCAATGCCCCTTCTCGCAAGAATCCCAGGTCCCCACCCTCGAGAATCAATTGTGCCCCGTCCTCAATTTGGGCCGCAATATCCGCTGTACACCAACCGTGTCCGATAGGAATCCCTGCTTTCCTGGCGGTGCCCAGGATAGTCCGAATGGCGCCCTGGACCTCTTCGCGGTCGGTTTCGAGGAAGCATCCGGCGGTGGCAGACATGTCATTGGGTCCGACAATAAGTCCGTCAATCC
Source organism: Planctomycetota bacterium (assembly GCA_963578105.1). Taxonomy (GTDB): domain Bacteria; phylum Planctomycetota; class Planctomycetia; order Pirellulales; family Pirellulaceae. The sequence continues at coordinate 39,632 of CAUZBP010000015.1, forward strand.
CCGGAATCTTCACGATCTCGTCAATTTCCTCTGTCGTGTGAACACTTTCAACCTGAACGACGCAAAAGATGGACCGGTTCGCCAGGCTTACATAGTCGTCCGTATCACGGTTGTAGTTGGCCGCGTAGGTAGGACCGAATCCCCGCACGCCTTCGGGCGGATAGCGGCAGGCGGCAACGGCCCGCCGGACGTCATCGACCGTGTTAGTTTGCGGCGTGACGATGCCTTCAAAGCCGATGTCCAGGGCCTGTTTGATCGTCGCTTCGTCATTTTCCGGTACGCGAATGAAAGGTACCGTGTCGGTTCCTTTAAAACCGATCAGCATCTGGTGTAGTGTTACCGGGTCAAATGGTGCGTGTTCGTTGTCGATAAGTACCCAGTCAAAGCCGCATCCCGCAATGGCGTCGCTGACAACAACGGAGGGTATGGACAACCAGGTCCCGATCGCCGGTTCACCGGCTCGCAACCTTTCCTTCAGTCGAAGTGCACGTTGATTGTACATGGAATTTCCTGGAATCGTTTTGGTTCATCAGTAGTCGGACTTGTCGTTGATTCTCGCCGGCATGTGCGGACGAAACCTCTGGGAACGCATCCTACAAAGACAATCGATGTTTGAACACCTAAACGGTGTCCCCAACCGTTCGTTTTTTATTCGCCACAACGGACAGGCACCGTGTCGGATTGAGTGGCCCGCTGTGGCACTGAGAAAACCGAACTGACAGGAATTTTGTGGAACCACGAAGCACATGGTTTGGGTCATAAGACTTCCGACAGGGAGCGTGCGACACGTCAACGCCTGGCGATGTCCTGTTCATGCTCCGGTTGTGTGTAGAGGAAGCGCCGGAATAAAACCGACAACAGCATGGCGAACCCGGCGAGTACGGCCAGGAGGATAAAACAGTGCCATCTTTGGTCGGTGTACCACCACTCATCCCACAGGGATTTGGCCCCGAGTATCGTGAAGAGGACTCCAGCGATCAGGTTGAGCCCGACCAGAAGCCAATTCATACGCAGTTTTGGAGGCAGGAACTTCCAGTCCATCCAGGGATTTGCCAGACAATAGAAACCACACGTCAGCACGCCCGTGTAAATTCCGGCCGGACTGATCCAATCCACCAGAGAAAACTCAGAATCGACGAACGTTTTAATCCACCAGCTGACCCAAAGGAGGATTAACGCTCCAAAAAGGCACCACGCGATGAATGCGAAACGCAGTTTTTTCTCGGCAAAGCGATTGTGAAAACGATCTGTTGAATGGAGAAATTCTTTGATTACTCGGAAGTCCAATTCGGGGCCGCCGTAGAGAATCGGTAGAAAAGCGGCAAAAACGGCGATCTTGTAGAGTGGTACCAGCCATGGAGACAGGACCCTCATGAAGTTTGCCTGATGGTTTAAAAGTTCCTCATCTGCAGGGACAACGTGATCAGGGGCCAGCACGATCGTTCCGAGAATCGAGAAACAAGCTGATAGAATCGCGATGAGGGGAAAACTGGTCACCGTATCGATTGCCGCGGCGCGAACCCAGAGCCGCGCAGGATGGTCTTTCTGCGCGGCGATCTGCTCCAGCAATTCGTCGGAAGCCACTCCCATGTGGGCCAGTCCCCACTTTTTGTCACGCAAAAAGGATAAATACGAAAGGTAAGCGAAACTTCCCCCTCCTATCGCACTGATGTAAACCATTATTTCCAGAGTCGGCGTCCGGCCTTCAAATTCCTTGAGTTCGCGTACCCAGTCGGGGTAGGTCGGGACGGTCGGGACGAAGGTTCCTGGAAGGATTTCCAGGATGTTCGGTCGCAACATAAAAACGGCAACGACGATGCACACCAGCATGATTAGCACCAGTCCGGTTTGGAGCGATTCTAATCGCCGATAGTTACCGCTCAGCATGACGATCATGGCCAGGACGAGGGCGATCGTTGCCCAGCAATAGGTGTCGTTTCCGGCAAATAGCGGTTGCTTCCCAAACATCCAGGTGCATGCCGTCCCCAGTACACCGGCGAGAAACGAGTTCCAGATGGGAAAGCACACAAGGCCGATGGTGAACATGAACAAGGGAAACCAGCCGTGGGGTCCGGGGAGATGTTTCCAACGCTCAAACGGATGTGCGCCGCTGAGCGTCATGTGCCGCATGCTGGAATAACAAAACACCCACTTCACGAGCGACGCCAGCAGAAAAATCCACAGGATGTTGTATCCAAAAATGGCCCCACCACGGGTCGAAAAAATGACTTCACCGCTGCCTATCGTGCAGGAAGCGACCACGGCACCCGGGCCGATGAATCTGAACCATTGAAGTGGATTGTTTGCCAACAATGATTCGGGTGGTGTGATCAGCTCCCGTTCCGAGTTTGTTGGCTTGGATGGCATCATCTCACCATCACTTCCTGATGAAAGACAACTCAACGTACCATTGTAGGAAATCCAATCGGCTGAGAACATCTATGTAGGAAAGTCCGGGGCGCAGGTCTTGACGTTTTAGCTTGTGTGGCTAGATTGCCGCATGTCGTCTGATTCACGCCGGAGAACTGAAATTTCGGTAGTTGTACAAACCTGGAACGCGGACTAGTCACTTATTCGACAAATCTGTACACTTCACGCGAGTTGAGGATTGGGTGTACCGAAGCACACCAGACGTGACGCGGTCGTCTTCTGGAACTCGGTTAGATTCAGATTCTTTTTCTGAACAAAGACAGCGACGCAAACAAACAACCCGGCATCTTTGATTTGAAAAATCCTTCTCCAGCGAACGAATCCGTTGTACGAACAGGCGAAACCGCGCGTTCTGCGGGAAAAGTGGTCGTGTTGATCCCCTGTCTTAACGAGGAAATCACTATCGCCAAGGTAATCGGGGATTTCAAACAGGTTCTTCCAGATGCAGAGATTATTGTTTTTGACAACAACAGCACGGACCGGACCGCTGAAGTGGCTCGCCAGAGCGGTGCCCGGGTTGTCTCTGAATTAAGACCGGGCAAGGGGCGTGTGGTCCAGTCCATGTTCAGGAAAATTGAGGCCGATTATTACATCATGGTCGACGGAGACGATACCTACGCTGCGGACCGTGCTCTTGAACTGTTGGATCCGCTGATACAAGGTCAGGCCGACATGACCGTGGCCACCAGGCTGGAGGAATATTCAGGCAAATCATTCAGACCGCTCCACGTTTTCGGAAACAATCTTGTTCGCAGCCTCGTCAACTGGATTTTCTCCTGCAAGCTTAAGGACATCATGTCAGGATACCGGGGCATGACGGCGGAAATCGTCCGTTGCGTGCCCGTTCTTTCCTCCGGTTTTGAAGTGGAAACGGAATTGACGATCAGGACGTTGGACTACGGATTCACGATTGTGGAAATACCTGTTCCCTACCGGGAGCGTCCGGAGGGATCATTTTCCAAACTGCACACTTTCAGGGATGGTGCCCGGGTGATCAGGGAAATCGTCAGCATTGCCCGGGCCTACAAGCCACTGACGTTTTTCGGAGCACTCGGTTTGTTGTTCATTGCGTTTGGTCTTGTCAGCGGGATCTGGGTGGTGTGCGATTATCTGGAAGACCAGTATGTGCACAAGGTTCCTACGGCGATTCTCGCTACGGGGACGATTTTAATGGGCTTTGGACTGGTTGGATTAGGAATCCTGTTGAACACTCTCAGCCATCGATTCCGGGAGACTACGCGAGTGATTCACCGATCAATGCGTCGGTGAGGTTGCAACTGGCAACGCAGCAAAATTTCAATCTGTGTTCAGGTTGCATGGCCAGTTCGCGCACAAGCAGAGGTCAAATGTTCAATTGTCTCTTACGGCTACACGGCTGTAATAAAAGAATCACTTACGCGTGTCGGCTTAATCAATTTTTTTAATGAAGAGGCCATCTTTGGGAAGGACTCCGAAGCTCTCAAACGTTTCAGAGGAAAGAAACACATGGTTATTTCTGAGGAGATGCGTTCAGGGAGTATTAGCTATGAGGAGGCGATCTTTGTTGATGACAGTAAAAAGAATATTGATGAATGCGAGGAGGATGGAACCTGCCGAATCCTGCATGTGCATGAAAGACGCGGGCTGACCGAGAAGGATCTGGTTTTTCTGGAAAACGAATTGATAATGCAAAGCAACGAATCTCATCAAACTAACTGAGTCATGGATCTAGACCTTTACTTCCCACTGCTGGCTGCAACCAAGAATTTAAAACCGCTTTCATAGATGTTGTTTGCGTCGGGAGCGTTGCCTCTGCTGTTGGGTATTGGGTGTTTGGTTGCTTATCTCCGCGCAAAATTGACCCCAACCACACCCATCAATGAAATCAAGGAAGGCAGCGCGGAAGTCAAGGGAACGGTGAAGGCTATTGGCCCGCTTTTGAAAAGCCCGATAAGTCATCAGGACTGTGTCCTTTATGCTGTGATTTTTCACGGCGGCGGCGGGGAATTGACCAGGGGGATGAGAACCGAAGAACATGTCCGAGGAGAAAGAAGGATCAAGGGCATCAAAACGCTGTTTTGGGAGATTCAGTCCACGCCATACGTCCTCGACGATGGAACTGGAGTTGCTGAACTTGACGGCACTGAATTGGTCATGAAGCAACGCGACCGAGACGGAGAGCAGGTAATTTTTGGGCCTGACATTAACAAGCACGTGCACCGGGGCAGTGTGCCTCCAGATATATCCGAAGAATTGAGCGCAAAGCTTGGTGACGATGTGCGCAGGGCATACGACTGGACACCGTTGGGGGGTTCGAGAATTGAAGAATACCATCTCAAGCCGGGGGAGGAGGTGTACTTTCTCGGCAAAGTCGAAGACAACAGCAAGCCTGTAGAGCCGCATTGGCTGACGAAGGAGAGGAGCTTGACCGAGAGCAAACCTGACCCCAAAAAAGAGCATTCGGACCAGATTCACATCCAACGTGGTGATGATGAATCCGGGCCATTCACACTGGAACAAGTGAACGCCTATCTTGACGACGGAACCTTATTACTCACCGACAAAGCCAAGAATGAACATCTCACTGAATTCATTCCAATTCATCAAATCCCCGGCGTGAAAGTAAACACCGGTGCCAAGTGGCGACTGCGAGGGGGGGCTTTCTCAAATAAATCGGAAGAAGCCGGGCAAAAAAAACGCAAAATAATTGCGTTGATTTCTCTACTGATTGCCATGTTTTTCATTGTCCCCGCCATTCTTATCCTCGTGCTCACGTAGTGGGTCGAATTTACCACTACTCTGCGTCTCCAGCTATGGCCGGCCGCATCGGCTTATGAGATACCGGTGGATCGGTTCGAGCCGGCAATGCGAGCCACGGAAGCGGGCCACGCGCTGGTTGCGCAGACGGAAATCTCGGATCCGGCCACCGGCCTGAGGGCCGTGATCGAGTACCCGGTCAAGACCATGAACGTGAGCCGCGACGGCTTTCCGGACAATAGCGGAACGGATTCAACAGGACTACCTGTTATCAAAAAGTATTGCTGATGTGGTTCCTGGGAAAGCTGATATGAAAAAGCTGATCAAGCTGAATTCATGATTCATGGTTCCCACACTAACTGGAGATTTTAAGATGTATTCCCGAATTGTCTACTGAATCCTTACCCTTCTGATCACTGGTTGTCTATTAACTTGCAACCCAAATCAGGCTTCGTCAACATCACCACAAGCCAGTCACGCAGCCGTTGAACGGACGCGACAGGTTGTCCATATGCTTGACGATGTGTACAAGACTGCGGTCGTTCTGATAACCGAGCACTACGTCAATTCAGACGAAGATCTACCTGCAGGAACAGCAGCAAAAGCACTTTTTGCTGCCATAGATAAAAAAGGCTGGCATTGGGTTCAACTGCTTGATGCCACGGGGGAACCTTACAACGAAGCCAATGTGCCGACGGAACCATTTGATATTGCCGCCATAAAGGAACTCAAACAAGGTGCGGGCTTTGTTGATGAGGTGATAAAGGTTGACGGGACGCTCTACCTTAGAGCTGCCACGCCAATTCCTGTTGTCATGGAAAAGTGTACCATGTGCCACGACAACTATAAGGACGTGAAGGCTGGGGAGCCTATCGGGATCCTAAGCTATAAAATACCGATTTGGTGACGATTGTCGCCCGGTGCAAATTCCGGATTTGTACCGGAAAATATTTTGCAGACGTTGTCAAAGATGAAGGTGGATTGGCTGCGTGCGAGCACGGCACATTATCCAGGCGACCAATGAAAAGGTCCCTCGACAAGTTGTGCCACCTGCAAGCGGTTCACTTAGCTTTCGGTTTCAGAAAGATCGACCCAGCGACGTTCCCGGTGGCTGCGGAGGACGGCTTCGCAGATCAGGATCTCGCGATGACCGTCTGCAAAGGTGGGGAAGGGGGGCCGGTTCGTGAAGTCGCCCGCCGCAATGTATCCATAGAAGGCACGAAACAGTTGCTTGAAGGTATCGGAGAAGCCCTCATTGTGACCTCCGGGATGGCTCGCAATACCTGAGGCCGACTCACTCATCAACGAGGGGTCGCGCATCAGTGTTTCATTCGGCCGGTCACGATGACCAATCCAAAGGGCATTCGGACTTTCACTGTTCCAGGCTAGAGCCTGATGCGATCCGGCGATCTCCAGTCGCAGACAATTCTTTCTTCCGGCCGTTGTTTGTGACACCCACAGGCAACCGTTGGCACCATTGTCAAAGCGCAGGACCACACAGCCGCAGTCGTCGGTCTGGATGGTGACTGGTTCCGTGTCCGACAAATCTGTTGGCTGTCCAGAAAATGTATCGGCACCGCCCCGTCGTTGCTGCCGCGTCAGATGCACTGTGCGAAGATCGGCAAACACGGAGACAACAGATCTTCCCGTGATGAACTGCACCAGATCAAGCCAGTGCGTGCCGATGTCGGCCACGGTCCGCAGTTCACCCCCCTCCCCGGCCAGGACCCGCCAGTTGAAGTCGGTATCGAAGAGCAGCCAGTCCTGAACGTAGGATCCCGTCACGTGCAGTACGTCACCGACGGAACCGGCACTGACCCGCGCCGCAGCTTCGTGGCACAGCGGATAAAATCGAATGTTATATGCTACGCCGGTTGCCAGACCGGTGTCGGCTGCGATTTTGACCAGTTCGGCCGATTCGTGCGAGTTCATTGCCAGGGGCTTCTCGCAAAGCACATGCTTTCCTGCCCGCAGCACGGCCAAGACCTGTTCGAAGTGTAAATGGTTGGGCGTAGCCAGGTGGACGGCATCCACGGCATCATCCGTGAGTATTTCGTCAAGTGACTTGTAGCCTCGCAGCAGTCCGAGTTGTTCGGCCGCGGACCGAGACTTTTCCGGGGTCGAGCCGAGAATTCCGGCCACAGCGACGCCGGCACGATGCAGGCCTTCAACGTGCACCGGCCCGATAAATCCGGTGCCGACAACAGCAGCCGTCGAACCTGCCATGAATGTCCTCTTGTTCAAAATTCCCTATTGCAGGGCCCGGGCATAATAAGCCGCCTTTTCTTGAGACGGCCGACAAGTAGACATCATAACAAATGGTGCCGCGCTGCGTTCGGGGTTCCTAACCGGACCCGGCCCCGGTCTCCAGCAGCAATTAGCCCAGATGCGATCGAGACCCGAACAGGGGCCGGTCCATCTGGACAGGAACGTACCCGGTCAAGGTCTCCGGACATTTCACGTTGGATCGCGGTTGGCCCTCGTTCCGTTCGTTTTTCCGGGAACCAAATGATAGTTTTGGAAAAAATGATTCTGCCCGTATTTCTTGGGTGCCTGAATGTATGTTCCCTAACCTGGAAAGATCAAAACGGGTCGAGTGTCGCCTCACCGGAAGGTGGCGGTTCACCGGCTTGCATCGACGTGCCATGTAATTCAGTCTGATAAGATCTCCGGATTACGTTATAATGGTCGACAGGTGAAAGATGAACTCAAACGATGTAAAAAATCTATCCACCCGTCGGCAATGGCTGACAACAGCCGGTGGTGGTGCCGGCGCGCTCGCATTGGCCTCCCTGTTGCAACACGACGGCGTGGCAGCACCTGGGCTGCATCCACCACATTCCACGCCCAGGGCAAAACGTGTGATCTGGCTCTTTATGCACGGCGGCCCGAGTCACATGGACTTGTTTGATCCAAAGCCCGACTTGATCAAGCATTCCGGGAAACCCCTGCCCGAAAGCTTCGGGACCGTCGCGACCCGGCGCAATGTCGCCAAAAATCCGTTGCTCGGTCCCATCAAACCATTTAAGCCAAGGGGCCAATCAGGTCTGGAAATCAGCGATTTCTTTCCACGTCTTTCCGAGTGTGCCGACGACTTGTTTGTTGTACGCAGCATGCATGGTGACAGCGTGAATCACCCGCAATCGGTTTACCAGGTCAACACCGGTAGTGTTCTTATGGGTCGCCCGAGCGTCGGCAGTTGGACTGCCTACGGACTGGGAACGGAAAACCAAGATATGCCTGCGTTTGTCGTCCTGCCCGATCCGGCGGGTGGCTTGAAGGGTGGACCACCGGCATGGGGTAGCGGTTTTTTACCGGCCTCCTACCAGGGCGTGACCATGCGAGCGGGGAGGAATCCCATCCTGGATCTGAAACCGCAAAACAAGATTTCCAAACAGCAGCAGAGGAAACTCCTCGACTTGGCACAGAAGTTCAATCACGAGCACCTGAAAAAAAGGAATCACGACGATGACCTCGTTGCTCGTATCAAGGCCTATGAACTTGCATTCCGAATGCAATCCGCAGCACCTGCACTGGTTGACATCCGTCAGGAAACGGTGGCGACTCACAAGCTCTACGGGTTGCACGATGAGAAAACCCGTGAGTTTGGTGAGCGTTGCCTGCTCGCACGTCGCATGGTCGAGAGCGGGGTCCGTTTCGTTCAGGTTTATTCAGGTGGTACCGAGGGATGGGACGCACACCAAGACGTTCAGAAGAACCATGGTGACCTGTGTGCAAAAACAGATCAACCTATTGCCGGATTACTCCGTGATTTGAAGCAGCGTGGCTTACTCGACGATACGCTCGTGGTATGGGGTGGCGAATTTGGCCGCATGCCGATGAGTGAACAGGGTGTAGGACGCGATCACAATCCCTGGGGATACAGTTACTGGCTTGCCGGTGCGGGGATCCAGGGAGGTCGAGCTTATGGTGCAACGGATCCAATCGGTCTTCGAGCTGCCGAAGACAAGGTGCATGTTCGCGACATGCATGCGACGATACTCCACCTGCTAGGAGTGGATCACGCATTACTGAGCTTCTTCCACAACGGGCTGGATGAACGCCTGACCGGTCCGGGCGAAGCGCATGTCATTCCCGATATCGCTGGTTGACGGCAGGTGACGCTATGCGGAATCACAAAGTTTTTTTTGGATTCTCTGCCATCTGCTGGTTGGTGATCGGTTTCGCAGAATTACCCCGATTTAGTTATGCTGAAACGTCTGAGACTCTCGTTGAGCCCGAAATCCGCAGGACGGATCGTGATCACTGGGCCTATCGACCGATCCAACGGTCGGCCGTTTCCAAGCTGGCAAGTGATGACCGTTCGCGCAACCCGATTGATCGGTTCATTCTCAAAACCATCAACGAGCGCCAGCTGATCCCACAGGGCCAGGCTGATCGAGTTACCTTGATTCGTCGTTTGTCCTTTGGTATCCGTGGGCTTCCCCCAACCGCAGCTGAAATTGAACAGTTTGTTTCCAGTCCGGCACCGGATGCGTATCAACAACTCGCCGACCGGATGCTTTCGTCGTTTCATTATGGAGAACACTGGGGTCAGCACTGGCTGGACCTGGCACGTTTTGCTGATACCGATGGATTTGAATTTGACAAGGAGCGAGCCGACGCATGGAAGTACCGTGACTGGGTGATCCAGGCACTGAACGACGACATGCCCTATGACCGGTTTGTTGCTTTTCAATTGGCCGGAGATGAACTGGAACCAGTCAATGAGCGGGCACGAGTTGCGACGGTCTTTTGCTTGTCAGGCCCCGATATGCCGGACATCAATTCACAGGAACAACGTCGGCAAAACGTGTTGAATGAATTGACCGGTACGGTCGGCAGTGTGTTGCTCGGCCTGCAAATTGGATGTGCACAGTGCCACGACCACAAGTTTGACCCAATCAGCCAGGCGGACTTCTATCGCTTGCGAGCGGTTTTCGAGCGGGCAGTCCACGTCACGAGAAACAAGTCACTTAACGTACTCCAGGAGAAAGAAGGGCAACTCACCAAGAGTTACCTCATGATCCGTGGTGACTGGCGGCGTCAGGGGCCTGAGATTCAGCCCGGTTTTCCCCGCATCGCGAACCCGGGGAATCTGCCCTTTACTGTCGATTCATCCATCAAGACAAGTGGGCGCCGGACAGCCCTGGCTGACTGGATCACGCACCCGGAGAACCCGCTGACTGCTCGTGTCATCGTCAATCGACTCTGGCAGTATCACTTTGGTACAGGCCTGGTACCCAGCACCAGCGATTTCGGTATTGGTCACTCTCCGTCGCACCCGGAATTGCTTGATTGGCTGGCGCTGGAGTTGATTCAAAATGCCTGGAGCCTGAAGCACATCCACCGCGTCATTGTGAATTCCGCGACGTATCGACAAAAGAGTCTGGCACATGGTGAAGTTCCACAGGATCCGGAAAACACCTGGTTGTCATATTTTTCACGTCGTCGTTTATCGGGTGAGGCGATTCGTGATGCCATGTTGGCAGCCTCCGGTTCGCTTTCGAAGGAACTTGGGGGAAAGGGTGTTCACCCGCCACTCCCCGAAGCGTTGAAAGCGACGCTGATCGAGGGACAGTGGCATGTGAGTGAGCGGCTGGCCGATCACTATCGGCGCAGCATTTACCTGTTTGCCCGTCGGAATCTTCCCTACCCGATTTTTGAAGCCTTCGACCGACCTGATGGAAACGCAAGCTGTGCCAGGCGACTGCACTCAACGACTGCTCCGCAGTCACTGCTGATGCTCAACTCCACTCTTTCGCTGGACGCCGCACAACGTCTCGCCGGTCGTCTCCTGTCGGATCACGTGACGATCGGCGAGCAGATGTTCGAGGACCTGTTGATAAAGACCTTTGGTCGAACTCCAACCGAAAAGGAAAAAGGAACACTGCGCCAGTTTCATCAGAATCAGACAAGGTTTTTGTTAAGTGACGAACGTGGTGATCGGGGGCTGGCCCTGCCCATTCCGTTACCAGCTGGCGTTGATCACCATGCTGCCGCTGCGCTGACAGACATATGCCTGGCGGTGTTCAATGCGACAGAGTTCATGTACGTCGACTGACTATTCACCAAATGTTACCTGTGGAGTTGATGACTTCGTTAGTCAGTTTGCGACGATCAAGTTCGATTTGTTGTAGCCTGGGGATTTCGAGGTGGTGGGAGTTGAGGTCCGGTTTTCGTGTCGTCGCGATGACCGGAAGGTGGGGCAAGCCTGGTTTCGTATTCGCTGCCGGAGATTCAATGAGGACTTTCGCGATGGAAAACGCTGTCACGCCGGCAGATCTTTCCGCAGTTATCCATGGTCAATGCCGTAGGAACTGGGCGACAGAAATCCAGGACTCGATGGAGCGGCCGACCGAAAATATGTTTGTAGACAAGATGCCTTTCATCGACGGTCACGTAAGCCGTGTGCTTGTGTGGAGTCGATACTCAGGTGATGCCCCGGCGCAATTTTAGAGACCATGGAACGTCCTGCTTCACACGACAGGGAAAACGCAAGGCAACGCCGATGCTATCGGTGCTTTCGACCAATGCGGCTTTGTTTTTGTGACGCGATTCCACGGATTAGAAATCGCACGGATGTCTTGATTCTGCAGCACATTGGCGAACGCTCGCATCCTTTTAATACTGCGCGGATTGTTCAGCAATCTTTGCACCGCTGTCGAGTGATTATCGATCACAACCAACAGTTTGGCACCCGGCACTTACCCATCCAAAAGGGTGCCGGGCTACTCTACCCGACTGACAACGCTCCGAAGTTAACCGAACTGACGGAATCCGACCGGCCGCGTCAACTAGTGATTGTCGATGGTACCTGGCACCAGGCCAAAACCATTGTCCGGGACGTGCCTCAACTGCGGTCCCTGCCCTGTTTTCGGTTGGCACCGGACGCTCCCGGGCAATATCGGATTCGCCGTGAACCCAGTGCGCAAAGCCTTTCGACGTTGGAAGCCACCGTCGCGGCGTTGCAAGTCTTGGAGCCCAACACACCTGGTCTGGATCGACTGCTCTGCGCCTTTCATCGGATGGTCAACGATCAACTTGCCAGTTCGGCAGGTCACATGGTCTGGCGGCGGCAAAAAAAGTCTCAACGGCCGCCGTATCTCCCGCATGCGATGATGCAGAACACACAGGGGTTGGTTGTTGCTTATGGTGAGGCAGCGACTCGGAAGCCCGGACAACCGAAGTCGATTGCCTCGTGGCCGGTGAGTTGGTTTGCACGGCGTCTTTCGTCCAACGAGGAATTCTCCTGCCTGCTGAGGCAGCCACAGCCGCTATCTGCCACAACGCTAAGGCACATGCGTTTGTCGAATGCAGACTTTGATGTGGCAATTTCGCCGGACGAGTTCCGTTCTCGTTGGCGGCAATTCCTTCGCCGCAACGATGTCCTGGTTGTTTACCACCCGCGTACTTACCGGCTACTGGCGCGAATCGAGGCAGACCAACCCCGTTGCTTGGTACTTAAATCGATCTGCCGGAACTGGCGGTCGGATTTTCGCTCATTAGAAGAGTTGATTGCGAAGGAAGGTCTCTGCGTACCAGAACCGGAACATCAGACCCGAACTCAGCAGCGCCTTGAAATGGCGGTCGAGTTAGTCAATCGCATTCACCGTCACTAACGATGAGCATGCCGGAGCCCGCTCATGCCTGCATTTAAAGCGTCCCATCCAGGCCTTTCTGATAGTATTTGTGAGTGATTTCTTCCTGGTGCTCCAATAACCAATCGATGGACGGTTCGTTATTCATCGCCTTATGAATGGCCTGAGCGGTTGCTTTGCGATGAATTTCAAACAGCGCCTTGTGGTCAAGATTTTCGTCGGTTGCGACGCCCGGATTAAGCCAAACGGAGCATACGATACCCAGGTCGTTCACTTTTTCTTTGGGGATATCGCCCGTGCGAACCGCGTCCAAAACTCCGTTGGCGATTGCCGCTTGAACCGTTCCCATCAGGATGTTTGTATAGGCCGTGCTCTTCACGGTGACCTTGCTCACCATCAACGTCACGGGCCGTACCTGGATGTCCGTATTCAGAATCGCAAAAACCTTAGAGTGCCCTGCGGATTGATCCCCCGTTAGAGTTGCTATCGCGGTGCCTACAGGACCGTCGAGTTCTCCAATAACGACTTCTGGTTCTGCCGCCGTGAAAGGTGGTCCGCCAGCAACCAGACTCTCGCCTGTACGTAACACGATTCGTTCACTCATCTGGGATATTCCTTAAAAAAAGTGGGTGTGTCGATTTGCCGTGAGAATTATCAAGGATCGAAACTCACGTGACAAGTGGCGACAGGAGGGAGCGACCGTTGTCGCACCAATCGAACATGACGATTCTATCACTTTTGACTGAACGATCGCCCCGGGCCGTGGCCGGATTAGAACAGCGGCCCGTTTTTCAGTGACTGCCTTGAATCCGATCACCGAAAATTATCCGGCCGAAAGTCCACGGTCCCAGGCATCCTGGTCGCGGTTGAAGACGGCCAGCACCGATTCGAAGGTGTCGCTGGAGATCTTCCATACCGGGTTTTCCTCAGTATGGGCCGTTGAGTGTGCGACGAGTAAACGGTACAAAAATTTGAACAGATGTCGTGGTACCCGCAGAGAACGAAGTCGGTCAATAAGATGTTGCTCGTTGACAGTGTCGTCAAAAAGATCAAGTAATTTAGGTGCGCTTCCATTTTGCACACAAGCTCTGAGTCTCGCATTGGCAACATCGTAAAGTGCTTCACCACTCCATTCTAGGGAACGCACGAGGTTCTGCTTGTCGAGTCGGGCCCGCTGAAAAAAATCGTTTTGTTCCCGGTCGACGTAAGGAATCAGTTCGATGGGCAACATCATTTTCAGCCCCAACCCGGGCTGATTCAGAAACTTGTTATCCAGCATGGGCCACAGTAGCGACTTCATCAGTTCAGCCGAACCGTTGATCAGATGGGGTTCGTCCAAGCGATCGATCAGCACGATCATTCCTGAAAAACCAAAAGTTGCCAAAACGCCTTCAAATTTGGCTAACAGTTCGTAGCGGTCGTCGGTTCGTTCCCGCATGGGGAGTGGTTGCGCCGATAACTCATTCGACCGGAAATACATCAGGATTTTTCGCAGGGACGCCGTATTCAGTTTGCCTATGCGCACATGTTGTACGATCGAGCGGGCATACCTGTGACAGCGAAGTAGACGCCATAGCCACGGTGTCCAACCTAATGCCAGCAGGACAACATGAATCCAAACTTGCTGGAGCCATTGCCATTGTTGGATCAACGCCAGAGTCAGCAAAGCCATCACAGCGACCGTGCCAAGAAGGCCTCCAACCCAGGGGAGAAGAACCCCGAACGTACGAAAGCGGACTTGCCGTTTCAAGCGAAGCCAGCGTCCCAGCACGGTTTCTGCTGTGGACTGATCATAACAAGCAGCCAACAGTAACAGATCTCGTGCCTGATGACGGTCCAAGCGGGATAAAACAGTTGCGTCCACAGGGCAGGGGGTCTTTTGATGAGAAAAAGGGGTTTCCAGAATTCGATCGACGAGTCCGGTAACTCCCGTACTTAAAATAGAGTCCATGTGATCCCAAAGTTTCCACTCCTGTAACACGCGATCAACCCGTTGTCGGCGCTTTGGAAGTTTTTGGCGGAAGTGATCAAGGAATGGATTGAAATCGTCGTAATGAATCACAAACAGACGAGACCCCTGATGCTGCCGATTGTATTCCTCCAAGTGCTTGGCAATCTGAAGACGCATGGCAGTTTTTCCAGCACCCTTCTCACCAAACACAATGGCAGTTGCCGGCTCCTCCGGGTTGCCGTAGATCTTATCCCAGGTGGGATGGTAGGTGCTGTCGATACAATGATCCTTGAACACAGGATCGGTTTGGGCATCTTCTTCAGCAAATGGATTTTTACAGATGCCGTGGCGCTTTAGGAAATCCTGAATTTTCATGGTGGTCGCTTGGTCTATCGGGGTTGGGATACCGAGTGGCGTTAACGACTCGCTGCGGGATCAGTTCCGGGCAGCGCTGGCCCGCGAACTGGATAATCACTACTCTCGCTTCGATGCCTGGGACTGATACAAATCTTGTTCCAGGAAGACAATCACCAAACAAGTATAGCCCTCCGCCGAGAGTCGAAGGACAGCAATGGGGGTTCCCAATGGATTGCCGTTGGTCCCCCTCGGACGACCGAACTGACGGGTGGGGAGAGATTACTCCGCAATTTCCAGGCTTTCCAGCATCTTCATGAAGTGCTTCTCATTGGCAGCGACTGTCGCTTGCGGGCCATAAAACTTACAAAAGTAGAAGGTCTGGCCCAACTTTGCTGTTTCAATGATGGCCCCCAACATTCGATAGCCTTCCCGTAATGTTGCCGGAGCAAAAGGGCCTCGGCGGTCCTGGTAGGTCCCTGAAATGTCCACAAGATGGATGGTGTTCCCACCGGTCTTCAAACGTTGAGCTACGTCGCCGTCTGCGTCTTTTTTAGGACGTGCATCACGAAATTGTCCCAACCAACGATTAACGTTTTGTTGAAGACTGCCACCCGCTGCCATCACGGTCAGGCGACCATCACGTTGGTCGTCCTCAACTTTGGGAATTGAAAATTCTAATTCGATAATTTTCACCCGCGGTTGTTTGCGAACCCAGGTGACAGGTACTTTCATTTGAATACGGTCGTCAGCCAGGGCGACGGCGACCAGTTCTTCGCTGGCCGCTCCTGACGTGTAAGTGGTGACATCGAGAACTGTTCCCACGACAAGGAACATGAAAAATTTACGCCTGATAGGACTTGTCCACATCTTTGTACCTGTTTCACTTGAGGATCGCTGTTGAACCGATGAAACATTACCAAACCCAATACGGGTAGGAGGGCCAGGATGATCAACAGTAAAATGATAACAATCGTCATTGAACGTGTCGAACGGCGTTCGACACGGGAAATTTCCCTGCGCGCTGTGATGATTGGCGAGTTGTCGAACTTCTCTGAGACTTTTCCGGGAGTTACCCATGGAGTTTCGCTCAGATGAAGCGGAGAACTGGGATTTTCTGGAGAAATGTCTCGGCCGATCGCTGGAAATAGCAACACTGCTTTTTTCCAGTCTTTCCAACCTTGTCTCCAAACCAACGCCTCAGGTCCCACGCGACCTTCTGCCAACCACTCGCGCATGACTCGGGCATCGGCGGGACCGAATTGGCCCCCTGAAACTGGGCGCACATACCAGACTGCACCGGGGTGTTCGTCAAGGGGATCACTGGCCACATCCACTGTCTCCGGACGATCCGATAACAGATGGGGGGTGTCCGTTGTTCCAACACTTGTGGCATCCTGTTCGTCAGCCGACGGAAAATTGGTACCGAGTATTTTTGACGTGAGGTCGGGTTCTAGCTTGATTGCGTTTTCCGTGACAGAGGACTGCAAAGTGGAGTGAGACCCGGGGGACTGGACTTCAGTCACTCGTTGAGCTGGCAGCGACGGTTCCGTTTGCTCAGTTTCAGCTGGAATCCGAACTTTCTGACCACAATGCGGGCAGATTCCCAGCTTTCCTCCTAAAAAGGATTTCACATGAAGTTTGTGGCCGTTTGGACAGAAAAACTTGATTCCCATCTTTCAACTGACGAAGGACTTGAGACCATCTGTAGGGAGGGAGGGTTTTGGAAAAATCACTACCCCTTTCACCAGGAAAGGGAGATTTGGGGAAAACTTTCTCAGTCGTTTTAGTCAATTCGTATTATACTCTTCTTAAAACCTGAGGAAATGCTGGTTGTAACCCGCAATATCTACAACCTGGCTCCAATTCTGACGGCGAGACTCGCTTGTTTTTGGAATCCTCCTTATAAACGGCTTCGAAAGTTTCAAAAATTAAGGTATTTTAAAGTAGAAGTGTTCTCACTGGTGAGTTGCTGGCTAAGTTCTCGAAAGGGCTAGGAATGGCAAAATCAGATCAAGAGTTGGAACGAGAAGACCCAATTGAGATTGCCATTGTAGGCGATTTGACGGAGCACGAAGCTGAATTGACACAGCAACTGCTCGCAGTGCCTCGGGGTGGTGAATGTACTCTTTTTTTCGATTCACCGGGCGGCAGTCCCTACTGCGCCATGTCGCTGATGTCTCTGATTTTGCTCCGTAATCTGAAGGCAACCGGATTCGTGACGGGTGAGTGTTCGTCGGCCACTCTGTGGGTCTTTGCCTCCTGCTATAAACGTTTTGTCACTCCGTTCAGTGTGCTCCTGTTTCATCCCATGAAGTGGCAGAGCGAAGAACACATTGGACTCTCCGAGGCCGCCGAGTGGGCTCGCCATTTTGGTCACTTGGAGACGGAGATGGATTTTATGTTGGCAGAGCTTTTGCAAGTTGACATGCAACGCATCAGCAGTTGGATTACCCCGGGCCGTTACGTGTCTGGTCGAGAATTTGCCGAGGCAGGATTTGCAAATTTGATCAAGTTTCAGGAACTTCCTTCTTTCAGCGTCTCGAAAGATCACTCTGCCGACAACAAGCCTGTCGCGGAGAAGGCTGGCGACAACGGCAACGGCGCTCAGACCGTTGTCAAGCGGGTGAAGTCGTGAAGGAATTACGGGTCACGACTTGCTACAAACGATCCGCAATCCTGCGATAGCGACTAGATCAGCTGACGACTTGTGGGTGATGTCGTTTTCTTCGCAGAGAGTAACCGTTCGTTCTATTTTGGTTCGAAGTGTATTGAACGGTTATTTCAGTGGACTTCCTCGTTCGAAAAGTTCAGACGGTTACCGGTATCCTTCGTGGCACTGGGAGCAAACTTTGCTTATTTCGCCAGCCGCTTTGCGTGCTGCCGGGTAATTGTCCAGCTTCACTGCCCGGATGACTTCCAGAGCGTTAGCTTCGAGCGTCTTGCAGTAGTTTGAGTAGTCCTCATCATCCCAATACTCAAAACCTTCTTGTCGGATAACGTAGGCAATGGCAGCAACGAGTTCGGCCTCGTGGATCAGATTTTCCGATTGTTTCTTAAACTCAATTTTATTGGCTGTGCCTTCCGTAATCGATTTGTGATGTGCCTGTTCCATTCGTTGCATCATGAGAGGACGATCACAAACTCGATCCCAGCCTGATCGATCCCTGGAGGGTTGATTGGAGAATGATCCACCACTCACCAGATCGTTTAAATCGATTTTTCGCAGCTTGGCTTCATTGTAGGCCTGGATGGTACCCACCTTGGAATTAAAACCGGCCCGCGCGAAGCTGTCCCTGGCTGCAGCGGCCTGATTTTTCCATCGCACCTCACCGTCGTATTCGGCAATGATGGCAAACAGCAAAGCTAACATCGAGAAGTGTTGACGCCCTTCCTTAAAGCCACCGCTCTGGTATCTGCCTGGCGTGGTAATGCCCGGGTCGACGGCAAACTTGATTCTTTTCACCTCGTCTTCGAGTGTGGCCGCTGATATCAGCCGGGACCAGGCGTAGCCGGCTTCTGCAGGTTCGGTTTTGTCCGGCGACTGCGTTTGGACACCGGGGCGTCCAGAAGAAGAGGATAAGAGATTGGCAGGCCTCTTTCCCTCGAGAGCTTCAACCAGGGCGTTGCCAAAGAACACCGGGGACGGGCTGGTTTTCTGTAAGTTTGGGGGCTTGGCTCGACGAAGGGGGGCCGGTGCCGCGTTCTGTGCCCCCGACCAGCAAATCCGATGGTTTGTAAAAAAGAAGAGCAAGAAAAGACTGATTTGAAACAGGCTTCTCAGGGACCGCTGCTGCATGATAGGGGCCATATTTTGTGTTCTCCGGAGGGAGTGAACACAGCGGAAATGAGACGGACGAAGGGGTCGAAAGAGGTACGCAGTTTCAGGTTATCACGACTCGGCCCCTGCGGGCAATACACGAGGCCGGTGGGCAACGGCTATAATAGTGTGAATGAGCACTCCGAAAAAATCGCGTCGTGGCTTCCTGGCCAATACGCTTGGTCAAGGTCGAGGCCGGATTGACGAGTCTTCCGCCACGAATTCTCCGGCAACTGGTTTGGGGGCGACGATCCCGGAGCAACAGGTGGAACGCACATGCCTGCTGCAGATTGATCGCCGGGCGATGGCCTGTCAATTCGCGATACTTCTCAATGACGGGCAGTACACCAACGGTGCCGAAAGTGCTTTTCAGGCCCTGGACCTGGTGGACAGGCTCGAGGATCAGATGTCGGTCTACCGCGAGTCGAGCGAAATCAGCCAACTCAACCACATGGCCGGCCGGCAACCTGTTGTGGTGGAATTTCGCTTGTTTGAATTACTCCAATTGGCGATGGAAATTTATTCCGCGAGTGGCGGGGCATTTGACATTACCTCAGCACCTCTCTCCAGATTATGGGGATTCTCCCGGCGACAGGGCGAGCTGCCGCCAGAGGGCGACATCGAGGCTGTTTTGGAGAACGTGGGAGGCCATTTACTTGAACTTAACCAGAAAAACCGGACGATTGCCTTTTCGCGGTCCGCAACTGAGATCAATTTGGGCGGGATTGGTAAAGGCTTCGCTTTGGACCGTTGCCTGGAGTTACTGAGGGCCGAGGGTATCGAACACGTTTTGATGCACGGGGGTAAAAGCAGCGTCATGGCACAGGGAGACCGCTGGACGGCGGAACAACTGCCTGGCTGGAAAGTGGGTGTGCGCCATCCGTTGCGTGCCGATGCCCGTTTGCTGGAGATTCAACTGCATGATCAGGCGTTAAGCACTTCGGGGGCTGCCACACAATCGTTTCACTATCAAGGAAAACGTTACGGGCACATTTTGGACCCTCGAAACGGCTACCCATCTGCCGGCGTCTATTCGGCAACAGTGGTTGCCGACAGCGCCGCGGTTGCCGACGCTTTGTCGACCGCTTTCTACGTATTAGGGCACGAAAAAAGCATGGAATATTGTTCCCAGCAGGAAAATATGGCGACAGCGATTGTTGTTCCGGGACAGCATTCGGGATGGATTGACATTCACACTTACGGGTTTTGCGAGGAAGATATCAAGATTGTTCAGGACCAATCTTGTCACTTCATTCGTCACGACTGAGAATAGGTCGAAGTCCACGGAGAAAAACGCGACCTGCGGGTTCAGAAAGGGTGAAAGTTGAAGAAGACCGTTGATTTGTTGTTTGAAGAAACCGGATTGGCTATCGAGGATGTTGCGGAACGCGCGAACATGTAACCCGCCCGAGTCGAAACGATTGCTTTGGGACGCTGGACACCAAGCTCTGCGGAAAGGCAAAAAGTAGCCCAGGTTTTCGGAGTGTCGGCTGACGAGGTGGCCTGGGGACACACGATGGACCCTCGCAATATTCGTTATCACCGTTATGGAATGAAGGAAGAATTTTGAATTCCGTCTCGGACTGACTGGCAGTTGAATTGCGCGTGTTCAGAGAACCAGGGAACCGTTCTGAAATGGGTGGTCTACTTAGTCACGGTTGTGGAGTATTTGAACGCAACCGATTCGGGACTCAATGCGCGCAACGTTCCGATCGCGAGTTCATCGAACTGAGCTGCTTCGGCACGACGAAAAGAGCACATGATCGTGAACCGGCTGTCAGTTTAAAGTCACAACGACTTTAATGAGCGATGGCAGTCCCGTCGACCGACCTCTCATAGCGAAAATTCGGGCACATATCTCTACATATGTTTGAAAGACGGCAAGAAAAAAAACGGCCTCCGACGAACGTCGAAGGCCGTTTTGAGTTCACTTAACATGGGCCGTTTCAGAGACAGGACGGCGTCGATGTCAGGCGATTTAATAGTCGCGACTAGAGCCCACAAGAAGGCTCGCAACCACAGGAAGGTTCAGCATCGCAGCACACTGCACAATCGCAAATGGAAGGCAGGCAGGACAGCAAATCTCGAATCTTGCTGAGCAAACCACAACCACAGGCAATCTCGCAACCACAACTGGGCTCACAACCACAACTGGGCTCACAACCACAAGTAGGTTCGGGAGCGGCACAGGTGGGTTCGGGAGCGGGGCAACCGCAGGACGGTTCACAACCGCAAGACACCTCACAACAACCAGTCACGTGGCTCAACAGGCCACCAAACAGACCGCCAGCATTCGCGGCGGGAGCGCTCAGGCAAACCACGAAGGCTACCAGGAGCGCGGCAAAAGCGAATCGAGTCTTCATAAGGAGGAACTCCTACAAAATGGAAACAAATAGTGATACTTTGGGAGGTAAACACACGTCTTTACAAAGCTACCGTACTTTTTCGCCCCAGCGCTACTCAACAAACAACCGATTTGACATAGCGGGCATGAGACGATGAGTGCGTCAGCCTTACGAGGGGTATCGACCCTCATAGGCTCCTCAAATTAACTACACTAGGCCTTTTGCCAGCATTCTCACACAATACGAAGTTGACGACAGCGGTTGATTGGCATCTGACGGTTGGACTCAACTGAAGCATGAGTCCCAATACCTGACCTGTATGGATTTTTGTTTTAAAAGTGTTGTGAGTTTGACGGCTGTAGGGATGACACGGTGGAACTTGTTCGCCAGGCCCAGATGGTGTGCTGTTCCAGCCCATCACCGCTGACTAAACTTTTTCCTTGAACCGGCAGATGGACAGCTTCCGCCACGGGAAGCATGACGAATGGGACACCAATGATCTGGTGGCCGATGGTCTCGGTTCATCCGACCCCGTTTAAAATGAGACGCTGACGATGGCCAAACGAACAATCAAAAAAATTGATGTCACTGATAAAACCGTGCTGATGCGACTTGATCTGAACGTGCCCCTCGATGATGGGGGCAGCATCACTGACGATCGGCGGATACGGTTGGCGTTGCCGTCGGTTGAATCTGTACTCAGTCGTCAAGGACGGCTGATTCTTATGAGCCATCTTGGCCGCCCTCGAGGGGAAGCTGAAGATTCCAAATTCAGCTTGGAGCCCGTTGCTCAACGACTTGCGGAGTTGATCGCTCACCCGGTGCTTTTTGCCCGTGACATTGTGGGTCCAGACGCCCAAAGCAAGGTCCGGGAATTGGATACGGGCGGGATTCTTTTGCTGGAAAATTTGCGATTCCATCCCGGAGAACAAAAGGGGGACAAAGTGTTTTCCCACGCGCTGGCTGCGATGGCGGATGTCTACTGCAACGACGCTTTCGGTACCTGCCACCGTGAAGATGCCTCGATGGTGGGAGTTCCACAAGCCATGGGAGGCAAACCCAGGGTGGTTGGTTTACTGGTTGCCAAGGAGATTCAGTACCTGGCGGACGTTATTTCCGCTCCGCAACGTCCGTTCATGGCAATTCTGGGAGGTGCGAAGGTCTCAGACAAGATCAGCGTCATCAAGAATCTGCTGAAGATTTGTGACAAAGTTCTGATTGGCGGTGCGATGGCTTACACGTTTGCGCTTGCCCGAGGCGGACAGGTTGGCCAGAGTCTGGTTGAACCTGACAAAGTGGACTTAGCGAAGGAACTCATCGACACTGGTGGAGAGCGTCTGGTTCTACCACTGGACACGCATTGCGGGGACGGCTTCAACTCAACGTGCAACAAACGCGTCGTGGATGCCGGGGAGATACCGGAAGGTTTTCAGGGACTCGACATCGGTCCTGCAACGGCAATGCACTACGCCACGTTACTGCAGGCTGGAAAGACGATTGTCTGGAACGGTCCGATGGGGGTGTTTGAAATTCCACCATTTGATGCGGGAACGAAAACAATTGCTCAAGCCATTGCGAACGTTGATGCGGTGAGTATCATTGGGGGCGGTGACAGTGCGGCTGCGATCGACCAATTCGGATTCACCGATCAGGTGACCCATGTGAGCACTGGTGGAGGTGCCAGTTTGGCCATGCTTGAGGGAAGGAGCTTTCCCGCTGTAGAATTACTTGACGACGCGTAAAGCCTGAAGGTCTTTGCGGAAATTCAATTTCCATGCAGAGACTCCGGTTGCCGTTGATACCAGGAGTACCATGCTGTTGTTCCAGGAAGTCAATTCCAGTCCGCGCAGTGCCATCCCGAATTGAAAACTGTCCCGGAAAGTTCCGTCTTCGGATACAAACCATATCGATCCGTCAGCTCCAGGAATGATCCACCACGGCTGCTTCCCTAACAAAGAAGCTGTTGTCGAACGGACGGGTTGAATAGGGCCTTGGTGCATTCCTGCCGGTAAACGAATCCTCCACCTTTCTTGCAGATTACTATCCATGCCAATGGCGATGTGGTCTGCTTCCAAGTCATAAGCCAGGCCGCAATACGATGGCGGCTTTCTGTGTAGATTCTCGTGGGCGGCAAGATGATAGATCGCTTCCCCCGGGGTCTGCAGTTCGAGTTCCGGGCGACCGTCAAACCGGATGGGCAACACCCTGCCTTGATGATCGGTGACCAACAATCGGTTTGCCTCCGTAGCGGGTGCTCTGTGGACGGCCAGAGATAGTACTGAATGGGCTGCCCGGCTGCGCCACAATAGTGTTCCCTCGAGCGATACAGCATGCACACCTACGGTCCCCCAAAACCCCACGCACATTTCGGGGCGTTGGTCGCCATCCAAGTCGACCAATTCTAAATCCTGAATTCCGTCATGCTGCTGGTCGGTTTCAGGATACGTCAAAGTTATTTTCCAGTTTTCATCGAAGACAAATGCTTTGGTCCCCGAGGGCATGCTTCCGGCATAGATCTGCCTTCCGTCAGCGAGTCGAGAAAAATCGAGGTAAGTGATTCCTCCATTCGGTGGCAGTTGCAATTCGTGCCGTGCGACAAGCGTTCCGCTCTTGTCAAGTTCGACCACGCATCTCGGTCCATCGTGGAGCAAGACAGTTGACGGCGACCGTCCGTTAAAAAAATAGACATTACCAGCAGATGCCACCTCGTTATATTCCCATAACGGTGTCAAGCTGAAGTGTCGGGGCGGGGCCCTGGTTTGGATGGTTGCCTGTGGAATGTTGTGCGTTGGCTGGGCAACATCGCCCGCGGCAATCAGAAGTTGTTGACGGTAATTGCGAGTTTCCTCAATGTATTTCCCGACAATTTCCTGCGCCAGATCAGCGCCTTGCAGCAAACGGTCCACGATGCCTGGTAGTTGAGAGGAAAAGTCCGGATTTATTCCGATTTCAAATAGCTGAACGTGGCCCCGCGGATCCAAAACAACCGTGGTAGGTGCAACCGGAATCTTGAAGATGCTTTTGCCATGAGCCTGAGTATCGCGCAATACGGGTACCCGCACTCTCCAGTCTGTCAGTAAAGATTCAAGCTGCTCGTCAGTGATATTGTCTCCTTCGGCCCACACTCCAAAAAAGGTTATTTGCGTTTCGGATTGAAATTGTGCACGCAAGTCACTGAGCTGTCGCATCGCTTGTTGGGAACTGGAATGATCGTTAAACCAAATCAGGACCACATATTGGCCAGCGAATGTCCCGGGAGTAACCGAAGCATCATTTGCATCCAAGAGTTTAAATTGGCCGGGACTCTTGCCCAACAGCGAGGTCGGTAAGGGTTGTGGGGGTACAACAAAATAGCGCACGGTTTTCACCTCGTCCGGTGAGCGGATCAAAAAGTCATCCGCCGTCAGAGGCGCGTCAAGTCGAGCACCCTCCAGAACCGACACGATGGCGATACCGTTTTGCGAAGGATGCTCGAATTGTCGCAAGACGTGCGTTTTTGCATCGATCCAGAAAACGACATTTCCACCCTCGGCAGATACCTGGATGCCATGACACAGGTGACCGTCTATTTCCTGGTTACCCCGGTAGGTGCGCTCAACAGCTTCATCAAAGATTTCCGGTAAAGGATGTTCGTTCAGTAAAAGACGCAACTGAATCGGTATCCCGCCTGCACTTCCCTCCAGTTGCTTCCAAATAAAAGGATCAAAATGAAGGGACTCAAGAAGCAACCGGTCGGGGGCTGGGATGTCCACCATTTGCGAAGCCAGTTCGGGAGACGATGGATCGTTGTACCTGGCCTTCATTCGGCTGCCGTCGCTTGAAATTGCCATTTGATAAGCACGCATTTTCAGGCGGTTGGGCCGCTGGAACCGGGTCGAGAACGGAGCGGTATCATGCATCAGCTGTCCATTCTGCAAAACCGATAATTTGATGTGGCCTCGGTCCTGGTAGGAGGACGCCTGGCGATAAGCACGTATCATGCTCCGCAGGATCTCGTCAGGATGAATGGCAGGAGATTCTGTCAGCAGTTGTTGTTGGCATCCTGCAGCCAGGCTGAACAAGACAAGCGAAAGCACCATCAGACAACGAATCGACTTGCTGCAATTGTCGTCCATGTTTGTTCAGATAACCTCACGCTGACCTGACGCGGCAGCCGCGTTCAAGCAGCGACTTCTCCGGACCACCTACGGGCCTTGGGGAAGCCACGTCGGCCCGTTCCCGGAATTGCCGCTCGACAAGGTTGTGTTCCCTGCCCGCCGCCACGAGAGGTTGGTTTTTACTGCCAGGTGATTTGTAAAATCGGTTTGGAAGTTGATTTTACGACGGGGCGATTATGGCGCAACTGGCTGCTCCACGTAAAGCTCGACTTCTTGACTTGGAACAAGACCGACCGGGTGATAGGATCGGTTGAAGTATTCAAGTGTCTTAGAAATTGTCGAGACGGCCCAAGCAAGGCGGTTGCACACCATGTCATCATCCCTGGAACAGGAAACCCTCGAAGCCTATCGTGAACTGAAAGAGGGGCTCGGGTTCAGTCTCCTTAACGCTCGTACGACGATCGAGTTGACGGGCTCCGATCGAGCTCAATTTTTGCACAACTTTTGTACCAACGATATTCTCGGTTTGAAGCCCGGTGGCGGTTGCGAAGCCTTTATCACCAACGTGCAGGGAAAAGTTGTCGCCTATGTCTTGATCTTCTGTGAAGTTGATGCAATTGTCTTGGAATCAGGTGCTGGTCAAGCCGAATCAATCTTGACTCATCTGGATCGTTACCTGATTCGCGAAGATGTTGTGTTGACAGACCGGTCTGAAGAAACAAGCCAGATTTACCTGGGCAGTGGCACATGGCCTCAGGCCCTGGTCTCACCCGATGCCGTCGCGCTTTGTCACGATCCAATGTCTCACACTCGTTATGGCCTCGGTCGTCAAACGGTCTGTTTAAAAAATGTCACGGGTACATCGCTGCCAGTGTTCCAAATCAGTTGCTCGCCAGAGATTCAAAAGGAGGTGATTGAGTCTCTTCAGCAGTTGGGGGCCCGGTCCTGTTCAGCTGACGCGGTGGAGATTATTCGAGTCGAAGCGGGCCTGCCGATATACGGCGTCGACATCAATGATCAAAATCTCCCGCAAGAATTGGGGCGAGAGAGTTCAACGATCAGTTTTACCAAGGGGTGTTACCTCGGACAGGAGACGGTCGCTCGGATCGATGCCTTGGGACATGTGAACTGGTTGTTCAAGGGAATGCGTTTCCTGGATGATGGTTCAGCCCAACCGGGCACCGAACTGATGGTCGACGGAAACAGAGTGGGCCGTGTGACTTCCTCCATCTACTCGCCGTTTTTGAACTCTGCTTTCTCACTGGGATATGTGCGGAGAGAACACGGTTCGGCTGGCACTCGAATCACGACAACTGCTGGCCCCCTGGAGATTTTGGATCTGCCCCTGATCGACAGCTGAGACGCTTGTTTCCCCTGTCGTGCGGGCGCAGGCTTGGCAGCCGTTTAGCCAACCGTGTTATCAGGTGTGTTTTCGGCAGAAATCGTTGAGTTACCAATGCCATCTCCTACCCGGGGTGAGTCTGCGATTTGAAGCGGTGTGGGCAAGTTGGATAGCCATCTTCGAACTCGGCCACGAACATCGATTTCTGACGGGACTTGCGCCACACTTGAGAACGAACCATCGCGCAACGCCTGACCCAAGTGGGCGAGATGTTTTTGGGCCTGGGCGAGGAGTACTTCCACGTCTGTTGTTTCCAGAATCTGCTGTTCCATGGTCACTCGGCCCCGCTGACGTAATCGTTTCAGGACGGACAACGTGCCACCTGTGGCTCCGATTAAGTTGCCATCCACATAGGCTCGCCGAAGCTGCATCTTGGAGTTAAATTGATAAACCGGTTCGCTGTCGAAGAAGAAACTGCAAGCACCGTTTTGTCGAAATCCCACCACGATTCGCTTTCCATCGAGGACAAGGGTGAACTCGATCCGCTCGACCAAAGCAGTTGCCTCTTGGAGCAGATGTTCACGGTCTTCGTCTTGCTGGGCCATTTGCTTTCCAGAGGTTTAAGGAGTAATGGACTCAGTGATATCCAGCGTCTTGTTTCGACTTTGGCAGTATGGCGACAACGGAAAGCACGAAATTTCTGCGGGACTGGAAACGGCCTCTGTGTGTGAGTCTTCTGCTACTTGGCAGCCACTCCTGCTTCGGTGAGCCTCGGGTCTGCGGGCGTTAGTGGTCCATCCGACTTCGATACCGCGCACTAACCCGGTCCAGAAGATGCCGTTCTTCGTTCGAGAGTCCCTTCAGTCCTGTTTCATTGAGACGACGGAGTATCACGTCCATTCGCTGTTCTTCCTCTGCCTCCAGGACCATCTTTCTCTGGTGGTGGTGTTCCTGTCTCTTTTCAACCCAACGAGCGAAGACACTTGCTTGGGAAGGAAGTTTCTGTTTCTGACTCTCGTCCAGGCTGGTGTAACCTTGCGAAAAATCGTAATCAAACAAATCATCTTCGTCGGAGTGATCAACTTGTCGTTCGATTTCACGTTGGGCAGCAAATAATAAAAAAATGCTGAGCAGAACCAGAGCAAACCAGGTGGGAATCGGACCGGCGGGACCTGTGTCGCCAACCAGGCAGGCGGCCACAAAAAAACCCAGCGCGGCACATTGTGCACCCCTGGCGATGCGCCTGGTTGCGGTCACTTCAGTCATTTCGGGCCAGGTTGTGAGCAACCCGGAACGGAGCACACGACCCCCGTCCAGTGGGAAGACGGGGAAGAGATTGATTAAAAATAACAGCCAGTTGATCCAGAAGACCAGTCTTAAAAAAAGGATAAAAAACGGGCCGTCTGCCAACCCAACAGGTTTGAGTGGATGAAGTAGCTGTAATAGTCCATCAGCACCCGTTGCAAATAAAAGAGGTACCGCGGCGGCTAGACAGACGAACAAGTTTGCTAAGGGGCCGGCTGCTGCACTTAATAATTCAGCTTTGGGCCGCTGAAAGATATAAACGGGCCCCATCCCGCCCCACGGGACCAGGACGACATGGTCGACTGACGCGCCCATGCTCAGTGTGAAGTGACCATGGCTGAATTCATGGAGCAAAATCGAGATGAAATGAATGGCCAAACTCAATCCGGCCAGCCAGACGTATTCCTGGCCATCCAATCTCTCGTTTGCCTGCCAACCGAGGAACAGCGTAAAGGTGGCAAACAATAAATAGAAAATGTGGATGCGAACTGGAATGCCCGCCCACGTTCCAACCCCCACACTCCATGTCGCGTTGTCACGCATCTGGTTTTCTGCTTGAACTTCACAGGTGGTAATGCCAGTCACACGCCAAGTTGCAATCCGCGGGAAATACTGTCAGTTTCACTGAACGAAAGCAGTTCGCGGCTCGCCTCTTTTCATCTTATCAACGTTCTTTCAGACAAGCAACGAAAACGCTTCGTGTTCATCGGGATGGTCGTTTCCCGCCCTGTTCCGGCTGTTGATGTTTATCTCGAGTCTGTAAAGTAGAAGAGACGCTGCTGTTTGAGGTTTTCAGACTGGTTGCTTCTCTAGTTTAGTTGTTTCTTGCACATACTGGCATGAGGTGATTCGAGTGGAACCAAGAGATGAGTTGCTGTTGAAAACTCGACGTTTCAACGTAGTTAATGCGTTTCACCGGGTGGACGCGAACACTGTTGAGAGCCGGGAAGTCATCCGCCACCCTGGTGCGGTCACGATTCTTCCGTGGGTCAACCAGCAGCAAGTCTGTCTGATTCGAAATTTTCGCATGGGCGTCGGGCAGACGCTGGTGGAGTTACCCGCGGGGACGCTTGAACCGGACGAATCCCCTGATGTGTGCGCTCAAAGAGAGCTTGCTGAAGAGACAGGTTTGCGCGCTGCGTCATGGCGGCAATTGCACACTTTCTACTTGTCTCCAGGAATTCTTGACGAACGCATGCATTTGTTTCTTGCCAAAGGGATTACCCCGGGGACGCCGGCCAGGGAACAGGGCGAACACATTGAGAACCTGATTGTTGACTGGGCGGAGGCGTTAGACATGGTCGCAACGGGCGAAATTCAGGATGCAAAGACGCTGGCCGGGATTTTATACTACGATCACCTTTTGCGGCTTGGCCGACCGTAGAGAAGAATCACTCAGGCGGCCTTTCAGCCCGGATTTCGGTAGAGTACCTCTGCCAAATATTCGGGTGATCCGTGCTGTCCCGCTGGCCGTTCGCGATGCCAGTCTCGATGGGTTGGCACATGTTCCTGGAAAAATGGCCAGGGATCAAAAGGAGCGTATCCCAAGGCCAGAGAGAGTTTGTCAGATACCAGGGAAACATTTCCTGCTCTTGGCGGCATCGGGCCAGCTTCAATCCGGGGGCAACCCATCAGATAGTGAGGATCGTAACCACCGATGCGATTCACGACCTGGGCAATTTCGTACAGGCTCAAACGCCGCGGTCCTCCCGCATGATAAATTCCGTGTAAATCACCTGCCAGTACTTGATGGAAGGTCTGGTTTAAACAATCTGTGTAAGTCGGTGTGCGAATTTCGTCAAAATATAACGTGGCGGGCTTTGATTTTTTGAAGCGAGATTGAATCCAATCGATGGCACCGGCGTGGCCATTAAAACTGACTCCCATTGGCAAAGAAATGCGCAGAATGCAGGCGTCGGGGCGGGCGGCCAGCACCCGTTGTTCTGCTTCCACCATCGTCGTTCCATAGACCGTCACAGGATCCGAGGAATCCTCCTCGGTATGTCCTCCCGAACCGGTTCCGCTGTAGACCAAGTCGATTGATAAGTGACTCAATCTTGTGGAGGATCCTTGCAAAGTGGTCAACAAATTGTTCACACCCTCGACATTGGTTCGCCAAGCTAATGCCGGGTCCAACTCACACGACTTGAGTGCACAATTTCCGGCACAGTTTAGCACCGAACGAAATTGAAATCGGTCAAATAAACGATTCAATCCGTCTTGATGTTCCGCATTGCAAGCCACAATGCCCGGTCCGCACAGGGGCCAATTGTCCTGCTGTCGAATCCCCACTACCTGCTCGCCAAACCTCTCGCGAAAATATTGAAAAGCATTGTAACCCGCGACTCCGGCAATCCCTGTCACCAGCAGCGGCAAGGCCAACTCGGGCGAGGAGCATCGTTCGCTGGCTTTCCACTGGTCTGTTGACATTGCCATGGTTGATCCGCTGCCAGCCGTTGTTTAAGGAAGGTAATTGCGTTGGAGACGAGGTGGCAAGCGACAAAGCATCTCGTAGCATGTTGATTCAGCCTGATCTGCCAAATGGTGTAAAGCGCAAGGAGATGTGTTGTCCCAGTTGATGAGTTGTACCACGCTGCCGACGGGTACCGGACAGTCCGTCAGATCAATCACAACCTGATCCATGTTCACTTTTCCCAGGATCGGAGCGGATCCCTCCCGCGAAGATTCCGATCCTACGTCAACAGTTCCCCGTCCACTTAAGGCCAAAGGGTAGCCATCACCGTAGCCTGCTGGAACAACTCCTAATAGGCTGTCGCGCGAGAGGAAATGTGTGCGATTGTAACCGACCGTCGTGCCTCGTGGATACTGCTGAACGTGTACGACTCGACTCAACCATCGTACAATTGGTTGCAGGTCGATGTTCTCGGCTGGATCGGTCATGAATTGCGGACCGTAACCATAAAGGCCCAGGCCGATTCGCACCATGGATTGGTGAAAAGGCTGTCCACGTAACGTTGCGCAAGTATTGGACGCATGTATCAGCACATCGTCCGGGAGCTGTCGTTTGCAGCGCTTCAGCACCTTTTGAAACCGGTTCATCTGGTGATTCGTGAATTCTGGATCATCGTCAGATGACGTGAAGTGGGTGTACACTCCAGCGACTCGAATCCGTTGATTCAATTGATCGAAGCTGAGCACGTGAGCGAACTGTTCAGGGTCGAGACCCGCCCGGCTCATGCCGGTATCAAGGTACAAGTGAACAGGGATTTGGCATTCGAGAGTGTGCGCCAACTTGTCAACTGCCAGAAATTGATCTTCATCGTGTATGGTCAAGTGAAGCTGTCCACTCTTGAAGGCCGGTTCCAAACCCTCCACTTCAGCGGCCTGCCGCACTGGCAACAAGATGATCAGCGGGGTCCTCAGTCCGGCGCTGTAGATTTCTGCCGCCTGTGCAGGAGAATAAACAGCCAGACTATCGATACCACCAGCTTCGAGGCGATTTGCCAGTGGTACAGCCCCCAACGAGTAGGCATCGGCCTTGATTACCCCGCAAATCTTGACGTCGTCTCCCACGAGCCGCCGGAAAAGACGCAGGTTACTGTCCAAACGTCCAAGATCGACTTCCAGCCAACTTGTCTGCAACACGATTTCAGTACCTCACCCAGCCGGAGT
Source organism: Planctomycetota bacterium (assembly GCA_963578105.1). Taxonomy (GTDB): domain Bacteria; phylum Planctomycetota; class Planctomycetia; order Pirellulales; family Pirellulaceae. Next base: position 71,246 of record CAUZBP010000015.1, read on the forward strand.
TCTCAGTCGCGCAGATCCGCATTCTAGCATTCTTTGTCTAAAGGGTCCGCAGGGGTCCATTCCCGTACGAAACCGTTCACTCTGATTTCTCGGGGGGCGGGGGCGACACAGCTGCCGGACCAACTCCTTCAGTGGTGGATGTTACGGCCGGGTCCAAAGCCATTAAAGGCAGGAAGACCAATCGCTGAAAGTGAGCAAAGATGTAATAGAAAACAGGTACAAGAATGAGAACCAACACGGTTGCCAGCATCAAACCAAAGCACAAGCTGGTCGCCATCGGGATGAGGATTTGTGCCTGAAATGACGTTTCAGCCAGGATAGGCATTAAACCGGCGATCGTTGTGATGGAAGTCAACAGGACCGGACGAAATCGACGGCGCCCTCCCTCTAAGAGTGCCTTCTGAAGAGTCATTCCTTGACGTATGTTACGGTTGATGCAGTCGATCAGTACAATCGAGTCGTTAACCACAACTCCTGTCAGGGCGATCAATCCAAACACGCTGAACAGAGTCAGCGGCATGCCCATCAGCGAATGGCCCCAAATGGCCCCAACCGTTCCGAAAGGGATGATCACCAGAATCAAGAGTGGTTGTAAATACGAGCGAAATTGCAGGGTAAGTAACACAAACATGGCAAACAGAGCGCACAAGAATCCAACCAACAGACTATTCAAGGATTCACTTGTTTGTTCCTGTTGTCCTTCCCACCGGATACGAATTTGTGGATATTCTTGCTGCATTCGATCCAGGAATCCTCCAGGGCGTTTCAAGTCCTGAACAACCTTCCGCGCATTTTGCTTCGAAGTATCTACGTCGGCTGTAATAGTAATCGACCGCAACTGATCGACGCGGTTGATTTCAGAGTAACCGCGCGCCACCGTGATGTCCGCCAGTTCTGTCAGTGGCAACTCTGCTCCCTCCGCAGTTCGAACCCGAATCTCTTCGAAGTTCGCCAGTGAGCGGCGATCGGTTTGGGGATATCGCACCATCAGTTTCACCTCGTGCCGGCCCCTCTGGAGACGCATCACTTCTTCGCCGTAGTACGATGCGCGGACCGTTTCGGCCAGCGTGGCCAACGGCACGCCCAGGGCCAGCGCCTTTTCCTTGACGCGTAGTTGAAACTCCCACTTGCCGGGTTGTGAATCGTCTGCAATGTCAAACACCCCCGGATAACTGGCCAATTTCTGTTTGTACTTTTCTACGACAGTTTCGAGTGTTTCCATGTTTTCTTTACGAGCGAGTAGCTTAAATTCGATGGGAGTTCCACCCGGGCCGAATTGGGGGATCCCGAATTTCAGGGTTTCTGCTCCGGGGAAATTACCCGCCTCCTGCCGCCATTCCGCCAGGATCTGTTCGCTGTGAACCTCGCGCTGGGAAGAGTCGACCATTTCGACTTCCACCAGGCCCACATGGCTTCCGGTCGCACGTTCGTCCGGACCCATCATGCCCGGCGCACTCACGCTTCCGGCAGCTCGATAGATGTAACGCACCAGCTGGACTTCGGGTGTGGAATGTCTTCGATTGATTTCCTGAATGGCCCTCTCCAGCCGTTTGCAGGCCTGATTGGTCACTCTGCCAGGTGTGCCGTCAGGATAGAGGATCCGCGCTTCAATCAGATAGCTGTCAAGTTCGGGCATCAGCACCCAGGGAGTAATTCCAGCTTTCAAAAACCCCCACGTCACCAGCAGGATCGCAAATGCAGAACTCAAGACAATCGGCCAACTTTTTAGGGACCAATTTAGGCTCGGAAGGTAAACCTTCTGGATGAACCATTCCAACAGGTCAGCGGTGCGTCTGTTACACCATAAGAAAAACCTGGTTAGCGGACGAAACGGATAGAACACGAGGCCAAACACTACAAACAAGAAGCTGCGTTCATGCCCCAAATGGCAGGGTAGGATGAAAAAACTTTCCAACAGCGATATGATCAGCATAGCGATCACGGCCACCGGCATGACGGCTATAAATTTTCCCATGATTCCTGCCACAAACATCAAGGGCACAAAGGCAATGATCGTCGTGCAGACTGAGGAAATCACCGCCGGTAACACTTCATAGGCTCCTTCCACGGCTGCGCTCTGGAGATCCGGATTACGACGACGATGAGTGTAAATGTTTTCGCCAATCACGATTGCATCATCGACGACAATTCCCAGTGCCATCAGGAAGGCGAACATGGAGAGCATATTCAGCGTATGTCCGGCATAGATCAAAACGATGGCTGATCCGAGTACGGCGGTGGGAATGCCCACCGAGACCCAGAATGCCAACCTCAATTCGAGAAAGATGGCTAACGTCAGGAATACAAGGACCAGTCCCTGCAATCCGTTTGTGGTAAGCAGTTTCATTCTGTCGCGCACATTGACGGATTGGTCGTACCATGTGCTAATGGTGTATCCGAAAGGAAGTTTTTTTCCGGCGATGTAGTGTTTGACTTCTGTAACGATATCGAGCAGGTCTTCACTCGATGTACGATCGACAGAGATGATCAGCGTGGGCTTGTTGTTTACAAAGCTGACTGCCGTTTCATCAACGAAATGGTCACGCACTTCGGCCAGGTCGGCAATAGTGTGGACAATTCCCTGAGGATCGGTGACTAACGGGATTTCGGCAATTTCTGTCCCCAACAGGCGTTTGTTTTTGCCGCGTAAGCGCACTTCCTGAGATTCTGTTTTCAGGGTGCCCCCGGGAAGTTCAACGTTTTCCCGCCTTACGATTTGGGCGATGTCCTGAAGAGACAGGGCGTACTGCCGCAAGGTGGCCTCGGAAACTTCGATGTCGATCTGGTAATCGCGGGCGCCGATGATGTTTGCCTGTGAGACTGGGGGAAGCTGCAGTAAATCTTCGCGGACTTCCTCGGTAATTTCACGTAAACGCAGTTCGGCCAGTAGTTGTTCTTGCTCACCCGCATGAGGTGTTTGTGGACCCGTGATGTTGACGCGGATGGCGGGCTGGCGCAAGGTAATCTGTTTGACTTCAGGATCTTCAGCCAGTTCCGGAAAACTTGGTATACGATCGATTTCCGACCGTACTTCATTCAGGATCTTCTGCACGTCTGGAACCTTCGGGTCCAGTTCCAGAACGAGAAACCCGCTTCCCTCACGGGCGATGGAGATCTGTCGTTTGATGTGGGCAATCGGACGGACTGCTTCTTCCATCTTTTGACAAATGCCCTCTTCCACTTCGCCCGGCGAAGCGCCTGGATAAGGTACCGAGATGAGAATCACCTCGAGTTCGAACTCCGGGAATATCTCACGGCGCAT
>CAUZBP010000016.1:0-73768 GCA_963578105.1 Planctomycetota bacterium
CCAAGAGGGTGTCGTGGCCGCCAAACCCCGCTGAGTTCTGCCGGACAAGGCGCTCACGGTTTTTTCAGGTCCTGGTTTGGCTCAAATTCTCCGAACGTCCGGGCAACTCTGCCCGCCACTGTCCCGTCGCCGACAGATAAATCACGGCCATTAACAAGGAGTTGTAGCCCATGATGAAAATGAATCCTAAACCACAGGTGAATACTACAAGTACTACCATCACCCCACCAACAACAAGCCGGATCAAAAATGTAGTGAGCTTGTTACCATGCATGTGACGGATCGAGTTCCAGACGGATTCCAGCACGCCATTTCCCTGATCAATGATGAAAAAATTGGCAATCAGAATGCCATAGAAATAGATCACACCGAACACGATGGCCGGAATGAACAGGACGCCAGAGAAGATTGTTCCAATCAGCACGGCCGTCTCGTCCTGCGTGACGCCTGCAATGCTGACGGGCAGGGCGCATACGACAATGGCCACGAATACAACGACAATCACGAGACACTGAAGACGGAAGACTCGCCAGAAATAGGGCCCAACCTTCCACATAGATCCTAAGGGCGAAGGATGTTTACGCAAAAGGTTCAAAGCGAATAACACCGTCATGCAGTTTGTAAATGACCCCACCAAAACACTCCAAACCAACGATGCCATTTGAATCACAATGACCACTGCACCCGCACCCGCTGCTGCTAACAGTCCGGTCACAACTGTGCTGATAAACCAGGCGGCGGCATGAACTCCAACCAGACAAAATGTAAAGAGTACACAGGTTCCCAGTTGCGCAGAAAACCGCTCCCACGTCCGCGAAAGTGTTTCGCCAAAATCAATCGGAGTGGGTTGCAGCGTTCCTTCACCGGCTGAGAAACCTGTTTCCGTAGAAGACGGTTCAAAAGCGGGTGCCCGGTTCGGATTGGCCACCGGGCCACCGGGCACCGCTTCAAAAGAACCTGACCCTGGGGAACCAGCGCCACCCGAGTTTACTGCCACCGAAGAAGGGGCAATTGCTGAAGGTACCGTCTGGATTTGACCGCACTCGGGACACCGGGCTTGTTTTCCAGCGGTATCGTCTGCCGTCCGCAGCAACCGTTGGCAGCCACTACAAGGAAATTCAATGGGCACTGAAAATCGTCTCCTTTACACCGCTGCCATCATAGACCGAGTGCCGCGAATTTGCCACCTGAGTATTCGGATCCTGGCTTTTACCAACAGTGCAAAAAGAACGGTTTGCGTTGCCTTGCAAAGCTGGTACGCTGACTGCCCTCGCAAACAAGTTGCGAATTCCGTCCGCCGGTCGTCACCAGCCTGTCACCCAGCGCACACCTCTGACACTGACTCGTGAAAAGGCACCGGGTTTGTGTTTCCCAGGTCTGCCAAACATACCCGCAACTCGGCCGGGAAAAAAAGAAAATGGCATTTTGAAGCTGTCTCACCTTGTTGTTCGTTTCCCAGTCCCCAGACCTCCGTAGGACTCGATGTCACACCAATCTCTGACGGCTAGCGACATTCTGGGACCGGACGGACGCCTTGCAGCGCGCCTGGACAATTATGAACAGCGCCCTCAACAGTTGGAGATGGCCACTGCCGTGTCGCAGGCAATGGATCAACGGCGACACCTGATTGTTGAAGCAGGAACGGGCGTCGGAAAAAGTTTTGCTTATTTGGTTCCCGCCATCCTGCAAACCACAAACCCGCGTGCCCCGGAGGAAACAGACAATCAGCGGCGGGTGGTGATTTCGACTCATACAATCAGTCTTCAGGAACAGTTGATGTTCAAGGACTTGCCATTATTGAACAGTGTCATCCCCCGCGAGTTTACCTCCGTGCTCGTCAAAGGTCGCCGTAATTACCTCAGTCAGCGCCGGCTTAAAAACGCGACGGCGCGGGCGGGGAGCCTGTTTCACGACAATCAGCAGATTCAAACCTTGCAGAAAATCAGTAACTGGACCCGGGGCTCAGCCGATGGATCGCTCAGTGATCTTGACTTTCGGCCGGCCAATGACGTGTGGGACGAAGTCGCCAGTGACAGCGGTAACTGCATGGGTAACAGCTGCGACACCCATAACGAATGTTTTTATTACAAAGCCCGAAGACGCACTCAGCATGCACAGATTCTTGTGGTCAATCACGCCCTCTTCTTCAGTGATCTGGCGCTCCGCCGTGCCAATGTCAAATTGATTCCGGACTATGACACGGTCATCTTGGATGAAGCTCATACCATCGAGTCGGTGGCGGCCGACCATTTCGGACTCAACGTCACCTCGGGACAAATTGATTATTCGTTGAACAAACTTTACAACGATCGCACCAACAAGGGATTACTGGTTCACAATCAGTTGGCAGCAGCCCAGAGCCAGGTTCTCAAGTGCCGATTCGCTTCCCAGGACCTGTTCGCAGACGTCAGCAACTGGCTCCTGGACCAGCAGTCATCGAACGGGCGTGTTCGCACGCCCGAAATCGTCCCCAACCCGTTAAGCCCTGAACTCTGCACCCTGGCACGCATGGTCCGACAGCAAAGCGGCGGTGTGCAAGAGGTTTCCGAGAGACAAGATTTTGTTGCGGCAGCCGATCGCCTGGAGGCGCTGGCCGGTGAGATCGAAAATTGGCGGTCCCAGTCCCTGCCGGACGCTGTGTATTGGGTTGAACGTTCTGCATCCGGGCGCGGGGAAGCACGAATTAAACTGGCAGCGGCCCCGATCGACCTGGGATCCGCCTTGCGCAAGGAGTTGTTCGAGGTTGTGCCCACGGTAGTCATGACCAGTGCCACACTTTCGGTGGGGCGCGAGCCAGCTTTCGATTTTTTCAAATCCCGGGTCGGACTGACACATTCCAACGAACTTCGGCTGGGCAGTCCGTTCGACTTTACACGCCAGGTGCGTGTTATCGTTGTGCACGACATGCCCGATCCGGCCCAGATGCAAGAGGACTACCTCCGGTCGGCCACCAACATGATCCGGCGTTACGTGGGCCGCACCGACGGACATGCCTTTGTACTGTTTACCAGCTACGAGATGCTGCGCCACGTTGCCAAAGTGCTGACTCCTTGGCTAGCCCAACGCAACTTGGCACTTTTGAGCCAGGCAGACGAACTGCCACGGCACCAGATGCTGGAGCGATTTAAACAAAATCCGCGGTCCGTCCTGCTAGGTACTGACAGCTTTTGGCAGGGGGTCGATGTTCCCGGCGACGCGTTGCAAAACGTCATCATCACGCGTTTACCATTTAGCGTGCCTGACCACCCGCTCCTCGAAGCCCGTCTGGAAGCCATCCGCACCGCCGGTGGCAACCCATTCCTCGACTATCAGTTGCCAGAGGCGATCATCAAGTTGAGGCAGGGATTCGGACGTTTGATCCGTACGCAACAAGACCGGGGAATCGTCGTGATCCTCGACCCACGCATCAAAACCAAACGTTATGGATCACTTTTCCTGGATTCACTGCCAGACTGTGAAATCATCGAAGAAAGTGTCGCCCCCGACGAAAGCGACGTGCACGAGTCGTAATGGGACAGCAACAGGCATGTTGCCTTTCCGTTTCAAACTTGACCCGACCCATCGACGGCAGACCGATGAACGCTTACCTGCTGGTAAACCAGATCTTTCTGAACACCGCCGCCCGTTCTAAAGCCACTTGCGTTTTTTAACAATCTGTGGATAGACGTCGTTTGCCCACTGCCACTGTCCGGAACTGGCTTGCAGGATCTGATGATCGATTCCGATCCGTTTCTCTTGCTGCCACTGGTCCATCTCTTGTTTCGAGATCGGACCGTAGATGGCTCCGGTATCGGTTTGCAGATACCACTCGTCCTTCTCTTGGCTCACGGCATCCTCCCAACAGGTTTTCGCAGATCCAGTGGCCCGCTCATCACATCAGCCGGCCGATCGCCGGCGGCCTTGGATTCGCGGTCCAATCCTGCCATTCCTGAAAAGGATTTTAATGAAGATCCGTTCTGACAGGAAGTGAGTGCCGGATGCACCTGAAAATTCCCCAAACCTTATCTGCAGATGGTCACCATCCGGTTGACCCGTGGTTCCAGCAACCGTTTCAAAGTAATTCTACTGCTGGCTGGTTCACACCACACTCCGGCAACAAATCCAAAAGTCCGGTCCGTCCCAGGGAAACAATCAGCCGGAAGCGTACCCGGGACCGTACCGAATGAGTTGCAGACCCAGGACCTTCCGCTTACAGTAGGGGAATGTTGGCAAAACGCGTGATTCCCTGCCTGGATGTCGATCGCGGACGAGTGGTCAAAGGCACCAACTTCGTGAACCTGCGCGACGCGGGTGATCCGGTGGAAGTTGCAGCCGGTTACGAACGAGAGGGTGCTGATGAACTGGTCTTTTTGGACATCGCCGCAAGCCACGAAGGACGAGACATCATGCTGGAAGTGGTACGGCGGACAGCAGAACAAGTGTTCATGCCGCTGACAGTTGGTGGCGGAATACGGACCCTGGAAGACATTCGCGCGTTGCTCAACGCGGGCAGCGATAAAGTATCGATTAATTCGGCTGCCTGTCGTACTCCGGAGTTAGTGCAACAAGCGGCCCGCCGGTTTGGCAGTCAATGCATCGTCGTCAACATTGATCCCAAACGAGTCCAGAAAAACGGAATGGAGAAATGGGAGGTTCATATTAACGGGGGGCGCATTGGCACGGGATTGGAAGCTGTCCCGTGGGCGCGTCGTGTGGAACAACTGGGTGCGGGTGAAATCGTCTTGACCAGCATGGACTGTGATGGAACCAAAGATGGTTATGATTTGGAAATCACATCTGCAGTGAGCCAGGCTGTGTCGATCCCTGTCGTCGCCAGTGGCGGAGCCGGATGTCCCGAGCATTTGGCAGAAGCGATTTCAAAAGGCCATGCCGATGCGGCATTGGCCGCCAGTATTTTTCACTTTGGGGAATATACGATCCGAACAACCAAGGAAATCATGGCGGCACATGGGATACCAGTGCGCTTATAAAATTGAAATCACACTGTGTGCACGGCAAGGACAAGATGAACGAGAGTGCAAATCAAAAATACGACCTACCAGCTGACTTGCAATTCCCTACAATAGAAACTCCATTTCTAAAAGACCACACATAATGCATCGAAGGTTCCGCAAACTCCTTGCGGTCATTTGAAGGAAGACTCAATGTCTAAGGACAACTCAGAATCGGGCGCTGACATTCCATCTGATGTCACACGATTTTCCGGACGCTCCGGAGATCTGGAAGTCGATAAGATGTTCCGGGCATGTTGCAAACTCAAAGGCAGTGACCTGCACATGAAAGCGGGGCAGCCGCCGATGGTCCGCATCGCCGGTTCGCTCCGCCCTCTCAATCGGCCCGCGATCGAAGACAAGGAAATGGCCGCCTTACTGTTTCCGTTGCTTGACGAATTCCACCGCAACATCTTCGACGACACTGGAGGTGCCGATTTAGCTCACTCGATCGATTACGAAGGGACTCGTGTTCGATTTCGCGTGAATGTTCTACAACAGATGGGGCATATCGGACTGGTTGCACGGCGTGTTGAAAATTTTATTCCAGATTTTGAGGGTCTGCACCTCCCACCGGTGATGGAGGATTTGTGCAAACACTACCAGGGCATGGTCCTGCTGGCAGGTCCCACTGGTTCGGGCAAGACAACCACAATTGCATCCATGTTGAACTGGATCAATCGCAATTATCGAAAACACATTCTGACTCTCGAAGACCCTATCGAATTCGTGTTTAAAGATGACAAGTGCCTGATCAACCAGCGAGAGATCGGAATTGATGTAAAAAATTTTTCCATCGGGTTGAAACATGCCGTGCGAGAAGATCCTGATGTGATGCTGGTAGGTGAAATGCGTGACTATGAAACATTCATGACTGCCATTCAGGCGGCGGAAACGGGGCACTTGGTTTTTGGTACCATTCATGCCTCCAGTGCATCCTCGACGATTGGGCGCATCCTGGACCTCTTTCCAGAAGAAATGCACGCCACGATTCGCAATGCAATCGCTTTCAACATGAAAGGAATCATCGCACAGAAACTGTTGCCATCGATCAAAGAAGGAGTCGCTCGAGTGCCATGCGTCGAGATCATGACCTTTACTTCGATGATGGTAAAACTCATCGTGGAACAGCAGGATGTAAAGATTCCTGATGCCATCCGCATCGGCAAAGATGATGGAATGCAAGATTTCACCATGAGTCTGAAACAATTAATCAATGATGATTTGATCGATCGGGCAACTGCCTTCGAAGTTGCGCCGAACGTCGAAGCTCTGAAAATGGCTCTTAAGGGTATCGAAGTCAAACAGCCCGGTATCCTCTAGCCAGCCTGAATTCCATCTTATGACCCGTCTAGCTGTTATCGATCAAACGTCTGGCGCGAAGGCCACGCCTTCAACCTTGAAAACTGACATGATCGTGGCGCTACTTCTGTTTTCCCTCTTCGCTTGCCTGGCACCCGAGGCCCTGGCTCAAGGAGCTGGTGATACTGCGAACTCCGCAACGGGAATAGCCAACCCATCGAATTTGTCCCAGGAAGCCGTTCCGGTTACTCCAGCAAAACCAGTGAAATTCTCGCGCGGTGCGGGTGGTCAACTGAGCATCTTGAAACTGGTGCTCCTGTTGCTGATCTTCTTTCCTTGGATCTACACGGCAAATTGGATCAATCAAGACTGCGATTTCTCCCACATGTCGCATGTGGTCTGGAACATGATTTTCGTGTTTCCTTTTCTGCTGGCGATGATCCTGGCCCTCGTCATTCCCTTTTTTATCGCAGGTTTCTTTCTGCCGCTGCTGTCCTATCTTATCCCGACGTTCGTCTACGTGGTTCAGCGGAACGCCAGGGTCGGCAAGGCAGATCGAGTACTGACGGTTGCCCATATCGTCGCGGTGCTGTCGGGAAAGCCCACACGTAAAGCGGCCCTCGCCGACAAAGAAAAAGGTCCGCCGATCGGCCTGATCAGCATGGGAGCTGGCAATGATCTGGATAACAAGGCGAATTTGTTGGGGGCCAGGCAATCACCCGGATTTTTTAGTGCCCGTGAATTGCTGTACGACGCCCTCGACCGCCGCAGTGAAAAAATCATGTTGGATTACTCCCAAGAATCGGTATCGGTTCGTTATGAAATCGATGGGGTCTGGCACGATGCCGGGGGGCATGAACGCGATTCAAGTGATCTCATGCTGGCGGTGCTGAAGCAAATCGCCAATTTAAACAGCGAAGACCGGCGTTCACGCCAAGTCGGTCAATTCGGAACGACGTATAAGAGAAAAAAACAAACCTGGAATTTTCTGAGCCAGGGAACGAAAACGGGGGAACGGGCAGTATTTCAGCTGGACTTGGGGAAAACCCCAACCCTGACACTGGACGAATTGGGCCTGCGTCCAAAGTTGAAAGAGTCACTGCGAGAGCTGTTAAATTATCCCGCCGGCATTATCCTCTTCTCGGCCCTGCCCGCAGGTGGTCTCACAACCACACTCAACGCTGCGCTGCGCGGTGCCGACCGGTACACCCGGCACTTCGTTACCTATGAAGATGAAACTCGACTGGAACCCGAAGTCGATAACGTGGAAGTGAACCGTTTAGATTTCTCCAACGAAAAAACATCCATCGAAAAGTTAACCCGATTGATGCGGACCGAGCCTAATGTCGTACTGGCCCCTCACGTGTCAGATGCCAACGTCATCGAACTCCTTTGTCACCACGCCAACGACGAGAAGCTCGTCATCTGCACGATTCGCGCCAAGGAAGCGGCCGAAGCACTGCTGAGGGTACTGATGTTGAAGGTCTCGGCAGAAGAATTTTCCCCGGTCATCAAGGCCGTCGTAAACCAACGACTCATCCGCAAGCTGTGCGACGAGTGCAAAGAATCTTATAATCCTCCTCCGGACCTGATAACTAAGTTGGGCCTTCCCGCAGAACGTGTCTATACGTTCTATCGAGAACCCCAAGAACGGAGTGACGACGAAGAAGTCTGCTCCAAATGCGGTGGTATCGGTTATCGAGGACGAACCTCCGTTTTTGAAATCCTGAAGGTCGGTGAAAAAATTCGCGAAGCCCTCGTCAAACAACCCAAGCTGGAGGTCCTGCGCAAGGCTTCCAAACAGGAGGGGAATCGATCGCTGCAGGAGGAGGGTATTATTATGGTGGCGCGCGGAACAACTTCCTTACAAGAACTTATGAGAATCCTGAAACAGTAATTTTCCATGATTGTTTTATTTTTACTTGTGATCTTCCTCGTCTGTCTCAGCCTCGTTTGGTTTCAAGGGCTTTGGGGAGCCGCCATTGCCTTGTTGAATTCCATCTTCGCCGGCCTGATTGCTATGGACTTCTTTCCAGTCCTGGCAGAATTACTGGAATCGTCTCTTCCTTCATACGGTTATTTCTGGGACTTTCTTTGTTTCTGGTTGCTGTTTGCAGTGGTCTTTTTCATCCTTCGCTCGGTGGCCAATCTTCTCTCTCAATATCAGGTGCGTTTCAAAACACCCGTAGAAATGGCAGGCCGATCCGTGCTGGCACTACTCACTGCCTGGATCATGGTCTGTATTGTCTGCTTTTCGTTACACATTGCTCCGTTACCTGTCAACTCTTTCGGGGGATCATTTCAAAAGCAGGAGGGTTCGAATGATCTCCTGGGGGTGGCGCCTGATAAGCAGTGGCTCTCCCTGGTCCATTCCTGTTCTCTCGGATCGCTATCTACCTTGTCCGGTGGAAATCAATTTAATTCGCCAACCCAATTCATCAAGAATTACCGCCTGCGCAGAAAGGATCTCGAGACATTGCAAGCTGAAACGGACAGTTATATCAAGAAGCGGTGATGAAAAATAAATCGACAACGGAAGAGTTTCCTTCGGATTTTAACGACGAGTCCTATCGGGCAATCAGTCGCTTCGCACCGTTGTCAGTTGTCTTCGGGGTCGCTTCGAGTCTAGCGTTAATTCATCCCCTGCTCTGGCTGATACCCCTGGCGACCGTGATCCTGGCCGTTATTGGTTTACGCCAGATTGCCGCCAATCCCGAATTCATCGGTAGAAACGCCATCCTGTTCGGATTGGTCTGTGGCTGCTTTTTTGGAACTCTAGCACCGGTTCATATACTAACACACAATTATTTACTCAGCCGTGAAGCCCGACGGGTGGCCACCGATTGGCTGAAATTGATTCGGCAAGACCGCATGCAAGAGGCGCATCAATGGATGCTGGAGCCCGGCCAGCGCAAAGGGTCTTTTTTACCCCCGCAAGAGCACTCTGAATCCAAGTCGCCGGCGGATGAGAGTCTGAATCGTTTTCTTTCCGAGACATCGGTGAACAGTTTTCGAGATAAAATCGTAAACTCCAGTCTTCATTTCGATGGACGACAGGACTTTTCGGTTCTGGACGAAGCGAGCTTCGTGGTACATCGCTTCGTCGTTCGGTCCGAATCCTCGGACACAACATCCGAGTGGACCTTTCAAGTGACTGTTAAGCGGACCATTCACCGCAATACGGGCGAGGCGTACTGGACAGTAGAAGACCTACGAGAAGCTTAGCCAGGGACCAGTTCCTTCGCAGTTCCGGTGGTGGCCCTGGAACTCCATGTGGAACTGCGCCGCCCGCAAATCGGCGCCCACGGCAGTCTCTCGTTGATTGACCCAATCACCTGCACCGGCAGCCTCGCAGTACTGGGTGATGCCACGGGAAACATTCCCGATCCCATTCAGTGTTCACTCACTCGCATTTTGAACGAACACCATTCCAAACGTCAACTGGCTTTCTTCGTGAATGAAGCCTTGGCACATTCGGCTCAGATGGTACTCCCGTCGGACACTGATTCCTGGCCGGTTGGGTCAGATGCTGGTTGCTCCTCACCGGGACCAGACGGCTCCTGCTCTTCGCTTGCCTCCGATGGCTCTGGCTCTTCAGTGACTTCCGGCATGAACGTCTGCAACTTTCCCCCTTCTTGGGTACCGCCAAGTTGAACCAGCAGTTGCTGGTTCAAGTTCCATGTTTCAACGACTCCGCCGGATTCATTGGCAGAAAGTTTCACCAGAGTATTTCCTGACACCTGTTTTGTCTCGACGACTCCCTGTTGCCCGGTTTCATCCACACCGATCGTGGCAACAGGAGTCACTCCGGCTCCATAGAATTCAGCCATTCCGCCATGTTCACCATTTCCCACAACTTGAAACCGTAACTCACCATCGAGGGAAATTGTGCGCAACTCAATTCCAACGATCGAGACGGATTGTAATTTCTTACATACAACCGTATCGGCCACGAGACGATCACATTGGACGACGCGAGGTTCTGGATCCTGCGAATCCTGCAGTTGGAGCAGGTCACAGACTGGCCTCAGACAGGAAAAAAACAATAGCGGATAAATGATCCAGCGTTCTCGATCGGACATGTAATTTTATCTCCTGAACCGGACGTGTAACGAATTCTCTATGGGACGATTGTCCAGTGTGTTTCTCCTCCGTCAAGCGGTTGTCGTATGCTGAGTCAATGAACGGAACCAGAGACTAGGTAGCAGGAAAGAAAATCGTCGCCCCTCATCCCGTTCCACTTTGTCAGAGCGGCAGCTATCTGCCATGCAACTCCGGGAGTTCCCGAGACTGAACACGTGAACCGTGTCACTTAAGGAAAGAAATTTTGTGTCAGCAGCCACCATCACGGCGACCTGCTAACACAGCAAGATTCCAGCCACTGAGAATTGGTAAACTCACTTCTTCTTCTTAAAAGATCCGTTTTACCTGGTAGAACGGGTTGTGTTGACTATTTTCACCACGATGAACCACAACATAGAAGCAGCGGTTGGTGTCTGAAGTCACCGCGCATTCTTTCCGAATTGAACTTCCAAGCACGAAGAAATCACGGACAGCTTCGGTCCACTATTATTTTTCTTCACGAAAAACAAAACAACTTTTCGGATTTGGGTTGAATGTCAATACCTCTGTAACTTCAAAGAATCCCGGATGGGTTGTCGATCCGTCTATTGTTGGTCGGTTTCTCAGGAGTCCGGCCAGCCTGGCACAAGGCCACCATCCGTTGAGACCTTCTGAGCCACGAGAAACTGTGCATGCTGCCGAAAACGAAACGATTCCATTGGTCGTGAAGCGGTTGGGAAGCTGTTACGCCGGTGCGCAACCGTTCTGTCTGTGGTGATGTGAGCTTACGATTCCTCGCGGACAGCACCAATACAACCATTTGACAACTAATACGCGAGAAAACGCCTCTGCCAAAGCAAATGGACGGATCCCACGCGCGGGTGAAGGGGTACTTGTAAATCTGCTCTCGGAAGATAGAGTGGGCGCTGGAAAGAATGTGTTGGTGGTCGACTTGCTCCGCTGGAGCGGTCGACAAACAGGGAATTCCGGTGTAAATCCGGGACGGCCTCGCCCGCTGTAACCGAGTGTTACTGGTTAGCTACTCTGAATGGCCATTGTGACCGCAGTTTTACCGCGAACGGTCACGAGAAGGCTTTGCCAAATCAGCTCGGAAGTCAGAAGACCTACCAACCCGTAATAAGCAGTCGCTCGCGAGAGAGGGTCACTGCGGTCGATGAAAATTGGCTCGGGAAACTGTTTGCTTGATCCGGTTCATGGAGCCCTTGTGGTACAAAGTATGGCCCGCGCAGCCCTCAGATCAGATGGACCGTTTTTTTGGCATGCCTCACAGACCGGACATCGCCTGTCGATTCAACACCGGTTAGAAGGCTCGCCACGCATTGCAACCGTGAGAAGTCAGACCCGAGGCGTGACTCTTGTCGAGCTTCTTGTGAGTGTGACGATTATCGCGGTTCTTATCACCCTGCTTTTACCCGCAGTACAAATTGCACGTGAAGCAGCACGGCGAACAGCTTGTGGCAATCATCTGCGTCAAATAGGGCTGGCAATGGCAAACTACCAGAACGAATACACGTATTTCCCCACCGGATGTATTGAATGTCGATCCAAAAGCAGAAAGAAGATCGCCTGGAACGTGGCGATCCTTCCTTACTTGGAACAGGAGAACATCTGGAAACTTTTCGACTACAACTATCCGGCCAAAAGTTTGCAGAATCGGCAGGCAACGGGTTCCCACGTTCCCAGTTTTCTTTGTCCATCAACTTCACGTGAATCAATGACATCGGGAGACATCAACCACAACGGCCAATGGGACCCCGGAGACGACATGGCATATTCCGACTACGGAGGAATTTATGGTGTGGAAGGTGTCGGTAGAACTGCACCGTTCGGATCGGCCCACTTTCTAGATGCAAATTCATTGGGAGTGATGCTTTACGAGGAACCAACCAAACCTGCTGCTATCCTGGACGGTTTGTCGCAAACGGTGATCGTGGGTGAATGCGCAGGCCGAACGTATCTTCACGAGTCTGAATGGGCCAATGGGCACAACTGTTTTGCCCAGGAGCAAACCACCGGTGTCAATGTCAGCCGGTTCAATGAGCTTTATAGTGAACATGCGCAGGTTGCTGGGGTTGTCTTTTGTGACTGTCACGTACGTTTCCTACATACTTCGGTGGAACAGGCGGTCCTAGTCGCAGTCTTGACGCGGACGGGTAACGAAGTAGTGAAACTTCCGTAACAGGATGGACTCCAGTCGAGGTAACACACATGCGTGTTGAATCGCGCTGCGTCAATAGAAAGACACCGTTGATTCGTTGGACACCTGACGTTCAGGTTCGCAGCCAGTTTGGGTTGCAACCGGGCGACACGTCGGAAACAGGTATTCCACACGATTTGGCAAAGATCATCCTCATTCTCCTGACCACTGTTTCCGCCCCAGCCATGGTTGCCCAAGGTTCTACCTTCTCGGCCAACGATGTTGAATTCTGGGTCGGCACGGGAACGAATCAATCGGTATTGGTAGTCGACTGGGATGGCTCGAGTTCCGCAGATGTGTCCCTGGTGTGGGGTTATCGTTGGTCGAACCCCACCACAACCGAGGACATGCTACTGGCCGTACTGGCTGCTGACCCCCGCATGTATGCAAAAATCAGCCCTCCCCAGGCATCCGGAGTCGCCTTATATGGAGTGGGCTACGATCAAAACGCAAACGGCAGCTTTGACCTGTCTGACAACACCTCGTTTAACAGCTCCGGTTTCTCCATGACCGCTGCGCCTTTCTACCCAGTCGCCACGGCGACCGAAATCGCCGATTGGTATGCAGAAGGCTGGGAAGACGCTTTCTGGAATTTTGCCAACGCCGAAGAGAATCCGTTTCACTCCGGATCTTGGTCAACCGCTATGGTCGGAATCTCGAACCGTGTTCTCAGCGACGGTTCCTGGGATAGTCTCGCCTTCGATGCAAACCTTTCCTTCAATGACTTTGCGGCAAACCCTGCCCCCGCCTTTGCTCCCCTCGCAGCGGCCTGTAATTTCAATTTGGATCACGCCTGCGATCCAGTCGATATCAACCTACTTTATGACAATCCTCTCGGGGACGTCCCCCTCGACCCGGCCATGGATTTGGACAACAGCGGGTTGGTCGACCTCGTCGATTTGAATCAATGGCTTGACCTGGCCGCTGCAATCAACGGATTTTCCAGTCCTTATCAAGCTGGCGATACGCAATTGGACCACCGTGTTGATTTATCGGACTACAACGCACTGGCATCTCATTTTGACCCCACGGGATCGGGAGGAATTCTACTCGATTGGGATCAGGGTAACTTCGATGGCAACGATCGAATCGACCTCTCGGACTACAGCCGATTAGCCCTGAATTTCTCTCCTGGCGGTTACGATCCCGGGGTCAACTCGTCGCCGTTCGCCACCCACCCTGAGAGAACAAATCATTTACATTCCACATTCGTCCCCGAGCCGAATGGCTTGTGGTTGCTATTGTGCGGAGGACTATTGGGTTTCCGTCGGAACAGGACTCTTCATTCTTTGAAATCGCACTAATTCAATTGCATGACGTCTGACGATTTTCAAACCGAAACACCCGTACATGATCATAATCGTCGCGCTTGGGATGCACGAGTTCGCCGGAAGTCTACATTTACACGCCCCGTCGAGGAGAGTGATTTTGCGGATCCTTTGGCAGCTGTCGACGGAGTTGGCTGGCTTGGTGGTAACATCCGCGATCGACAAGTTCTCTGTCTGGCGGCTGGTGGTGCCCGCCAAGGGCCGTTGTATGCGGCAGCGGGAGCCCGAGTGACCGTGGTTGACATCAGTCCCGCCATGCTCGAACTGGACCGTCAAATCGCAGCTGAAAAAGAACTGCAAATTCACACCGTTCAGGCCTCGATGGACAATCTGTCCGCACTGGAGACTGAATCCTTTGATATCGTGATTCAACCTGTGAGCACTTGCTACCTGCCGCACGTCTGGCCTGTTTATCAAGAAGTGGCAAGAGTCATCCGTGACCAAGGACTCTACATTAGCCAGCACAAACAACCTGCCAGTCTGCAGGCAGGTGTTCAGCCGTCGGAGCATGGTTACGAACTCCGCGAACCTTACTATCGTGATGGCCCGCTACCTCAGGTAGCAGGCAGTCCGCATCGAGAAGAAGGAACTTTAGAATACCTGCACCGTTGGGAGGAACTAATTGGTGGCATGTGCCGCGCTGGTTTTGTGATCGAGGACCTTTTAGAGCCTTTGCATGCCAAACCAGATGCCAAAGTCGACTCGTTTGCTCACCGTTGCCAATTCGTCGCTCCCTACCTGCGCGTGAAAGCACGACGAGTCGGTGACCGCCATACAAACGGTCCCGCGTTTTGGACTCCCCAGTTGGACAAGCCCAAAAACCCTTGATTTTGAATTCACATCGACCTGCCCGGCCGTCGCCATCGGTCCCGGGCCTTCCAAGCCATGTGACCATTTACCTGCTTGTTGCCATGAGTTCCGAGCGCTCAGGACAATTCGGGCCGCACGACAGTACTCAGCAACTGTGTCCTGACTCCTGAAGATTTCATTTCGATCTTGAAATCACAGCAAAGACAGTTAGATTTGACACTGGAGAATCTACTTCAAGTATTGCTCCTGGTTGAATCCAGAAGGAAGGATCGTCGTGTCGAGCCTGTCGTTGCAAGATATCGTCTGCTGCATGGGCCAACCGCTAGGACGAAATCCAACGCAATACATGATGGAAAAAGCCTTTTCAGCCGCCGGATTGGACTGGCGATTCCTGACGATCGAAGTTTCTCCCGAAAATCTCGCAGCAGCTGTGGAGGGCATGAAAGCTATGGGTTTTCGTGGTGGCACCCTTGCGCTTCCACACCAGGTAACGGTCGTCGCGCATCTCGATACTTTGACCGAAACTGCAAAGCTGGTCGGAGCTGTAAATCTTGTTTACGTTTCGCAGGACAAGTACGTGGGGGACAACACGGATGGTAAAGGTTTCCTACAAGCTTTGCGGAAATTGATGGACCCCAAGGGTAAGAACATCGTCGTCCTCGGTGCCGGTGGTACAGCGCGAGCTATCAGCGTGGAATTAGCGTTGGCAGGTGTCGAGACCATCACGATTGTCAATCGCACAGTGGGACGTGGCCAGGAACTGGTCAATCTTTTGAATGAATCCTTCAACGGTCTGGCCCGTCTCGTGCAGTGGGAAGGCGATTATGTGACGGACCCCGAAACGGATTTGTTGGTGAACGCGACATCCATTGGGTTGCGGGATGAATCGGCACTAGTTCCCGTCGATTCCGGGTCGTTCACCGAGCAAATGGTGGTTGCCGATGTCATTCACAACCCGCCCAAGACAAAGCTGCTCAAGGCTGCTGGTCAACGTGGCTGCAAAACGTTGGATGGCTTGGCAATGCTGGTCGGCCACGCAGCGATTGATTTTACAACCTGGACAGGCATCTCTCCTGACACAACCATCATGCGAGAAGCACTAGAAGAATACTTTGAGCTGTAACTCCATGAATCACACTTGCAAGGGATTGTTTGTCACCGCTACCGACACCGGCGTCGGCAAAACCTACGTGTCGAGCCTGCTGACAAAATCGCTGATTCAGGCAGGTTATCGTGTGGGCGTCTACAAACCGGTTGCCAGTGGATGTGTCCGCCAAGCCAACTCTCTGGTCAGTGAAGACGCGCTCGCCCTGTGGAATGCAGCTGGCCAGCCGGGCGATTTGAATAACGTTTGCCCCCAGTGTTTTGAAGCACCCCTGGCACCTCATCTGGCGGCTCACGAGGAAGGGACCGCCGTCGATCGTCAACTTTTGCGAGAAGGCCTGGATTTCTGGCGAAAAAACTCCGACTTCATTCTGGTCGAAGGCGCTGGGGGATTAATGTCTCCCTTGAGCGACGAGGATTTTAACGCCGACCTGGCATACGAGTTCGGTTTTCCTCTGTTGGTAGTCGCTCCCAATCAATTAGGAGTCATCAACCAGACACTGCAGACCCTGATTACCGCCAGTACCTTCAAGCAAGGAATGGAAGTCGCTGGAATCGTGTTGAATGACGTGCGCAGCGATGCCGACGATTTGAGTACCAGCAGCAATCGTCGGGAACTGGAAATCCACTGTGTGCCTCCGCTGGTCGCACACGTGCCGTGGAAAGCTGCGTCCCTTGAGTTTCCACTGCAGCACCTCTTTGGGTGTGTGGAAAAGTGATCCTGAAACACTACACGTGCGACAATGGTCGTCCGGTGCCGTTCCCCGCAAACAAATTAACACCCATGAATGATGATGCAGATCAGGAGGACATGGCTGATCCGATCGCTGAATCCATCATTCGATGACCTTCGTCAGGGGATATTCGACAATCCCTCGAGCTCCAGCGGATTTCAGACGAGGAATGATGTTGCGGACCACGGTTTCGTCCAGAACAGTGATCACATCGACCCATTGTTCGTCGGCCAAATTGGTGACAGTCGGATTTTGAAGTGCCGGTAGTAAGGCCAGAACTTGTTCTACTCGATCTCGCGGCACATTCATCATCAGACCCACTTTACCTTCTGCCGCAATTGCTCCATTCAACATGAGAGCAATGTCATCGATTTTCTGTCGCTTCTGAGGATCCCGGTAAGATTCATGATTGGCAATGAAGCGAGTCGTACTCTGCAAAACCTCGGCCACAATACGAAGATTGTTGGCGCGCAGAGAATTTCCCGTTTCCGTCACTTCAACAATTGCGTCGGCCAGTTGGGGTGGTTTGACTTCTGTAGCGCCCCAACTGAATTCAACGTTGGCAGTCACTCCGTGCTCGCCTAGAAAGCGTTCAGTCATGCCAACTACTTCGGTTGCAATTCGCGCATTCTGCAAATCTTTCACCTCCTGAACCGGGGAATCATTGGGAACACACAGCACCCAACGAACTGGGCGACGGCTTACTTTTGAGAACACAAGTTCCGTCACTTCATGGACGTCAGCACCCGTTTCAACGATCCAATCGTGCCCAGTGAGTCCCGCATCCAGAACCCCGTCCTGTACATAACGGGCCATTTCCTGCGCGCGAATCAACATACATTCAATATCGTCGTCATCAATTGTGGGAAAGTAGCTGCGCGAACTGAATTTAATTCTATATCCGGCACGACGAAAGAGTTCGCCGGTCGCTTCCTGAAGACTGCCGGCAGGAATACCGAGTTTGAGAAGTGGAGCCATGATGGGGAATCGTTCAGGGGTCAGAGTGCAGAGGTCCGAGATCACAAGCCAAGGCCAAAGGTCGGTAAGAACAAAAAAGCAAATCGCTCCCACGCCGCAAAATCTGGATCGTTAATCAACCACGAATGAGGCATTGGCGTGTGAATTTTTCTTCATGTTCTGAATTCCGAGTTTTTACCTCTCAGCTTACTCTCAAGTTAAACTTTACTTTGACTTGCCATAGACCTCTTGAGGGTCGAATAGACGCTCGCCCACTACTTCAAATCCGTCGGAGGTCACCTTGCGGAAAAAACAACTGCGGAACCCTTCGTGGCAGGCGGCGCCACCTATTTGCTTGACCTTCAATAAAATGGTATCCGCGTCGCAGTCAAAACAGATTTCCTGTACCTGCTGCACGTTACCACTTTCCTCGCCTTTCCTCCACAGTTTTCCACGACTGCGACTGAAGTACACCGCTCGACCCGACTGGAGAGTCTCTGCATAGCTTTCTTCATTCATGTAGGCCAGCATCAAAACATCCCCAGTTTCGAAATCCTGTGCAATCGCAGGAAGTAACCCATCACTTTTCGAAAAATCGGGGCCTTGCAACGCGGATTCAGACATAGCGAACCTTTACTAGACTCGAACAACAGACTCATGCCAAAAATTCGAGTGTAAAGTAGTCTGCCGTCCTCTTCAAGCGCTGTAGTTGCTTCGAGATGACGCTTTTCGACGGTTCGGCCATAACAACACCTCTGCAGATCCGTCCCCAGGGGAACGTTCGACCAGCGGGAAACCCACCGTGAATCGGAACAGGGGTTACGCTCAGTTCACCATGATCTCGGCCATCGAATCGGTGCGTGTTTGTGCGGCACGAGTATCGACATCGAGACACATGGTCACACTCCAGCGTCCGTCCTGATCGCCACGGACAAACCAGTGCGGCAAAACAACGACGGATTGGTGAACAAGCTCGAAACCCCCTTCCGACTGGCTGACAGTTTCGACAGGAAACGTCCAGAAGGATGTCGGTTGATTCGTGGTTAACTTCAAGTTGATTCCCAACCACTCATCGACCATCCCAATGGTAAGAACATTTTCCAAATCCAATCGAGTCTGTAACTGACCCAGTCGATTCAGATCACCCGAATAGAAATACCGATCTTCGGCTTCGGCCGGAAGTCCGGCAAAATTGAACTCGACCCCGAAGTGTAAATCATGGTCCGTAGGTAAACCCTCCAGCAGGTAAGCAATTTCCAAACTGGAACTTCCTGCTTGCAAAGACACGCCCTTGGTAATCTGAACCGTTTTGTTGAATGCCAAGCCTGTCCGTGTCATCTGAGCTTGGATACGGTCCGGATTACGGCGCAAACGGGCATCATAAACAGCCTCCACAAAGTTACCCCGTTCCACGGCTAAACCGTCGGCAATTGCTTCCAGGCTGACGTTGTGATCGTAAAAATGATCCAACAAACTCTTGCGCGAGTTGGGGTCGTACTGCAATCTCTGATCGAGCCCTTCGTGCTTGAAGACGACACGATCGTGGATACTTGATGTTTCCTCCTCCTGCTGGACAGTACCCCGCTGTACTCTTTCGTGGTACGACTCTGGTCGACGAGTGAGTGTGGCCCCCAGATTATGACGGATACTCCGCACGTCGAACTCGTAAAGTTGTCCGCCCATAGCTGGAGCAAGATAAGCGACCAACTGATCATTCGCTAAACGCAATTCTTGGCGCATGTCAAAATTCAGGTCTTTGGCTTCTGCGTGAACCCAACTCTCCTTTTTGCCCGTTGCTTGTTCCAGCAGGTTGTCAGCCGCAATCAGATGGCTATAGACCGCATTTCGAAGATGCGGAAGATAAATCCCCCCGAAGGCACCATGCCAGTAACTGCAATTGCACTGTCCCTGATACAATTCGGTCCGGGCTTGTTCTATCAGTTCACTGGAACACCCTGTGGTGGCTAGATCGTCCAGGCGAGTACTCAACTCCATCATCCTGGCATACATCTCATTGGCTTCGGGATACTTTACTTTGAAGTTCCTCCAGAAGCCTCCCCGCATGAAACCAGAAATCCGCGGCCAACGAGGGTCTTTCTCCATCTCGTGCTGCAAGTGGTCGTAGTCCAGCTTTCTCTCCGTCGGCAACGCCCATTCCGTCATTTCACGATAGCTGCCTTCGGGCAAATAGGTTTTCCCCGTGGGAAGTGTGTTGGAGAACGCCTCCGCGGGAGTCGTTACCTGCAACCACTCCTGATTCGTGACTAATGCATCGAAGAACTTTCTTAACCAACCATCACCGTATACATGGCGTTTGGTTTCGGGCCAAGTTCCAAACTTCTCGCCATCGTCGCCGAAAACGACGACAGGATCAGGCGTTGTATCTGCAATTCGCCGAAGGTGTTGGATCGTCTCTTCCGGATCTGCAAAAGGAATGAGATAGCGCAATTTCTCGCTACCAGGAAAAACTGCCAACGTATTTCCATCATCCTCGGTGACATAATAGCCTGTCAGTTGCTCCTCGCGTAAACCAGCATTCTTGAAGTGGTAATCATCTAAAAATGTGTATTCAATTCCTGCACGTGATAAATCAGCGGTCAAAGCCTGTTCCCAAACCCGTTCCGCAATCCACATACCCTTGACATCGGCTCCCAAACGTTGCTCAAGCCACTGGGTATACTTCGTGATCTGGCCGATCCGATCACGTGACGGAATCATCGTCAAAATTGGCTCATAGTAAGCACCTCCGATGATCTCGATCCGACCAGCCGCCACGAGACTGGCAACACGATCGACATATTCAGGGTGGTGATGCTCGAGCCACTCCATCAGCGGACCACTGACATGCAGGGCGATCTTGAGACGGTCGTACTGCGCGAAAGTCTCTAAAAATGGTAGATAACTGTCTCGATAAGCCTGTTCAAAAACTCCATCGAAGTTTCCGATAGGTTGATGGTTGTGGAGCAGCAGAATGAGGCGAAGTTGGTTACTCATGATTTTGACATTTGGGCTGGGAGTGGCTTGGCTGGAAATCGCATCACTTTTGACAAGCTAGCGACAACGTTTCGCTTATCGGCACCACTTACCCATTCCGTCTATACTTTCTGCTTAAAATCTCCAGCTGCAGCTAAATCTCCAGCTGCGCAAGCCTTTCTGCTGCTTCTTCCGGAGGAACCGTGTTAATAAAACATCCAGTACCCCACTCAAATCCTGCCGCCATCGACAAACGCGGTAAAATCTCTACATGCCAGTGATAGTGCGGGACAGGCCCGGTGTCAAAGGGGGCCGTGTGGATCAGATAATTGTAACCAATTCCCTCAGATACGCGTTCCAACCTGGCAAGTAGTCGGCGCATGAGACATGCCAAATCCGCCAGCACATGATCACTGGTCAACTCAAAATGGCTCTGGTGTGACCGAGGGTACACACACATTTCGTAGGGAACCCGGCTGGCATATGGACAGATGGCAACGCAGTGGCGGGAGACTTCCACCAGACGGACACGCCGGGTTTGTTCTTGCCTTGCGCGCTCGCAAAAGATGCACTTTTCGTTTTGGTCATAGAACTGCTGTGCGGCCTGCCACTTCTGTTGCACGGTCGAGGGCAAGAAAGGAATTGCCATGAGCTGACTATGAACATGTTCGACGGACGCCCCGGCGGCGGCACCCACGTTTTTGAAGATCAAGCCGTACACCAGTCGTTTGTCATTTCGTAACATACCCAGACGATCACGATAGGCTCGAAACACCTCGGCTGCCTCCTGATCGGAGAGTTCCGACAAACTCCTGATGTGTCTCGGTGACTCGATAATCACTTCGTGGACACCGACGGCAGGTGTCAAGTCACCCAAACTTTCCCCAAGCTTGGCAACATCCTCAACGTTTTCGAGCGCTGGAAACTTGTTGGGTACCACTCGGACTTGCCAGCCCCTGCCATCCGGAGAACTTCCAGGATTCCGGTAGGCCAAAATCTCACCCGGAGTCTGACTTTCCGAACCTTCACAAAACGGGCATTCCATAGACGCAACGCGCGACGCCACCTTCTGATATTCGCGAGGACGCTCGTTTCGGTTCTTGGCGATGATGACCCGACAATGAGAAATCGGGTCCTGACGGAGTTCAGGCATGATACCAAGCGTTCAAGGAGGATCGCCCCATCCGACCGTGTTCAACATTGATTTTCAGCGGTTGTCCGTGCAAAACGAAGGACTGCATCATGAACAACAACTGGAACCGAGCATCCAGGTTACAGAGGATGGTGGGACATTTCCACTTCATTTTGCCTTCGTTGCAAACGAGCAAGATGATGAGGGGGAAAAGATTATGCAGAGAACGATTCAATCCTTGAAGCCATCGTGCCGCACCCGGGCAGTCCTGAATTTCAGGTCAGACTTCCGCTGTGAATCGTCCGTCGCACACGCGCGGTGGATTCTTGATACATCCAAACGTATTCCTTGGCGCTACGTGTCCAGGACCAGTCCTGTTTCATACCCGCCAACACAACCCTGGCCCAATCCTCTTTTCTGGCATAGGTCTGCAGCGCGCGTTCCAAGGTCTGATCCAACTTTTCCACCTGATAAGGGCGAAAACTGAAACCGTTTGCTGTTCCTGCTGCTAGAGTTTTTTCATTCGTATCGACGATGGTGTCTGCCAAGCCACCCGTTTCCCGCACCAAGGGTACCGTTCCGTATTTAAGACTATAGATTTGATTCAAGCCGCAGGGTTCGTAGTTACTGGGCATCAGGAACAGGTCTGCGCCGGCTTCAATCTGGTGCGCTAACAAATCGGAAAACTCAAGTCGTACAGACAGTTTCTCAGGATAGGCAGCAGCCAATCGTAAAAACATATCCTGGTATTTCTGATCCCCTCTTCCCAAAATGACCCACTGAACATTTGAATCCGGCAGACGCTTTTTGAGTACTTCACCAATAAGATCGACCCCCTTCTGCTCAACCAGGCGACCGACCACGCCCACTAGAGGAGTCTCGGGCGAGACGGGAAGTCCGGTCGCCTCTCCCAAATCCTGCTTGCAGGCTTGTTTTCCGGCATGCCAGTTGTCGGAGGTGTAGTTGAGTGCAATGTGGCGGTCGACAGCAGGATCCCACACAGAATAATCAACACCGTTGAGAATTCCGCGAACAAGGTAGTTGCGATGAGCCAAGACTCCTTCCAAGCCACAGCCTAACGGTGCTGACTGGATTTCCAACGCGTACCTCGGACTCACCGTGTTGATCGCATCCGAAAACACCAGTCCCGTTTTCAATAGATTCAATTTGCCGAAGAATTCCATTTGGTTCCAATTGAAATACTTCCAATCCAAACCCGTCAGGAGCATGTCCCAATGCCAGAACTGGCCCTGGTAAGCCATGTTATGAATGGTCATGACCGTCGCCATGCGGTCGAACTTAGGGGTGTCGGCGTATTCGGTTTTCAAATAGGCAGGAATCAACCCGGTCTGCCAATCATTGCAGTGTAAAACATCGACATCCAATTTGAGCAAGCGGATCAATTCGAGAACTGATCGGCAGAAAAAAATAAACCGCTCGCAATTATCTTTGTAGTCCACATTGCCCTCACTATACAGTTGAGGACGATCGTAATAGTCATCTTGTTCAATGAGATAAACAGGAACGTCTGACTCGGGCAACTGACTTCGAAGAATTCCCCCTCGGACTTGTTTACGGCCGATAGTGATGTCCAAATCGACATGCAAATTTTCGTTGGACTGTCCGCATTCGATGCTCTGCCGATAGGCAGGGGCTACAACTGCCACCTGATGCCCGAGCCGGGCGAGTTCTCGAGGTAACGTCCCGCAGACATCTGCTAGACCACCCGTTTTTGAGAAAGGTACGGCTTCGCTAGTGGCCACCAGGATGTTCACGTCCACCTACTTCCATCTGGGATCAAAATCCGGATCTAACTGAAGGACACGACGAGAAATCGAATTCCGTATTTTAAGAAAAAAAATCGTTCCTCTAACGTCGTGTCATCTCACTAGAAAGAAACCAGTTTGTACTGCCAGGCAAGGATTTAGGTCAAGACAGAAACGATGGCATCACACAATCGGCCCAGATTCTCGGGCGTAATTCCAGCAACATTGATGCGTCCGCTACGCACAATATAGATCGAATATCTTTCGCGGAGTTGGTCCACTTGCTCGGGAGTCAGGCCGGAGAACGAAAACATCCCTCGCTGCCCTTGAATAAAAGAGAAATCACGATTTGCGCCTTTGGCTTGCATCGTCTCTACGAATTGACGGCGCATCTCGTTGATTCGTTTTCGCATTCCTGCCAGTTCCTGCTCCCATTGGGACCGCAATTCCTTGGACGACAAAATGGCGTTGACGATCGCCGCCCCGTGAGCCGGCGGATTCGAGTAGTTGGCCCGGACGGTGGCTTTAACCTGGCTTAACGTAGCTGCTGCTGCTTTGGCACTGGCCGCTACAATCGTCAGGGCACCCACTCTTTCCCGATACAGGCCAAAGTTCTTGGAAAATGAACTGCAAATCAACATTTCGGGCACCACTTCGCTCAAAATTCGTAAACCGGCGGCATCCTCTTCCAGACCATCTCCGAATCCTTGATAAGCAAAATCGACCAACGGCAAAAGTTCCCGCTCGACCAGGACGTCTGCCATGCGTTGCCATTGGTCTCTATTCGGGTCGACACCGGTCGGGTTATGACAGCATGCATGCAGCAGGACCACGTCACCAGTCGGAATGGATTCCAGTTGCTGTAAAGTTGCGTCGAAATCCAAAATGTTTTTCGCAGTGTCAAAGTAGGGATAGTTTTCGGTATCCAGGCCGGCCGCTTGAAACACGCTGGAGTGATTCGCCCATGTGGGACTGCTCATCCAGATTTTTTTGTCTGGAAACATCTTGTGCAAAAAATTTCCGGCAACGCGCAATGCGCCGGTTCCACCGGGAGCTTGCACGACACTGACTCGAGGGTCGCCAGCCAAAGGATGATTTGCCCCCCAAAAAAGTTCCTGCACGTAACGACCGTAATCAGGACTTCCGTCGATTGCCAGATAAGATTTTGTTGTCTCCTGCGACACCAGGGTTCGCTCAGCTTCCTTGACGCATTCCAGAATCGGCGTCAAGCCAGACTGATCTTTGTAGACGCCTACACCGAGGTTGATTTTTTCTGGATGCGTATCATTCTTAAAAGCTTCTGTTAAGCCGATAATCGGATCGGGCGGGGCCGCTTCCACTTGTTCAAACACGAAATAACTTTCCTGCTAATTCTCAAATTATTGGGAGATAATACGAGTTCCAACTCCCTGAAACACATCAAGAATCCATCCATCACGATCAACAAAACAGGTCGCACCCTAATGGACGCTTCCTGAATATCCGACCGCCATACTACCTTGGAGCACCTGCTTGAGATAGCCCGTCGCTTGCGTCGCGAAACATGCGTCAGAAACGCGTGCCGAAGGAGCTCGCTCGCGTCTATCCCCGCAAGATGGCTCCGAGGCGGCTGGTGAGGCCTTGAAATGGACGGGAAGACGTCGAGACGCTGCAGAAGAGAGACGGCCGCAAAACATTCTCTGACAAGCAACCTGCTACAGGCTGAAGCCTGCTTCTCCACCCGGTCCGTCACTCAGTGATCCTGCATCCATGTTCGGGCAGTTGCCTGGATCATGGATTGAATTGCTGCAGCAACTTGCGCCCTTTGTAGATTGTATAGGCGTCTTCCGGTCGGATGGGTCCTGGCCGCTTCACTGCGGGATACCAGAAAATTTCCTGCATATCAGCAATCACACTGCCAATAACATCTTGCCGGTGAGCAGTTGCAATCAGAGCGATCTCCCCAAAGAAAAATCCTAACGCGACAGATTCAATGTCCCCGAAGCCTTCCACACCTAACTTCTGTTCTAAAAACTGCACATCGGATCTTTGCCTGTCATCCAATCGATTGATCTCCAGTTCGAAAATCTCTTCATGTTCTGCCTGCCATCCTGCGTAGGCGCTGTAGATATCGTCAGGAGGTAGATCTTCAAGACTGCACGTAAGCGCGTGGACGAGGGGGCCCGAAATCCCGATATTACTGAAAGTACCATTAGGAAATTCGTAGGTGTAACGGAACAGAAAGCATTCGACTGGTTCATCGTAACCTGGCCAATATTGAGTTTGTTGATGCACCGCCTCGATACGACTGGGTGCCAATCCAAAATGCGTTGACTCGGCCAAACAGCAAGCCAATTCGGCTTCGGCACGAGCCACGGTCGATTTGAACTCGTCCTTAATTTCATCCAGGAATTGCAATTCCTCCGCATAAGACAGCACACGCAATCGGGCAACCGGCTCGGTGACGAGCGACGCAAGTGTTTTTTTTCCGGATTTTTCTCCCAGCCGCACCAAGGCGGCAGCCGCTTCAGTGCATACACGGCGATGGCCCAGTTCCAGAGCTTGAAATAGCTTCCCAACAGCGGCCGAATCACCTATCAGTCCCAAGGCATCGCAAAGCGATACGGCCAGCGCAACACCGTCGTTCACCTGATCGCGGGCCTTATCCCAACTTGCTGCATCGACGGCTGAGAAACTTTCCAGCCTGCCCAATCGCCCAGTAACATTCCCCAATAATTCAATAAGGGTCTCGCTGAGATCACTGGCAGGATGCCGCGTTACCATCCCTGAACGAGTTATATAATTCGCCAAATCAAGAATGGGAGTGGCTACCTGCACGTGCGCCAGACCACCGAAAAGGACTGGGAACAAAGCAGTTACATCAAAATCCCGCGTACGAAACAGCGGAAAAAAGGGGGCGGCTGCGTGTGTTGACAAGCGGGGCGGATCGGTGGATACCAATTCAGAAAATTGCCTCAAATGGTCGCCGGACAACTCCTGCACCAAGGCAATGAGGAGATAATGACGCACATTACTTTTCTGCCCAAGCTTCCGGTAGAGTGCGACGATCTGAGCGTCAACATTGGTTTCGGAATCAGCTTGACCCAGGGGAAACGCAGTAGCAAGCCTCCGTACCATCTTGGCAAACAACGCTTCCAGGAACTGCTCTTCGGCAGCATCCGCTGAAAGCGGCCCTATTTCGAGCAGACCTTGGAGAAGTTCGCATAGTTGATCGTCCGTTGCCTGCAGGACCCATGCGGTACGCCGAAGACATTCGGCGCGATCAGCACCATCAAGTTCCGCAAAGTCAAAGAGATCTTGCAGTGATGCGGGTGAACCATTCATAAGAGAAGTTATACTTGGCTTCGCCTTCGAACGAAACTATTTTGAAAAGTCTATTGACCAAAAGTTGGCAAAAATGTTCCAATACGCCAAACTGGTGGGGTCGTGCAGGTAGTTCAGTTCGGCCGAGTATTTGGCCAGCGTCAATCAGCGACCTTGCATTCATGTCCCCAGCTTCCTCTGTATGGGTGCCCCAGAGGAAACGACTGTATTTTTTGCAATGGGCCCCGATCCTTCAGGAGCCTCATAGATGGCAACGAAAAAGAAGACGGCCACAAAGCGGCCTGCGACAAAGGCCAAGCGGTCGACCAAGAAAAAAACCGCGACAAAGAAAAAGACTGCCAGTAAGAAAACCGCCAAGCGGTCCACAAAGAAGAAGGCTGTAACTAAGAAAAAGCCTGCCAAGAAGGCCGCACCATCAACCAAGAAGAAGGCGACAAAGAGCAAGGTAGCCAAGAAAAAGACCGCCAAACGGTCCACAAAGAAGACTACCGCCAAGAAAAAAACAACTCGTCGTAAGCGATAGATTTTCCAGTCCGGCGCAACTGCGCTCGTGGCTTCAGGAATAGAAACAACAAGACAGGCCGGTGCGTCGCTCGTGCCAACAAGCGACACACCGGCTTATTCGTTAAGAACAGCCAAACACATTTGATAATAAACACCATCTGCACCTTTCCTACTGGAAGCAATGGGATCCAATCAGAACTTGAATTCCAAGCTGTGAACGCCGAAAGACGGACTTTTTCGACGTATTTCTGCCCGGTGCTGCCCTCTCTGCCAAACCAACCACACACGTTATCGAAGAGGCCGGAACTGGGACCAGACCCTCAGATAACACCCTGTTAGAGGAATTTTCTACGAACAAGACGCTTATCGATGACAATGAACATTGACGAAACTTGTTCGTTTACATAAAGTTAATAGCTGTTAATCGATTTTCCTTCATACCTCCGTTTCATTGTCTGCCACTTGCACCTGGTGAGTTCCTCCGAATCCGGCAAAGCGACTTTTGACGAGCTAAAACTTTCCCAGGAAACGTTAGCCGCTTTGGAACGCGCTGACTACGAGCATCCAAGCCCCATCCAGGCCGGTTTGATCCCTGTAGCCCTGCAGGGATCCGATGTGATCGGCCAAGCACGCACCGGAACCGGCAAAACAGCCTCCTTTGCCATTCCGATTCTGGAACAACTGAAACCACGGCAGGAAGTCCGTGGGATTCAAGCTTTGATCCTCGTACCGACTCGAGAACTCGCAGTCCAGGTCCGGGAAGAAGTCGAAAAACTGGCTTTCGGTCGACAAGTCACATGCCTGGCTCTCTACGGAGGCAAACCGGTACGCGGACAGATAGAAAAACTGCGTCGAAACCCTCAGATCATTGTGGGCACCCCGGGCCGACTGCTGGATCACATCGGTCGTCGAACCGTACTTCTGGATCACATCTCCATGCTGGTGCTCGACGAAGCAGATCGCATGCTGGATATTGGATTCCGCCCGGACATCGAAAAGATCTTGCGTCGTTGTCCCACCACGAGGCAGACGCTGTTGCTGTCCGCCACGATTCCGCCTCCTGTCGAGCGGCTCGCACGGCAATACATGCGAGATCCTCAAAAGTTGAATTTCTCGCCGAAAGACGTCACCGTAGACACGATTGACCAATATTATTTCACTGTCGATGGGCGGCGAAAGTTTGAATTGCTCGTCCGGCTTTTAAAACGAGATCAGCCAAAACAGGCCATCGTCTTCTGTAAAACAAAAAAAGGGACGGATCGCATCTATCACCGACTGAGCAAGAGCACCAAGCTGGTAGCCTGCATTCACGGAGACATGGACCAAAACGCACGGGACCGTGCCATGGCCTCCTTCCGGCAAGGAAAAGCCCGGATTTTGGTAGCGACCGACGTTGTGGGTCGCGGCATCGATGTGACGAGCATCTCGCATATTATCAACTTCGACATACCGCATTTCTGCGATGACTACATACACCGCGTGGGAAGAGCCGGACGCATGGGTCGCGAAGGCATTGCCTACACCTTTGTGACACCTGAAGAAGGCAACGAACTGACACGCATTGAAATTCGGATCAACGTACAACTCAAACGGGACGAAATGGACCGATTTGATGCCGTGGAAGAACTTGATTCGTCAAGCAGCCAGGGCCAGGAGTCGACGACCACGGAACCAGCGCCACCCGCTCCTCCCGACTCGCTTCGCCGGGGGCGTGGCCCCCGACGCCACCGGCGCGCACTCTAGTGTTCAATCCGGATTGACGAAGTGCCGCCGCAAAAACCGGGCTGTCCTATCCCACTGCTCAGCTGCCCCGCTAAAATTGGCCTTCATCGCCTTCACGGTCTTGGGATTCTGCAAGCGAAGTTCGATATCGACTTCATTATGAAGCGGAATCTGGGCACTACGACCTCGCGCTAGTTTGATTTCCACTTCGCGGGTTAACAGATAATCAATCAGACGACACGGAGCTTCGCGGTCCTGATGACTGCGCAGGATCGATACCGTGTTAGGAATAAAAAGCGTGCCGATCGCTTCGTCACCCTGGTCGGGATAAACAATTTTGACAGGAAAACCGTTTTCAATCTCTATGATGGCATCATCGGTGTCGGTGAGACCAAATGCCAGTTCACCCCCCGAGACAGCCTGAGCTACCTGCTTGTTGCCTACCTTGACCTTGGCGTTGTCTCGCACACGGAGAAAAAATTCTTTAGCCTGTTCAGGTCCCCAGAGATCAAACAAACAAGCCGCATGGGTGGCCGTTGTGCCGAACAATGGTTTTGCTAATCCGACTCGGTCTTTCCAGCGAGGATTCGCCAAGTCCAGGATGGACTGCGGGCAGTCTTCTGGTGACACGATCCGGGTGTTCACCAGCAAAACTCGAGCGCGGGCTGCAAATCCATACCATGTAAAATCATCCGACTGAAATTCGCTTGGATAGTGCCGGGCCTGAGGCGAAACATAAATGTCCAGCAGGCCCTCTTCTTGAAGCCTTAATGTGTTCAGAATCTCGTTATTCCAAAACACGTTGCAGCGGGGACGATGGCGCTCTCTTAAAATACGATTTGCCAAGCCAACCGTTTTGTTCGCCTCAAGATCGTAGACCGCCGCAACCTGGATCCCCGTTTCGCGCGCGAAGCCTTGCAAAATCGGCTCCGAAAATTCGCGATCCAGAGCCGTGTAAACAATCAGTTGGTCTTCGCGCTGCTGCCAGCAACCGCCTCCAACAGACAATGCCACTACGGTCACAAAAAATGGGAGCGAGACGATTCGGAGAGCTCGTTTCGCACAAAGCGGGGTAAAGTTCATTGCTTCGACTCGTACAGTGACATGACTCGCATTTGAACGACAAAGCCAATTACTATTTCATTGATTTGTAACGGCCGGGAAAGACACTCGGTTCGGCGTCTGTCGTGGCGGCTTCAATGAAACCCATAGTACATGGATTATTTTTCAGTCTCCCAGCTTATCAGATCAGTTCGGCAACCCGGTTGAAACCCGCGATCCCTGCGAATTCTGGCTGTCCCTGCTTTCGCTGAGCTGAATTTCTCCTCAAATCGTAAAACATTGTCGCGCTGTGGAGGAAATCGTGAAGACGTACAATGGACACATGATTAAGTTTTTGACGACTCCGCCAGCTGACCACCCGCGATTCGCACCTCCCGCTCGGTGCAGCAAACTCACTGTACTGCTTGTTATCTGCGCTATCCTGAGCGTTACATGGGGCTGCCGACCATCCCAAAACCATCAAAGCCCTATGCCTGGTGAATCCGAGCAGCACATCTCCCTTCCAATAACGGACACCAAACGGTCTGTGAACCAACTGGCAAAGGTCCCCCCGCAAGTCCGGCCAAAGTCCCTCACCAATGGCTCCCAGACCCCAACTGGACAAGCAGACACAGCACCCACAGGGGCGGCCCAAGGTTCCGATTCGACCCTTCATCCTCTGGCGACAAACATTGTGACCAATCCCCAATTGTTGTCGGCAGCGGGAATCCGGAAATTAGACGGGACGCACATCACGTTGTACACCGATCTTCCGGATCACCCATCCATTAATCAGCTACCGTCTATTTTCGACAAGGCCGTACCTGAGTGGTGCCGGTATTTTCAAGTTGACATCCAAAAGACTGCCGCCTGGCATCTTTATGGCTACTTGATCGAGAACAAAGAGCGTTTCATCACAGCTGGCTTGTTTTCTGACGACCTGCCACCGTTCCTGCATGGTTTTCAACGGGGTTCAGAAATCTGGTTCTATGAACAGAAAAGTGATTACTATCGTCGCCACCTGCTGTTGCACGAAGGCACGCATGCGTTCATGAACCGCTTTCTGGGCTCCTGCGGGCCTCCCTGGTATACCGAAGGACTGGCCGAACTGCTGGGAACCCACCACTGGGAAGAAACCCGGCTTGCCCTGTGTCATTTTCCACGGCACCGAGACGAAGTTCCCTACTGGGGAAGAATCAAGATCATTCAGGAGGACATGGCGCATTCCGGTTTCCGCAGTCTGGAGCAGTTACTGGACACAAACGCATTGGCCTATCTGAAAGTAAATCCCTATGCCTGGTCATGGGCGGTGACTGCTTTTCTCGATGGCCATCCAGCCTATCGCCAACGTTTTCAAACACTGCAAAAGCATGTCGCTGATCCTCTCTTTTCACAACACCTGCTAAATTCGTTTCACACAGATTGGGATCAGCTGGAAGAAGAGTGGCAACTGTTCGTTATGAATCTGGTCTACGGATACGACATTGCACGCGAGGCGGTAATCTTTCGATCCGGCAAATCATTGGCCAAGCAGCCAACCACAGTCGTCGTGAGAACTGATCGAGGCTGGCAGTCCAGCGGAGTTCAACTCGAAACGGGTGTTTCGTATTCGCTTCAAGCATCAGGCCGATACCAGTTGGCCAACGAGTTGCAGCCCTGGTGGTGTGAGCCCAACGGCGTGACAATCCGTTACCACCAAGGAGAGCCTTTGGGGATCTTGCTGGGAGCGATACGCCCTGAACACCAGGGAACCGGGCTGACCCAACTGGCTCAACCAAAAGTCCTCGGCTCGCAGCAGACGCTCACGAGCCAAGTGACTGGAACGCTGTACTTACGAATTAACGACTCTCCCGCCGAGCTGGCTGACAACCTGGGAGAAGTGAACGTAAAAATCCAGCGACTGACTTCCAGTGAGACGCCAACCTCCGGGACACTGAATTGAATCGGCTATCCCCAAAAAACCGGCAGCTCAAATCTGTGGCAGGGAAAATTCCACGCCTTGCGCCAGTGGCAGTTCGGCGCCTCCGTTGACCGTGCAGGTCTGACGTCGCATGTAGGCCTTCCAGGCATCGCTGCCCGCTTCTCGCCCGCCTCCTGTCTCCTTTTCACCACCAAATGCACCACCAATTTCAGCTCCGGAAGTTCCAATATTCACGTTGGCAATGCCGCAATCGCTCCCTACAGCCGAAAGAAATCGCTCTGCTTCCAGCAAGTCATTGGTAAAGATCGCGGAGGACAGACCTTGATCTGCCGAGTTATGCTCGCATATCACTTCATCTAGTGACTGGTAGGTCATCACATACAAAATCGGCGCAAAAGTCTCTGTTTGCACAATTGGCATACCGCTTGGTGCGCGAACAATGGTAGGTGTCACAAAGTAACCGGCTCGTTCCAGCCTGGTTCCACCACACAAAACCTCGCCCCCTTGTTCACGAGCCAACTCAAGGGCCTGTAACATCCCCTGAACTGCGTTTTCATGGATCAGCGGCCCCATCAGCACACCATCCTCCCAAGGTTCACCCACCCGAATGCTTTGATATGCCTGGACCAGCTGCTGGATGAAAGTATCGGTCAATGATTCGTGAACAAATAGGCGGCGTAACGTCGTGCACCGCTGGCCCGCCGTTCCTGCAGCGGCAAAGAGTACGGCGCGAAGCGCCAAATCCAGATTGGCACTGGGCGTCAGAATGACCCCGTTGTTGCCTCCTAGTTCCAGCAGGGAGCGTCCGAGTCGTGCCGCCACTTTTTGGCCAACATCCCGTCCCATGTCACAACTTCCCGTTGCCGAAACCAGTGGCATTCGCCGGTCTTGGGCCAACCACTGACCCGCTGAGGCGTCGTGGCTGATGCACAAGTTGAAAATTCCCGGTAGACCCTGGTCAGCCATCACTTGGTTGACAATGTGTTGGGTGGCAATTGCGGTCAAAGGAGCCTGGGGTGAAGGCTTCCAAAGCAGGGTATCACCACAGACTGCCGCGATGGCAGCGTTCCAGGCCCAGACCGCCACCGGAAAATTAAACGCGGTAACAACACCCACGGGTCCCAACGGATGCCACTGCTCAAACATGCGGTGTCGAGGCCGTTCGCTAGCGATGGTCCGCCCATAAAGTTGCCTGGAAAGTCCGGTGGCAAAGTCGCAGATGTCAATCATCTCCTGAACTTCGCCTTCACCTTCCGACAAAACCTTGCCCACTTCCAAGGTGACAAGCATTCCCAGGTCTTTTTTCTTTTGACGAATTGCCATTCCCAGTTGACGTACGATCTCACCCCGTTGGGGAGGAGGAAGAGTCCGCCAGGTTTCAAAACCCCGTTGAGAACTTTCGACTGCCTGATCGTAGTCGGCACGAGTGGCCGCGAGTACACGAGCGAGTGGTTTGCCGCTAGCTGGATTGAAAGATTCAAATTCCCCACCCAGGGGCTGTTTGATCCAGTTTCCCGCGTAGACTCCGCTATTGACTTCTTGAATTCCTAAACGTTGAAGTACGTCGCGAAACATCACAGCATCCTTTTCTGAGGTACCCTGACGGGCAGCAGCACAAGGTCCTATTAGCCAGATGGTGGGAACAATGTTGTCGACGTTTGTTCAAAATGCGGTGCAATCATTTGTCCTGCCGCTCAGCACACGTCTCGCGAGGCAATCGGGGAAAACCGGGCCCGTCTTTTGGACTCAGACACAAGAACCACTCGTTGCCAGTCGTCTGATTCTCGACCCATCGGTTTACGTTAGCAATTCTACAGTCGCTGCTGATGTCCCTCGGTCACTTCGTCCAGTGCTTCGGTAAAGATTCCCAGTGCCACCTCCACCTGTTCCTCACTGATCACCAGCGGAGGACAGAAGCGAACAGTACTATCGCCACAACTTAATAGAAGCAGCCCCTTGCCAAAGCACCGCTGCACAACTTCCTGACATTGCTCCATGGCTGGCTGCTTGGTGTTAGAGTCATGCACCAGTTCCGCACCGATCATCAAACCCCGTCCTCGCACGTTTCCCAATAGTGGTTGATCCGCTTGAAGTGCGATCAGATTTTCA
The DNA here is from genome assembly GCA_963578105.1 of Planctomycetota bacterium. Lineage (GTDB taxonomy): Bacteria > Planctomycetota > Planctomycetia > Pirellulales > Pirellulaceae. The sequence goes on from CAUZBP010000016.1 coordinate 33,999, forward strand.
AGCATAAACTTTCCGACGCGAGCCGCATTTTCAATCAACTCTTCTTCGAGTAGGGCAATCGTTTCCAGGGCAGCCACGCAGGAGACTGGGTTCCCACCAAAAGTACTGGCATGAGCTCCCGGACCCCAATCCATCACTTCCTGTTTGGCGACAATAGCTCCCAAAGGCATCCCCGAGGCAATGCCTTTGGCCAAACAGGTGATATCGGGCTCGATGCCCCAATGTTCCATCGCAAACATTTTCCCAGTGCGCCCCATGCCAGTCTGAACCTCGTCAGCAACGAACAAGATGTCATACTTTTCAGCCAAATTCTTCAAGCGTTGATGGAACTCGTCGGGTGGAACAATGTATCCCCCTTCACCCTGAATCGGTTCCACAAAGAAAGCTGCCACTTCGTGGGGTGAAACGGTTTTGTGAAAGAGGTTGTCCTCGAGATCGGACAGACTCTTCCAGCAACAAACTTGGCCGGACTGGTTCAACGGGCATCGATAACAGTCGGGAAATTCGATGTGGCTGACTCCCGGCACCAGTGGCGAAAAATCCCTGCGCTGCGTGACCTTGCTGCCAGTCAGTGACAAGGCTCCCATGGTTCGTCCATGAAAGGCTCCGAAAAAGGAGATCACGTGCTGGCGTTTCGTATGGTGGCGCACTAATTTGAAAGCCGCTTCCACCGCCTCGGCTCCTGAGTTTGTGAAAAAGACTTTTTTCCGATTGTTTCCGGGCGCTATTTCTGCCAGTTTATGAGCCAGTTCGCATTGCGGACCGTAATAGAAGTCGGTACCCGACATATGCAGCAAGAGTTCCGCCTGCTGCTGAATCGCTTTCACAACCCGTGGGTGACAGTGGCCCGTAGAACAGACCGCGATACCCGCCGTAAAATCGAGAAAACGATTACCATCGACATCTTCGATCGTCGCGCCGTGGGCGCAAGCGACTGCGAGAGGATACGCACGAGTATAGGAGGAAGATGTAACCTGCTCGTCGCTTTCGATTAATGCCCTGGCCTGTGGGCCGGGGAGTTTCGTACGGATCTCCGGAACGTTTTGAACACGCTTTGGCCAAAGCATCGCCCGCCTCCGTTAAACGCAAATGGGTTACTGGTGCAAAAAATCAACACCTTTCCTACCTGAATCCTACGGTACAATGATAAGATGGCAAGTTTTATGGGCTGCCGAAGCAGCTGAGTTTTCGCTTCTGTTTCCATACCAACGTTTTACGACAACGGGTTGCAATGCCTGTGACAAATGTAAATTTACTGGTAGCTGGCTGACCAGATTGCCCAACTAACTCTCAGAAGAGTTGTGATGATTCAAAAAAAGAACACACCCGTGTCAGGTCCTCATCAATCCATTCCTGCAAGCAATGAACGTGAAGCCTTCGCTTCCCTCTTGCTCGATCATCTGTGGGCGCGTTACCGGAAGAGGGTCTCCTATGTCGCAGCCTACGAAACGATCATTCAGAATGCTGGAGCACATTTCTTCAATGACCACATCGCCTTCCGGACTTTGGCAGCCACGAGACCGCAAACCGGCGTGAGCTCAATTTCCCGCATTTTTGAAGCTTTAGACTATCGGGCGTCTGGGTGTTACGACTTCCCGCAGAAACATCTCAATGCAATCCACTTTCAGCACCCTAATCCCCAGTTTCCCAAACTGTTCATTTCTGAGCTAAAGACTTGGGAACTTCCCGCCGAGGTGCAGGAGATTGTACTCGCAGTTCTCGGCACACATCGTGATCCCGTCTCGGAAGAGACTTTGACGCACCTCTGCCATCTAGAAGGACCTCAGGGGTCGGAGCATGCGGAACTGATGCAATCTGTCGTCAACGAGATTCACGACTTACCATGGTCTGCCCCGCAACAGGAAGATGTCGTCAAAGTCAATCAAGCCAGTCAATACGCAGCCTGGGTGCTGGTCCATGGTTACAACGTGAACCACTTCACATCGCTGATCAACTCGCACGCCGTCGAGTCGCTAAATGACATCGAAAAGACCGTGGACGCACTGAGTGCAGCGGGCGTGCCCATGAAAGAGAACATCGAAGGCTGCCCAGGTTCTAAACTCCGCCAGACCGCAACGAAGGCAGTTGTGATCGACGTGGAGGTTCGGGTTGGAGATCAAATGAGCACCATGCCCTGGACCTACGCCTATTTCGAATTGGCGCAAAGAAACAAAATCAAAGATTTTCAGACCGGAGAAGCCGTCCGTTTCGAAGGTTTTTTGGGTTCACAGGCAACCAACCTGTTCGAGATGACCAAAAAGTCATAGCAGGGATTCAAGTTCCTCGACCAGATTTTCAAAATGGTGCAACGCAGTTTCAACGGGTTCCGGTTGCTCCATATCGACTCCGGCTCCACGAAGTAGATCGAGTGGATCTTGGGAACACCCTCCCTGCAAAAATTTTAAGTAATCCCTCAACTCCTCTTCACCACCCATTAACACCCGTTGGCTCAAGGCGATTGCGGCCGACATGCCGGTGGCATATTTGTAAACGTAGAATGCGCGATAGAAGTGGGGTATGCGCAAGCATTCGATTGCCAGTGTTTCGTCGTAGGCGAAATCCGGACCGAAATAGTCCTGTAACAATTTTTGGTAGGTCTCTTTTAAAGCCTGGACCGTTAGCGGCTCGCCCTGTTCTGCCATGTCATGTGTGATCTTCTCGAATTCAGCAAACATCGTTTGGCGAATGATCGTACCCCGCATGTCGTCGATCGCTCGATTTACCAAATAGGCTCGCTGCTTCTCGTCCTGTACGTTTTGAAGCAGGTGTGCACTCAGCAATTCTTCATTGAACGTACTGGCAACTTCCGCTACGAAGATCTTGTATTGATAATACTGGAATGGCTGGTGCCGGGACGAATAGAAACTGTGCATCGAATGCCCCGCTTCGTGGGCCAGGGTAAAAACATCGTTAAATACCGTGGGTTGATAATTCATCATGATGTAGGGTTCGCCGTCATAGGAACCGGCACTGAATGCCCCAGCCTGCTTACCCACATTGGGATAACGGTCACACCAGCGGCCGAGCAATCCCTCCTGTAACACTTCGCAGTACTCACTGCCCAGCGGTTGCAGGGACGAAATCGTCAATTCGACTGCCTGGTCCCAATCCCGCTCGATCTCGAGATCACGAAGAATGGGAACGTAGGTGTCATATTGATGAACTTCGTCGAGCTCCATTTTTCGTCGGCGCAGATCATAGAAACGATGCACGGCAGGCAAATGTTTGCGGACGGTGGAGATCAAGTTATCGTACACGGAAAGCGGAACATTATCGGGAAACAGTGAGGCCGCCAGAGCACTGTCATAACCACGCACGCGTGCATAGTAGACGTCCTTCTGGATTGATCCGCTGAATGCCGCAGCCAAGGTGTTCTCATGAGCTTCGAATTGTTGATAGTACTGGTGAAAAGCAGTTTTACGTACTTCGCGCTGAGGAGAATTCAACAATTGCATGAAGGTCGAATTGCCCAACTCAACCTGCTCACCCTTTTCATTTTCAACCAATCCAAACTTGAGATCTACATTGTGCAACTGTTCAAAAACCTTGCCGGAAGCCTGGGCCATTTCACCCTGCATTGCCAACAGGCGTTCCTCCCTGCCAGTCAAAGTGTATGGTTTGAATCGCAGAATGCGTTCTAACACCAGTCGATAAGGAACCAGCGCTTGGTGGTCGAAAAACTCCGCCATCCGGTCGTCTTTAATCGACGTTATTTCTGGTCGGATAAAACTTGCCGCCTCAGCCGCCCGAGTTGCTAGATTCGTAAATCGACCATTCATCCTCTGATAGACGTCGTTCCCTTGATCTTCTGTCGCTTTCAACAGGGCATAGTAGGCAAGCCTTTCGCTCAGGCGGTCGAGTTCCAAATCGAAAGCCAGGCAAGCTGCCAACACCTCGGCACCATCACACAGGTGATCACGGAATTGATCAAACTCCGGAATTCTTGATTCCCAAAGTGTCATGTCCCGTTCCCAGGCCTCATCATCCAAATACAACCTGCCCAAATCCCAGGTGTCAGCCAGGGCCACTTCTTCTCGTGTGGGAATTCTTTGGACCTTGAGCGCGCTCATCGTCTTTTTACTCCTACGTCAAACAATGCCAGCAAAACAAGTTAGGGCTTGTCTCGATGTCGGACAAGTCACGCTAACCGGTAATTTCTTACAAGCGGGTCAAAAAAAGTGGTGCCTTATCTGCTTTTTGGGGTGCCAATTGCGTCAGAAATCTATAAATTTAAGTGTTAGTGGGGCTCGCCCCTTGAAAGTAAAACCACCCGTAAACCTTTGCTATTATTCACTATGTGTCTCTTGGCGATCCAGTATCAGCTCGTTCCCGAAGCTCCTGTCCTAGTTGCCGCCAATCGCGAGGAATACTACGACCGAAAGTCGCAGACTCCGACCATTCAATCCGGGAAACCCCGCGTTCTGGGCGGCGTGGACCTGATTGCAGGGGGTACCTGGCTTGGTGTCAACCAGCATGGTCTGTTAATCGCGGCCTGTAATCGCAAAAAAATGTTTCCTCCGACAGCTCCCCTTTCCCGAGGAGTTCTGTGCCGTGAACTGCTGAAGTGCAGTTCGGCTCAAGAGGCGGCCAATTTGGCCATCGACGAGCTGTCGGCGGGTGAATATGACGGGGTGAACTATGCTTGTGCCGACGCTCAAAGTGGACATGTCGTCCATGGCGGAGATAACTTGGAAATCGTCGATTTGGAAGAAGGTCTGAATATCATTGCGAATCGGAACCTCAACGATGCCCACGACGAACGGGTTCAGTTGACTCGGCGGCTTCTGACCCTCCAGCAACTCGATTCGCCAGTTAAATTTTTGGCCATTGCCAGCAAAGTCTTCGCCCGCGGCCCTGCACCCCCTGGCCGACCGAGTGTCATCTTGCGTGGTCCGGAAAAAGGCACGGTCAGTTCGACATTGATCTCATTGGGTGCCAAGCCTCGCGACGCGATTTATCAATATGCCCCGGGTCCTCCCGATCAGTACAAGTACGAGGACTACAGTCCGTTGCTGCGAGATATCCTCAGTCGGGGGCTACGCGAAGCTTATCAAAAGCAAATCACCAAGAGCTGACCGCCGGGTTCGGGACCTGACGACACAGGAGAGCCGGAAGATATCTGATGTCGGCTCCCAGGGTCAGTAGACAAGTGCTTCCCGTTGCATCATTTGGGTCCTGGCGCACGATGCCACCACTTGCTGATCAAGCCACACGGCGTGGTGTTCGCCTGAACTCGTAGAGCAACGTGTTGCCACGTTTGGCGACCTGTGCAGCAGTTCCCATTTTCCGGTAGCAGTAGGCAATTCTCTGCGCCACCCCACGATCGATGTTCAACGCTTGAGCCAGCTTTGCCGTATCAAAGCGTCGCGGGAGACGCGCCGGAGCAAGCTTTCGCAAATCTTGGGCCTTGTGCAGTCGATAGCTACCATGAATTTTCAACAGTTTCTGGTCCTCGATCTCATAATCTCTGGTACTCCAGCGACGCCGGCGGCCATGGCCCGGATAGCGCCACTCTTCGATGTCCACCAGCACGATCTCCAGCCACAAGTTGGGATGAGGAAACACACTGGTGAAATAGACCAATTCTTCAAAAATATCAATCAGGCGCCCGCGCTTGGGACTCTTTCTGCGACGGAGGACCGGTCCCGCCGCTCGTTGTTGCTGCACCAACTGCTTGCTAACCACCAGGGGCTTGACGACCAAAAGCTCGTGTTCGGTGACGAGATCAAGTACCTTGTCACGAATAGCGGACAAACCGCCGTGTTGAATTTCGATCAGGCGTCCTGCAGCTATCGCGTCAATTCGATATTGGCCAATGCGGACTTCAGTCTGATCGGCAGCGTCGGCATACTGCAATTTCAGCTGGCGGTGAAGCGACGTTTCCAACGTTCTATGTCCTGCAAACAAGTTGACAGACTCGGAAGGCCATCAGAGGTTGCCCTTTTCACCACAGACCGTCCCATCAAGTCGCAAAGTGACCAATCTTTACGAAGGATTTGGTTCGATACCAAAGTCTCGTATGGTTAATAAAGTCTGTAATGCATAGCCCCGATCCGCAAAGATCTGAGCAGCGCCTTCCAGCCGATCCACAACGGCAACCACACCGACAACTTTCAACCCAAAGGCTTCGACTCGTTCGATCGCCTTCAGTGAACTTCCTCCGGTGGTAACAACATCTTCGACAACAACCGCGGTTAAGCCCGGTGCGATGGGACCTTCGACATCGTTTCCTTTGCCATGAGACTTTGTCTCTTTCCTGACAATAAACCCCTTGAGAGACTGGCCCCGGTGAGCCGCAGTCGTGATCACGGCGGCAGAAATTGGGTCGGCACCGATCGCCATTCCACCAACGGCATCCGGCAGATTGTCGCCCCACATCTCAAGAATCCCTTCCGCAATCTGTTTGGCGCCAGCCGAATCCAACGTCACTTTCCGACAGTCCAGGTAGTAACTCGATTTTTTTCCCGAAGCCAACGTGAATTCGCCTCGCTCTAACCCATGTTCACGAATCAACGCCAGCAGTGCTTCGCGATCGTACATTGCAACAGCTCCTCCTGCCGCCACTTATATCACGCCGATGACGATCAAGGAAGTAATGAAGAGGGCGAGACTATTGGGAAAAAAGACTCGAGCGGGAAACCTCAAGTTTAGAGCCCAGAGAGGACATAGGAGCGGTACCCGAAGTCGATGACGAATTGTCCACGATCGCCAGTTTTGAACCCTCAGAGAGTATCGAAAAAATATCCGTCATGTCTTTGGCGGTAACCATGATACAACCCTTGCGGTTTCCGGACGACGGCGCAGCGTGGATCACCAAGTTATCCGATAGCCCCAGAGAAACAGTGCCGTAGGGATTGGACGAATCGCCTGCCGGCACAACTTCTCCGTCCAAACCGACAAACAAACGGCCTTGCTGACTCTTGTCGACCACTTGATAGTGGCCGGGAGCAGGAAAGGGGTCTTGTCCGATTTGAATGGGAAATCGGCCAGCATAATACCTGCCCAAAAACAAAGTTGCTTCGCGCCGTTTCAGGTCAACCTCGGCTGTAAACTGGCCATGCACGACTTTGATCTCCTGTCCGGGTACAAGCTGATTGAGGTCAGGGATGCCATTCACATTGGCCAAAAATTGCCAGGGCACATCGAAGTTCTGAGCAATCTGTTCCAATGTTTCACCGGGTTGTATCTGGTATGGTGGCTGCAAGGTGTGTTCACGAGAATAAATCACTGCACCCGCTAGCTGGTCGAGCATCTCAATGAGCTGCGTTTCCTGGCCGGTTGTTAGACCGGGACTGCCGTACCACATGGAGAGCGCAAATAATGCGTCCGCCAGCCGGTTTTCGGCAAGGTGGCCCTCAACAACACGCCAGTCGGCAGCAAAGGCATCGTGAACGACAGGCACCGGTTCTTCAGTCGGTGGACTCGTTACAGTCGTGTTGACTGGGATTTCGGCTGCATTTGAATCCTTTTCACCGGAAGCCGTTCTGTTCTGGGAAAAAGTTCCCAACGTCGTAGAATTTTCCACCTGGGTCTGCTCCAACTCGTTCGTTTTGGCAACCCCAAGTCCCACGGTCCCTATTGATAGATGCTCAGAAGGGTCGGTGCCATCCGTCGTTGCCTTGGAGATCTCGACCTGAGGCAGCCCGGGCAAAGACGGCTGTAAATTTTCCGTGGAAATTTGAGTCGGGACTGTGACCGCGGGAGGTGTTGATTCCGGGATCCCGGACTGAATTTCTGTGGCTGACCATGGCGCCTCGTAAGGAGCCTTGGACAAAGTCACCCCGGGAGGCCGATTGAGCATTACGTAGACACCGTATCCGGCAGCCAGCATGACCGCAATCACAAAGCCATTTTTGAGCGAACTCACTTTCGTCCTCCTTGACGAAATTACACCCACTGAAACGTGGCAGAACACCACCAAAATCTGAGTAGAATGATGCGTGCCACGGAGAAACTCGACGGCGGGCAGAATCCTAGGAAAAATTTTACCCGATGGCTAGGCCAGAATCCTTCCCGGCCGTTGTAGCTAGCGACGAGCAACGTTGTGGAAAAATCGGTGGAACGAAGCGATCCCAATCCCCGGAGTCGACGCCCCATACTACTCATCTGCTTCCCTCAACAAGGTCCGGATTTTCTCCAACCGTTGGATCAATTCGACTTCGAAACCACGCTGCACTGGTCGATAGTACTCGCGATCAATGCCCAGATACTCCTGCGACACAACACCTTCCTCGCTATCATGCGAGTATTGATAGCCTTGGCCGTGCCCCAACCGCTGGGCTCCCCCATAATGCGCATCTCGCAAGTGACGAGGAACCGGGGCGATTCTCCCCGACCGAATGTCGTGACGGGCCTCACCGATCGCAATCGTGGCCGCATTCGACTTTGGAGCACATGCCAGATAGGTCACCGCCTGAGCTAAATTCAGCTGACATTCCGGTAAACCCACGAATTCGCAAGCTTGCATCGTAGCCACTGCCAAGCAGAGAGCCTGGGGGTCCGCATTGCCAATGTCCTCGCTGGCCAGAATTACCAGGCGACGCGTCAAAAAACGAATATCCTCACCGCCCTCGAGCATGCGTGCCAACCAGTACAGCGCAGCATCCGGATCGCTTCCTCGCAAACTCTTGATCAAGGCGCTGGCCGAGTCGTAATGAGCATCTCCATCAGCATCGTAGTTCATCGCCTTGCGTTGTACGGACTCTTGTGCCAACTCCAAGGTGTAGGTGACCGGGGGGGAACTGGATAGAACTCCCACTTCGAGCCCCGCCAGCGCGCGTCTTGCGTCTCCGTCGCATACCTCCGCCAGGAATTGTAAAGCATCCTCGGTAATGGAAACCTCGTAGCTTCCCAGTCCACGTTCCCGGTCCGTCGCTGCGCGCAACAACAAAACCTTGATGTCCTCCTCCGCCAAGGGCTCAAATTGAAAAATTCGACTGCGGCTGATCAACGGACTATTGACAGAAAAAAAGGGATTCGATGTGGTAGCACCCACTAGCATTACCACTCCATCTTCTACATCTGGCAGCAACACATCTTGTTGGGCCCGATTAAACCGATGAATTTCGTCAATGAACAGTAATGTCTTCTGTCCCCCGCTTGCCAGTTCGTCTCGGGCGTCGTTGAGTACAGCCCGGACATCTTTGACGCCGCTGGTAACCGCGTTCAATTGGCAATATCGGCTGTGGCTTTCTGTAGCCAAAATTCTGGCCAAGGTCGTCTTGCCGCTACCTGGTGGGCCATACAGAATGACCGATCCTAGCCGGTCCGCTGTCAACAATCGTCGGAGCAGTTTCCCTTCCCCCAGCAAGTGCTGCTGTCCCAGAAACTCATCCAAACGACGGGGGCGCATACGAGCAGCCAGGGGTTGAGCCTGCTGCAGGTTCGCCGCCTCGGAAGCTTCAAACAGGGACATAATTCAATCGCTATTCGGTTGAGGTTGCTCGGCAACGCAACGGTTGACTGCAGGACGAACAAATCGCTCGATGAAAAATACTGGACACCGCAAGCTGTGATTGCAAAATTGAAAACCTTCTGCTGGCTCACCGTCCAAAGTCGCTTCAGACGACCGGCTTTGTTATTCCCGGGCAGAAGACGAACTGCCTCCTGCAGGAATCAAAACAACTTCGTCCAGACGGCGACCGAAGCCGATGGACGAAATTGTGAACCATCGAGGGGAGTTAGACCAGCATCCAAAATAAATTTTTTTAAAATCCGGCAAAGGGACCGGCAACTCCTGCGGCGCAGGCCTCAACTGAACGACAAAGCAACGAACCGGACCCGGGAAATGCTCAAGTCTCTGCGGGATGCTTCAAGCTGACCGGACAAGGGGTCCGAAAAGTAAAACTGCCTTGAATGTCGCGTCTGATAGCACCTTCCACGGGTTGTCTCCCATGAGCTCTCGAACACCTACCGCAGGAAAACGTGCCAGCATTGAAAGGAATGCTTGGTCGAGTTACGTTCTCGAGTCCCGACGACCCATGGTAAGCCTGGTGTTTGTCACTCCAATTTTGCTGATTTATGAAGTGGGGATTCTCTTGTTAGGTCCTCAGGCCATGCGCAACGGAGCCGACCTCTGGCTCCGCCACTTCCTGGATGCAACCGGCTTCGGCCAGTACTTCCTGTTGCCTCTGTTGACGGTCTTTGCACTGCTCGCCTGGCACCATTTGACACACGAACCGTGGAAGTTCTCGCCCAGGCTGCTCGGCTTGATGTTGGCCGAGTCTGCCCTGTTCAGCCTGATCCTGCTGGGATTTGTACAGTTCCAGGGACGAGTGATGGAGATGTCTCAGCTGACGGTAGCCATCCAGTCCGCGGAACAGCTGGCCTGGGCCACCAATTTGAAACAGGTTGTGGGTTACTTTGGTGCCGGAATCTATGAAGAACTGTTGTTCCGTTTGCTGCTGTTGCCGCTGCTCACCATTCTGATCCGGGGCCTGGGTGTCACCACCACAAAAAGTTTGGTGGCCGCGATTATTCTCAGCGGGCTGTTCTTTTCCGCAGCCCATTATCAGGTATTCACTTCTGTCGGAGATACTTTCGAATGGTTCAGCTTCACTTTCCGATTCGTAGCCGGGATTTTCTTCGCGCTCCTGTTTACTTATCGGGGGTTTGGCATCGCGGTCGGGACGCACACGCTCTACGACGTCCTCGTCGTGACGATCCGGGGGGGATAAGACGAAACCTTGTTGAAAGCAAATGCGTCTCGTTCTGAAAGTGACAACGGGAACACGTGCCTGGAGACGAGACGCTCTCGCCAGTAACTCACAACTCAGATAGATCAACAACCTCACATTTGTCAAGATCTACATTGGAGGAATCTGCTGCTCGTTTTAACAGCTGTTTGTTGCGCGTCTCAAGTCAGCTTATAATGAATCCTGGCGGATGCAACTTTTCCCACAACGACACTCTTATCGATTTAGAACATTTACCACCCAAGGAATTCAGGATCGTGCTTTCTGTTCGGCCAAAAGTTGCGGAGTTGTCATTTCAGGTTTACGGAAGAGCCCTGCATCCAGAACTGTTCGAGGTCTACCAGACTCGACAGGTTGAGCGGGGCGACTATTCGGCCAACATTGACATCACGAGTACGGGGCATGTCATCCGCTGGCGCTACGATGGAATCACTTTGACAGAGGTCGCGACCGCCGCTAATCATCCTCTTCCAAAGCGGCGACGGCTGATGGGACATCGCCTGGTGGGACAACGAAACGATCAGGTGGAGTGTCGAGGCGGTATCATTTACCGCGTTGACTTTCGGCTGGAACCACTGGATCCGGAACTCTTCTGGTCTTTTCAAGAAGGCTTGATCCGCAATGACGAGCGTGATGGTTTGCTCTTCACATTCGAGTCAAGTGGTCGGCTTGCTTTAGGTGCCGTCAGCTACATTCATGTCGAGACACGGCAGCGCAGTATGCTGGTTCAAGCCTTTCACACATTCCCCGATGACTACGCCATTGTAAAAATCCAGTCGCACATACAGCTGCCCTAATCCCCGGAAACTTGCTCCAGGAATGAACGCAGCGCAGCGGCCACGGCTTGAGGATTTTCGACTGGAGCCATATGCCCCGCGTCAGGAATCTCCACTAGCCCCGCCCGGGGCATGCGGGCAGCCATTGCACGCATTTCGGCAGGGGGAGAAATCACGTCGTCAACCCCACAAATCAGCAGTGCGGGCACATCGATTTCAGCCAGACGTTCGGTCACGTCCGGCCGCCGGGCCATGCCCCGTTGGGCTGCAGCAATTCCCTGTGGGGAATTACGCAAAACAACCTGTCTTGCATTCTCAATCAGGTCCTGACGCCGATCACATGTACTCTCGGAAAACAACTTGGAAAGCAAAGCAGCGGGTATGAACCCAGTACCCTCACGCTCCACCCTGGCCGCCATGATAAGACGTGCCCGCATGATCTCGTCGCTGTCACCAGCAGCTCGTGTATCACAGAGGACAAGACTCCCTACAAGCTCAGGAAATCTCTTCTGAAACTGCCAGGCAATGTATCCCCCCATCGAAAGCCCGCAAAAAGTGACGGGGTCCCGACAATCGAGCGCCGTCAGAAGCCGTTGCAGGTCATCCGCATATTGTTCCATCGAAACTCGATGCGGTGTGACCGAACTCTTTCCAAAACCTCGCAAGTCCGGAACAATCGTACGAAACGACGCGGCCAGTAATTCAGTCAGTTCCAGCCACATCGTGTGATCCAGTGGAAAGCCGTGTACGAAAAGGATCACCGGCCCGCTTCCCCGGTCCATGACTCCCAGTTCTACGTCGCCGATCGATACCGTCTCAGGCACTTTGAATCTCCGCAGAACTCATTTCGTATGCCTCAGGAAGAACACTTACTGCACCGGGAACCCCGGAATCAGCGATGAATTCACAAATTTGATAAACCATTGGCCAATCAGCATGATCGGGAACGGCCACACGAACCATAACCAGAACGTTGAATTGCATTCTCGCAAACCTTGCCGGATTCTCCAGATTTGAAGTATGCGAAAGGGGATCTGCAAAACCACCAGGGGAAACAGCCAGACCGCCGCCAGATTATAGCGATAGGCAGTTGCGAACTCTCCGTGGGCCAAGCAGATAAAGCTGCGCGTCAGGCCGCAACCGGGACAATCCAACCCCAGCAGGCGGCGGGCCAGGCAGAACGAAGGCAAGGGCTTCTTCCAGACTGGCACCACCACTTCCCGGTCTTGCCCGACGTGTAGTGAAGCGGCCAGGGTGAGGGCAACCATACAAGCTAACAGTATCAACCCATGCTGCAACTGTCGCTCCGACTTCGACCGCCTCCCATCTTGAATCAACACGCCTTCGGTGTGCATTCTTTCTTCAAACAACTCCGCAATTGGATCATCCTGTGAACCGTCATCAGCTCTCGTTGATTGGCGCGACGAGTTCACGTTGGGTCTGCCGTCGTTGCTTTTCAAGTTGAAACCTTTCCAATTGCCTGCGAATGAGTCCCGAAAACGGCTCGAGTTTCAACGCTCTGCTCTGGTACCTGACAGCCTGATCAAGATCATTTTTGGCAAAGTAACAACGTGCCAGGGTGTCCAAATAACCTGCCTGATTAGGATGGAGTTCCAGCGACTTCTGGCTGCACTCCAGGGCCTCCTCAAAATCACCCTCCGTATTACCAATCAGCCATGCCAACTGATTATACAAGGCCGGATCATCAGGTGTCGCGGCAATCTGTTTGCGAAATGACTCTGCAGCCTCCTGAATCAGTTTACGAACTCGCTGTTGCCAGTCGAGATCCTGATTCGGTAAGCGATACATGGCAATCAAAACGTCTGCATCACTGGAGTCGGCAACAAGGGCCTGTTCCAGGTGCGTCTTCTGCTGGGAAGATTCGTTACGCGCGGCATAATGAAGAGCGAAGAAATGATGCATCCGGGCTCGGATCCAACCAGTTTGCCTTTGAAAATCGTCAGCCGTGATTTGCTCGTCTCGATTGTCTTGCAAAGCCTGGATCAAACTTTGAAATGTCTGGCCTGCATCCAATTCACGCGCCCTGTCGTGCAACATCTCGGCCAGACTAAAATGAGCTTTAATGTATGTGTTGGAGGCGATTGGTCCCAGCGCAATCACGTGACGGTATTCCTTCTCCGCCCAATCCATGAGTCCCCGTTTCTTTAGCTCAAAAGCTGTCAGCTCATGCTCCTTGGAGTCATTTTTCCCGATCTGCAAAGCTTTTTGAATCCTTTGATTTGCTCGTTCCACATTTCCAAGTTCCAACTCGGCCTGCGCCAGTCGGTACGCCAGCAGTGCATTTCGAGAAAAAAGGTTGTCATCTCGCTGGGACAAATCGGTGCAGAGCCGCCATTCTTTTTGCTCCGCAAGCCAATCAACAATCTCCAGAATTTGAACTTCGTTCTTTAACTCCAAATGATCGAACAGTTGTTTGCTCACCCGGACAGCCTCAGTCGCGTGGCCCGTTTCCCACAACATTTCCGCCTGCCGCCGGAGCAGATTCCGCACAATCTTCTGACTTGACCGATCGGGGGACACTTGTAACAACCGCCGCTCGACTTCAACCAGTTTTCCCCATGACACGAGTGCGGTCACGGAATTCTCGAGCCAATCCGCATACACATGCAACCAACTAGCCCCTGCACGGCGACTCGAACCGAGTGTGTGGCGAATGACATGGCTATGCCTTTTTCGATCCTCCTTATTTTCAGGACAGCTCTGTCCAATCACGAACAACGCCGCTTCCTTGGAAAGCGAATCGGTCCGTTCAAAACGCGCCAAACGACAGAGTGCTGCGATACCCGCACCCGCTTCCAATTGAGCCAGGGCGTTCATTCTCATCACGCGCTGGTCGTCATCTTGCTGGCCGTAACCCTTCAGGATCGTTTTGATCGCAGGTGAATCCTGCTCCCAGGTCCAATCGATACGCATGCTGCGAATTAAATACTTCGCACGCATTGCCACCTCAACGTTGTTGCGATTTTGTGCCTCCGACAGTGCCTCGAAGGCGGCAAACCCGAGCTTTGTCAATTCGGCCTGGGCTCGTTCTCGCGTCGTATAACGATCATTTCCCAACTGATCAATGAGCTTCGCGACCTTCCGTTGTACATCCTGCGAAGGATCTTGAACTTGATCCTCGCCCTGGATGCCAACTGGTAGCACCAGCAAGGCAACCCACACCAGAAGGGTGGCTGCAAATGGCCATCCACGATGATCGGTTAACATCGTACACCTCCCTTGAAAATCGCGCTGGCACTCACGCGATCAGGGTTCCGCCGGGCCCGCTCGAATCCTCCATCGACTCGATATATCGGCGCAAACGTTCATTCTCGTCTTTGATTCCCTTCAACTGAAGCATGTTCTGGACCCGTTTCAACAACTCCACCTTGTTGACCGGCTTGGAAAGGAAATCATCCGTACCCGCATCCACCGCGCGTTGGATGTCGCCCAGTTCATTCAGGGCAGTGACCATCAAGACCATCACTGCACTGGTTTCAGGATTATCTTTGAGCTTCCTGCAGACTTCGAACCCGCTTAGCTTGGGCATCATGACATCCAGTAAAATCAGGTCCGGGTGAAATGAATCCACTTTTTCCAACGCCTCTTGTCCATCAACAGCAATATCAACCTGGCAGGGGATATCTGCCAAATATGCTTCTAACAACTCCACATTGGCCTGATTATCGTCGGCAACCAGAATCTTGTTAGGGTCAGACATTTCAACCATCACTTGCTAGATTCCCAAGGTACTTTGGCCTTTCGAAGAACTCCTTGATTATAGCGCAAGAGGGGAATTGAGAGAACGGGAACCAAAAATGAAGTAGGCTGGGAAGCCTCCGGGCCAAGACGACACTCGAGGGTGCGGCAGAAGGAGTCGCCAAAATCCTTTCCAGCACGCTGAGTCTGGCGCACGAAGGCTGATTTTGAAACGGCCGCCAGACGGGCTAAACAGCGGACGCAGGAACGGGAAATTGCGCGCAGAGTTCCGATACATCCGTCCGTATCCTCTTTAACGTCGATTCGTCTTCACAATTTCGCAATGACTCCAGTATCCAGGCGGCAATACGCTTCATCTCGTCCGGTCCCATGCCGCGCGTCGTCAAAGCCGGCGTGCCGACTCGGATTCCGGAAGGGTCAACCGGTTTTCGCTGGTCAAAAGGTATCATATTCTTGTTCACCGTGATGCCGCACCGCTCCAGCGTATTCCCGGCAATTTTCCCGCCAATTCCCAAAGGCGTCACATCAACCAGCATCAGATGGTTATCCGTTCCACCGCTCACCAGACTCAGGCCACCACTTGCCAGGTCTTCAGCCAGCACCCGTGCATTCTCGATAACACAACGGCCGTACTCGACAAATTCAGGTTGCATCGCCTCGGCAAAACAAACTGCCTTGGCCGCAATCACGTGCATCAACGGTCCCCCCTGAAGCCCAGGAAAGACACTCCGATTCAACTCTTTGGCATATTCGGACTTGGCAAGAATCAAGCCCGCCCGGGGGCCTCGCAGAGTCTTATGTGTCGTCGTCGTGACAAAGTCCGCCACAGAAACCGGATTGTGATGCAAACCCGCAGCAACCAGTCCCGCATAGTGCGCCATGTCGACAAACAACTTGGCTCCGACACTCTCGGCGATTTCTGCAAACCGGTCGTGGGGTATTTCGCGGGGATATGCGCTTGCGCCAGCCACAATCAGTTTGGGACGATGTTCACGTGCCAACGCAGCAACTTGATCGAAGTCGATGCGGTGTGTGTCTCGCGTGACACCATAACTGATGAAATTGTAGAGTTGGCCCGAAATATTCAGCTTCATACCATGAGTCAGATGGCCGCCGTGTGCCAGGTCAAGCCCTAAAACAGTGTCTCCAGGTTGCAGGACGGTCAAATACACTGCCATGTTGGCTTGCGAACCAGAGTGAGGCTGCACGTTGGCAAATTCCGCCGAAAAGAGTTGCCGGGCTCTGTCTCGCGCCAAATCTTCGACCACATCGACGTGCTCACAGCCACCGTAATATCGCCGGCCCGGATATCCCTCGGCATATTTATTGGTCAACACACTTCCTGTCGCTTGCATCACCGCCGGACTCGTGTAGTTCTCGCTGGCGATCATTTCCAGCCCATCCTGCTGGCGAGTCACCTCGCTGTTGATTGCATTCCAGACATCCGGATCTTGTTGCTCGATAAAGTTCATGTTTTCCTGAATCTTTCTCCTACCTGACCTGATCTTCTTTCACTGTGCAAAATGAATGGACAGCGTAATTCAGACCCGCTGAAAATTCAATGGCGGTGCGGGTGTCCTGCTGATCGCCAGCAGCCAAACAACTGCGCCCCAAGTTTTATTAGAAAACCAAAAAGAATTGTTGGCAGCGACTTGCACCGCGTCAATCAGGCTCTAGCGAAGAGCGCTCGAGATCCAGATGAAAGGCTGCTGTGCCTCGTCGACCCGCACCTCAAATTTCAGTTTACTAGGAACCAGAATCTTGTCCAAAATGCGCTTATAATAGGAACGGCCACGGGCAACGGACACCAACCGTTCTGCGGGATCAACACCATCCAGGGCGAGCGATTGATGGTCGTAAAGCATGGGAACTTCCAGACGTCCCGCAAGCACTTCAATGACTTGGTCCAATGGTTGATCATCAATTTCAACGGCCAGAAACTCAAATAACTGAGGAATGACGTCCCGCAGCTTCCGCTCGACAGGCCAACCGATCGGCCATGACTCGGACGCATTGCGAGCCACCGTTACATGCAGCGACACTTGGCCGGAACGCGCAGCGCGGGGAACCAAGACAAGACCCAGGGGCCGCAGGACCGCAGCCATTACCGTTCCGCAACTCATGCCCAGTAATTCATCGCCGACTGGTAAATCTTCTTCCAACATCCTGCGAGCAGTAGCGTCGGGTACCACTTTCAGATCAAGACGGGCGCTGATTTGGGCGAGAATTCGAGCGGAAGATTTTCCCTTGGTTTTCTCACCCAGCACTCCGCGTAATCCGTTGTGAACTTCCAGCAGCGACTTTTCCGTCAAACCGAACGCAGCCGGACGAGCATGCAACGCCTCCTCCCCTCCCCGCCGCAACTTCACCAGCCACTCCGCGATTCGTCTTCGGTCACCCAGGGAGAATTTACCACCTGAAAGCCGAAGTTGATTTCGTCTGGTCAAGATTCCCTTCACCGCAAAATGCGGTGAGTTCTTTGAACCTGACGACTGCACCTCGATTCGGTCACCTGAACGAGGAGATCGAATACGAATGTTGGCAAAACCAAGTTCCTTGAGTTCCCTGATCCAATCTTGCCCCGCGGTGAGTGGTGCCCCTTCCCCCAACAACACGACCAAATCAACCTGCGGCTCTGCACTTGCCGCTCGCTGGAAGCACACACAGTCCACCCAACCTACGGCCGCAAACGCCACAAACCAGGTGACCATGAATTTCGGGTAACCCCACGTTCGCCGGCCGGAAAGAAAGATAAACCGTACCATAGAAACTTGTGCCTTTATCTCATCTGTGCCATCCGACCGAATTCGACCAGCAACCGCTCGAATCGGTTTCCACCGCGTGCCTCTTGAAAATTATAGCATTCCTGTAGCATTCGCGGTGTGGGGAAGACAGGGAGCGTAAAACGGTCAACGGTGTGAAGTCCCAGATAGTGTCAGCCGGAGAGGAGCCTGCCCGTAGGTCGAGGCATCCAGTGTGCGGTGCGGAAAAATATGGGTAGAAAAAATTTGGGTTGGTTTCAAAAATGTCACTCATGTTCTGAACCTCTATCGCGAGTCATTCCTACCCGTGTGCCACTACCCCTGGGGAGTTGCTGACCCCGTAAAAGTGTGTCACAATCACGCGATAATTCATCGTCCACCCGCCAAATTCCGAGGGAGAATTCAAGATGCCCCGCCCCGTTACTCTTTTCACTGGTCAATGGGCTGATTTGAGCTGCGAAACGATGTGCCATAAGGCAGTCGATTTCGGATACGACGGGTTGGAACTGGCCTGTTGGGGTGACCACTTTGAAGTCAACAAGGCCATTCAAGATGATGGCTATTGTGGTGCCAAACGTGACCAGTTGGATAACGCCGGCTTGCAGTGCCATGCCATTAGCGCGCACCTGGTCGGACAAGCGGTGTGTGACATTGTGGACACGCGTCATCGCGACATTCTTCCTGAATACGTGTGGGGTGATGGAGACCCGCAAGGCGTCAATCAACGTGCCGCAGAAGAAATGAAGGAGACCGCTCGGGCAGCTCAAAAATTCGGCGTCGAAGTCGTCAATGGATTTACCGGTTCCAGCATTTGGCACCTGCTCTACACGTTTCCACCCACACCGGATTCGATGATCGACCAGGGATTTCAACACTTTGCAGACACCTGGAACCCTATTTTGGATGTCTTTGCTGAATGTGGCGTGAAATTCGCCCTGGAAGTACATCCGACTGAAATCGCCTTCGATCTCTATAGCGCTGGGCGGGCCCTGGATGCTTTGGATCGCCGCGATGAGTTCGGATTCAACTTCGACCCCAGTCACTTGATTTGGCAGGGTGTCGATCCGGTCGAGTTCATTCGCGCGTTTCCCGATCGCATCTATCACGCCCATATCAAAGATGCCGTTGTCACACTGGATGGCAAGACAGGCATCCTTGCGAGTCACTACAATTTCGGTGATCCGCGACGCGGCTGGGATTTCCGTTCTCCGGGCCGTGGAGGAGTGAACTTCGAGGAGATCATCCGGGCTCTGAACGATATCGAGTATTCCGGACCGCTCAGCGTCGAATGGGAAGACGGCCGCATGGACCGCGATCATGGAGCCCGTGAAGCCTGTGAAAATGTCCGCAAGTGGGACTTTCCACCCAGTGAGCGAGCGTTCGATTCGGCATTTGCCGAAAATTCGGCCTAAAAATCGGCAGCTGTCGATAAAGCAACATTGCGGAATCCATTCTCTTCCAGCGGCCTGTAAAAAGTAGGATAAGATTGAGTCAACGGTTTCGTCGGATCATCTAGGGAATTCCTGTCCCGCCGAGAATAGTGAAGAGCATGATGGCAAGTGCGCGCTCAACCCGTGCTGTGGTGCAATACCGATGTTTGCCGGCACTTCGTTTTTTTTTCGTCTGCTGCTCATGCACACTTTTTTTGCAATTTCCCGTCTTTGCGAAAAACAAAACGACCCTGGATCCATTTGAGCTGGAACAGGAGTTTAAACAAAACCTTTTACAACTGGCCGATCGATGCCAGGATCAGGGACTGCTCGTAGCAGCACGGACCACCCGTAACTGGTTAATTCATCGCGATCCGAATCGACAATATTTTTTTCCTCCTGCCTCGACACCACCGAGACCGCTGGCAGCGGAGACCACTTCTGCACGTGGTGAGTGGCATGAGAGGTTCCTGCAACTTCGTCGCCAATACGCTGCGCAACTTTTCCAGCTGATTCAGCAGTCGCTGATCCGGGAACAAGCTTTCGAAGCCTTTCGCTTGCTTTACGAAGTGCTTCGACAAAACCCCGACCATGCCGATGCTCGACGTATTCTCGGATACGTACAGATCGATGGTTTGTGGCGGACCCCCTTTGCTGCCAGGCTAATCGACAACGACAACGTGGATCATCCACAATTCGGCTGGCTCCCGTCCGAACATGTCGCTCGTTATGAAGCGGGGGAAAGATATTTTCGGAATCGCTGGATCTCGGCCGATCAGGAACAGCGCAGGAGGGCCTCAATCAGTCAAGGCTGGCGAATTGAAACGGAACATTACCTCGTCAAAACCAACCACAGCCTCGAGACAGGCGTCGCGTTGGGTCGCCAACTGGAGAATCTGTACACGATCTGGCGTCAACTGTTCGTCGGTTTCTATACCACCAACGAAATCCTTGCTCGACGGATACGTGGTGACAACATCGAACTGGCTCCCCGGAGAAAATTTAAAGTCGTGTTTTTTCGTGACCAGAGCGAGTACGTTCGCGAGCTGAAAAAATACCAACCTAAAATTGAACTCACCTTGGGAATCTACCTGGGCCGACAAAGGACAGCCTATTTTTATGCGGGTTCGCGAGACGGTGACAAGACTTTGTATCACGAAGCAACACACCAACTGTTTCACGAATCGCATCGCGGCCGCCACGCGACTCGAGATGAAGTGGGCCTGAGACACAATTTCTGGATCATCGAGGGTATTGCGCTTTATATGGAGTCGATCCAGCAACACGCCGACTTCCTGACTGTGGGCGGCGTCGAATCCGGGCGTCTGCAGTATGCGCGGCACAACGTGTTGTGCGGAAACTTCTTTGTGCCGCTTGAACAACTGGTTTCACTCGGAAGAATCGAACTTCAGACTGATGATCGAATCCGTCTGTTTTACAGCCAGGCGGCCGGATTGACACACTTTCTGATGGACGGGGAGGCCGGACATTATCGAAACTCGTTAGTCGATTTCATCCGGACTGTCTACAACCGCCTTGACCAGCCCTCGACTCTTGCGCAATTCTGTGGTCAATCCTATGCCGCTTTGGACGCAGGGTATCGCCAGTTCCTTGATGTTGACGATGCAGACTTACTTGATATTACTGAACCGCAGGGAATGTACCGACTTCTGCTTGGTCGAACGGCCGTCACGGACATCGGCCTGCAGCGCCTGGATGGCGCCAACCAACTTCGGGACCTCAATCTGGATGGCACGGCAATTACCGACCAAGCGTTGAAAGTCATCGGAAACCTACATCACCTGGAAGAACTGGATCTCTCCGCAACGCGAATTTCCGACAACGGACTCCGACATTTAAAAAACCTGGACAAGCTCAAAATTCTCTGGCTCTCGGGGACTCCAGTGACCAACGAGGGATTAGTGTTTCTTACCGGGCTGAAGAGTCTGCAACAGTTGCACGTAGCCCGGACTCGGATCACCACAGAAGGGTTGCAACTGCTGAGCGACGCGTTACCATCACTGCGTATCAATCATCCATGAGGTGCTGACGTGAGGCCCTGGAAACTTGAAGAAACCAATTACAGTATCACAAAACAAACTTCTTATGAGGTAGCAGTCCTACCGCTGGGTGCGACGGAACCGCACAATCTACACCTGCCTTACGGTACGGATACCATCGAAGGCACAATCCTGGGTGAAAAGATTTGCGAGGCTGCTTTTCAAAAAGGAGCGCAGGTCATTCTCCTGCCCACCGTACCCTACGGCACAGAAACCAACATGCGCCGCTTGCCACTGGCGATGAACGTGAACCCGTCGACACTTTACACGTTGCTTTCCGATCTCATCGAGTCACTGAATGAAAATGATATTCACAAGATCTTACTGCTCAACAGCCACGGTGGAAACGAACTCAAGCCTCTGTTGCGTGAACTTCACGGGAAAACACGGTCCCAAATTTTTCTTTGTAACTGGTACACGGCAATTCTCGATGTCTATGCAGAGATCTTCGATGCGACCGAAGATCACGCGGGCGAGATGGAAACTTCCTTCATGCTGGCTTACGCCCCGCACCTGGTTGCGCGCCAGGCAGATGGCGAGTTGACAGCCGACGAAGGGGAAAAATCCAAAATGCGGTTCGAAGCCCTGAATCAAGGCTGGGTCGAATTGACTCGACCCTGGCATCTGCTTACCACCAATAGCGGTGCGGGCAATCCACACGCCGCAACGAAAGAAAAAGGCGAGCGTCTGGTGGAAGTCCTGGTCGAACGCCTGGGAACTTTTCTTGTCGAGTTGTCCGCTGCCAAAATCGACGAACAATTTCCCTTCTGAGCCGGGGCCGCTGACCATGGGAAAACGCTACCCTTGTCGTCGCCGGAGGTGTCGACTAAATTGAGGGACCTTGCTGTAAGCACCGACAGCAAATGCTGTGCACGGTGGATGTAGCTCAGTTGGTTAGAGCACTAGATTGTGGTTCTAGGGGTCGGGGGTTCGAATCCCCTCATTCACCCTTTCGTTGTCGTCCGGGTAATGACAATTCCGCAGGGGTACTCCGGATGTTTATACCTGGGTTCTCTGCAGATCCTCGTCCAACGTGCGAAAGGTTGGAATACCTGACTGCTCCAACTCCGCGTGATAGGCGCGTACGGCTTCTAACGGATCGATCTGTTCATCGGCAATCGCACGCAGGTAGTGCACAAAAGTGAGCTGATCTTCTGCATGGTTGATTTTTCTGCCATAGAAGGCTGCCCGCGCGCCGCTGTTTTTAGCTTCCCGCAACATGTGGAAAGCGTCGCAAGTGGTTCCCGCCGAACCGCCCAGGATGCCGATCGGAATGGACGAGTCGAAATGCACCAGGGCTTCCATTGCAGATCGACCAAAGTAAGGTATTTTCAACAGTATCGGTCGTGCAGCTTTCGTGACTCCCGCAAGGGATCGTACAATGCAGTCATTCACGAAGCGAGGTACGTCCGCGACCGCCTCGACAGGCGCATTCGGCGAAAAGACTTCGAGAATGTGTCGCAGTCCTTTTGCCTCCGCTTCCAATCGAAACGCCTTGTAAGATTCAAGCATTGCCCGATCAATGTGAGGGCAATTGTTGAACGTCATAGAAAACAAGGCCAAGTTCACTCCACGACCGCGACCGCTTGCAGCCCCCGGATAGCAACCACACATCAAATGGTCGATCGTGGTTGTTGCAAACGGCAGGGCCGGTTGATCGGCGTAACTGCCACTGAAACCGCACCAGACATCTGTCGTGTCGTTGGCCCGTGCCGCAGGCGTAACCGGACTGTTGTCAAACATCCGTTCTTCCATCGTCAGCACCTCACTGGTACTGGGACTCATCAACATGATGTCCACCAGCCCCTGGCGGGTCACCTCACGAATGCTATCACGCAGTTGACCCATCGAGCGAAACCTATTTGGAGCACTGCCTCGGGTGTGATCCAATCCCGCTGCAGCCAGACCAGCACCGAGGTCCGGGTCCTTGGCATCACAAAGAATAAAATCCTGGCAACTCGAGTCGGCTTGTAACCGCACTAGTTTTTCATCCAACGTTTTGTTCATGTCTCGATCCGACTCGAAGTACCTTGGGAAATCACGCAGACCACCGCAAGCACCCTAACAACACCCTGCCACAGAAGGGACAACCGACCGCCTGGCACACCTGCGATTCCCAGCGACAGGGTCGGCAGATTCCGAGATGGGAGAACCAGACCCTGCTTGGACTCGGGATGTGCCAACTTCAAATGAATGGAAAATTTCAACCCATCCATTCGGTACCAGGTGCCTGATTGTTGCATCGTCATTTTGTTGAACTGACTGGAAAACGGGAGCCGTCAAATCTCTTGAGGCCGCCGCCACACCGAACTAAATATTGTGGCGTTTTCATCGCTATGTCGCAACATGAAGTTGATATCAAACAAAAGGACGGCTGGCCGTCCGCGACAAACAGGTGGACGCCACAAGTAGACCTCCGGTCAGCCGGTGGATGACGTTGGCAAATACATCCGACGGCACAATTCACTTGGTATCAACTCTTTAAGAATCGCAGACCGCTCTGCAAGTGGCAATCAGTCCTGCAGTCCGTTGCCAAGTTTGGATAAAGGATCGCCTCACCGGCGCATCCACCGGGAACAAGTAGCTCCGGAAAAACTGCCGGCTACTCTGAAATTTTTTTCGAGAACTGCAAGGCAAACCCACCTGCGCAACTCGGAGCCCCCCATTCGTCCATTTTGGGGAAACTCTACTTTTCACCTGCGATCAGATAAAACCATTTTGCAGCAGCGGAAAATCCGCTGAGCCAGACAGCGCATACTCCGCCCGCCGACAACCGGTTTATAGCCCTGCTGTCATTCACCGTTCTGGACTTCGATTTCCAAAACTCGCCTGGAAGAATTGTCGAGTTACACTTATTTACGAAGCCCTTTGTCATGGCTGCACGGAGCGTACTGCGGGTGCCAGGGGCTGCAGGATATTTTTCCGCAGCAGAAGCGTGCTGAAAGAACTGGTTTGGATAAGGGAAACGTTTTGGGTGAACCACTGGTAATCACTGGCGTGGGACTGATCACTTCATTGGGTAGTGACTCTCAATCGGTCTGGGCTGCTGTCCGTCAGGGATTCAGCGGAGTTCGTCCGTTGATGGGCATTGACGGTCTTCCCGATGGAATGTTGCTTGCCGCGACTGTCGATCTGGAAGGAACACCTACTCGCTCACTGAAGGTACTTCATCTCTGCGATATCGCTGCCAGCGAAGCACTTCATGACGCCAGACTCGCAGGGGACCAAGTCGACCGCAGCAACATGGGCTGTTGGATCAGCGCCTGCATGCCCGACGATCGCGGTACGCTTGATCCGGATGCCGCCACGCTTGACGACCGGGACAGCGACATCAAATGGTATGACCAATTCATGCCCCACGTGGCCCACAGTCATGTGATGCAGAAGCATGGACTGTTTGGACCCAACATGTCTCATTCGACTGCCTGCGCAAGTGGTCTGATTGAAATATTGTCCGCCACACGGTCTCTGCGTGACGGCCAGTGTGATGCGGCCCTGGTCGGAAGCGGGGAAGCGGTTTCCAGAATGCTGGCCGCAGGTTTTCATCGGATGGGCGTCCTGGCTTATGACGAAGCGCCTGAACAAGCCTGCCGACCCTTTGATAGCCAGCGAAGGGGTTTTGTACTGGGTGAAGGTGCAGCCATGTTCGTGGTGGAACGATTAGGACACGCCTTGAAACGAGGGGCGAAGATCTACGCGCAAATCGACAGCTGCCGGTGTCTCCCGGAAGCCCACCACATTACCGGTCTCGACGAAAAGGCCTCGACACTGACACGTTTGATTCAGGACACGCTCGGCGAAGCCGGGCTGGAACCCCGAGACATTGGATACGTCAGTGCGCATGGCACCGCCACGGAACAAAATGACAAAGTTGAAATGCGCGGAATTCATAACGTCCTCGGTTCCGACACCTCTTCCTACTGTGTGAGCGCGACAAAATCCATGCACGGTCATCTGCTGAATGCTGCCGGATGCGTGGAACTTGCAATCACCACGCTTGCCATGCGAGATGGATTTGCCCCGCCCACCATCAACCTCACAAATCCGGATCCCGAATGCCACTTCGACGGGGTGCCATTAGTAGGACGTGAAAATCGATTCCAACATGCCCTGAAACTCTCACTGGCCTTTGGTGGTCATCTTGTCTCGGTATGCTTGAGTCGCTGGAATGACGCCCAGACAGGATTCGCATACCCCTCCGCCAAGGCGCTGCCTGGTGCGCAGGCCGCTTGATCGGGATTCTCGACCAATCTGCACGGAAGCCAACTGACAATTCCCATCAAACGGTCGGTTTCACCCGCCTTGTTGCGTGGCCCGAAGATGGCGCACCTCTTGCAGGTACTTCTGAGCTGCCACATTCCGGGGATCCAGTTGTAGTACTTTAACAAAGTACTGCTCGGCGCGGTCAAAATCTTTCTGATGTAGGTAGAGTTCGCCGAGACCCAGCAGGGGCACCGGATCGTCGGGAGCGGCCACTGTCGCCTGTTCGAGATGCTCCTCCGCCAGATCTCCACGCTCTAAATTGAAATACGCAATCCCCAGGGACAAATGGGAGGCCGTTAAATCGGGATTCAATTGTAGTGCTCGCTGGTAGCAAGCAACGGCATCCTTCCAACGCTTCTGCTTGATGTACACAACCCCCAAATTGAAATAACTATTCGCCCTGTTTGGTACGATTTCCAGGGCTTGAAGCTGCATCTTTTCTGCTTCTTCAAGGCGGCCTTGCCTGGCGTAAATCACACCCAAATTACTCAGCGCGTCAACATATCGCGGATTCGTAAGAATCGCCCTTTCAAAATGAGATTGAGCCCTTTTGACGTCACCTTTGTCCGCATAGTAGATACCAAGATTGTTATTTCCGAAATCGTAGTCCTTCATGATACGAATTGACTCTTCGAAAGCCAATTTGGCCTGCTCCGGTTTTTTAAGTTGTTCGTAGGCCACCCCGATATGATTACAGGCAAAGTAGTTTCGATCCGTCACACGTTTGGCATGCTCAAACAGTGTGAGGCTGTCTCTCCAGTAAGCAGCCTGAAACCAGGTCGCTACCGACAATCCTGTTAAAATCAGGCTCGTCAGTATTACCGCCGGAATTTTTGAACGATTCCAACGCTGACAAAGTTCAGAGCCACCCCACACAAAAAGAATATAGAGGCCGATGGAGGGAAGGTAGGTATACCGATCTGCCCGCGCTTGCGTTCCCACTTGCACAATGCCAATCACGGGCATCAGTGTGCCCAGGTACCAGCACCAACCCACCAGCCAGTAAGGGCGCCGCCGCCAGAAAAAGAGCGCCGGTAAGGTGATCGCTAACAACACCATTCCTGCCACCACGGCCTGCAAATAGAGCTCGTGGGGAATTCTCTTCTCCAGCACAATCGGATGCGGGTAAAAGATTGCCAGGCGAGTGGGACACAGCGTATCTTGGATGTAAGCGACAAAACTCACCAGGGCGTTAAGCATCCTTCCCTGCATAGGAATTGCTTCCAGCGAATTCAAAGCGCCAAATGCTGATTGTCCCTGAATCGCCTTGTGGCAAAACCAGACCGCGATCACCCCCAAAGGGATTTTTTCTGCCAGCAGAAAGTACCACCGCCTTGGAGGATACCTGGTTTCTGATTCGCTGTTGCCGGTTGATCCCGGCCCCAATCGCTGACAGGGCCAGTAGTCCAGCAACATCAACACGCAGGGCAACGTCACGATCATTGACTTGCTGAGCAATCCACAGCCAAAGGCAAGTAACATCCCCACGTAAGGCCAGCAAGCACGCCAACCCTGACAGCGCGCATACCAGCCATAGAAAAGCAAAGTCAGTATCCCAAAAAACGCACTGAGAACGTCCTTGCGTTCGGCCACCCAGGCCACCGACTCGACTCGCAATGGATGCAGTGCAAACACAAAAGCAACCACCAGCGGCGGCCAGAAAGAACCTGCTATTTGCCGCAATGCCCAGAACAACACGACCGAGGTAGCAGCATGAAACAGTACATTGACGGCATGATGACCGCCCGGGTTAGTCCCAAACAACTGGACGTCCAGCATGTGAGACAACCAGGTCAACGGGTGGTAGTTTCCTGCATGCGGTCCGGAAAACGCCCAGACAACTCCGCGCCAGGTCAAACCCTCTAACACAACAGCGTTCTTGGTGACGTAGGCATCGTCGTCACAAACGAGGAACTCGAATTCCAGGACCTGTGCATAGACGGAAAATATTACAACCGCCAGCAGAACCGAGAAAATAATCGACGCGTTGGAAAATGGTTCCGGCAGGACCCGGGAAACCAGGTTCTCCTTGGTTGACGGCCTTGTTTTTCTAGCCCGGCCAACAACGTCTTTTGGCGGCTTGTTCGATTTCTGGTTCATCGGCCCTGAATGTCAAATCTGGTGCGGTCGGTGACTGTTCCCATTCTAGCTCAAGTGACAAACAAAGGCAGACCGTATCAAGCAACCAACTGGCACCCCTGTTGAGCCTCTACAACCTTTTGTATCGACAAGGGTGAGACAGTGACACAAGTTGACCGGCCTCGGCAGAAGGGGACAACGTGACATGCTCCGATGAGGCGTTTCCATTAAACCATCGTCGCATACCAGACCAGGTAAACCTGCTGCCGTGAAACTGGCTACCCAGCTAGTTGTTCTTCGGCAGGCCTTCAGGGCCGGTATCAGTTCTAACCCCCTGTCGTCAAAAACGCGCCAACGGACCAAAACAGACTTGCCAACCTGACTATCTCCAAGAGACCGATAGGCCAGAGTGACTTTATCCGTTGTAGAAACTGTCTAACAGAGATCCATTCCTCCTCGGTTACCAGAATCTTAGTTCGCCCGTCCAAAAATCCTCAGCAAACATTTTTTTTCGCGGGACCAGAGGTGTCATTCGCCTCTGAGAGAATACCCATGGCGAACGAAGAATCGGCCTTTGAAACCGCTTTTTTGAAGCGACATCAACATGAAATATTTCCACGTCGTCAAGCCTGGGGTATGTGAAACAAACAGAGCACCTGTTTCCGTAGTTTTACCCCGGGGTGCTAGCAAAACACTTGAGGTGGCAAGAGTCCTCCCCAGTGGCACCGACAAGAGTGCCGCAAAGACCGTGGTTCTATCTTCGTCAGCGTGCACTGACCGCTTCTCCTACTGGTGGTCTGTTCACAGCGAACGACAGGCCTTCGCTACGGAGAGAACTGTTCCTGACCCCCATCTTCACTCAAGGAGGACTTCTGATGCTCGTACTGACAAGAAAAAAAGACGAATCCATCGTCATCGGCAATCGGGTTACCGTCCGAATCCTGCGTCTGAAAGGAAATGTGGTGCGAGTTGGCATCGAGGCACCGGCCGATGTGCACATTCGCCGCAGTGAACTGCTTGAGAAACCGCTTGTACAGGAAACAGGGTGCTCACAAACCAAGCCCCTGCCTGGCTGAGACGAGTTTGGTGTCAAACTGGCAGTAACACTTCCAGATAAACAGTGAGGTTCAATCCACCATGTGTTCATGGCCCCCCGGTTTGTCAATCGTCGGATCCCCAGGAGTGTCTAAAACACCCTGGAAAACTTGCTGCCGCCGTCTGGGCCTGCAGCAAGAAACACTCGTATCACAAGTTGGAATTTTCCGATAACCCGGTTGGGAAGACTGGCCCGGAAACGCCATCTGCCGATGGCTCCCTCCCGGGGGAAGTTCTTTCGTCAGCCAGTCTTCAACTCTCGTAGCAGGGTGGTCCACTCCTGCAACTCTCGCTGCGGCTCCACCAGCGGAGCACGTTGACGACACTGCTCCTGAAGTGCTTCATAAAACCCGGTGTCCGTCTCGGCACGCAACAATAACTGCCTGAGACCAACCGTGTCCCGATAGTCAAAGAAGCCCTGGTAGTCTCGGCCCAACATGCCAACTGCACCAGATATTTGTGACGAAACGACTGGCACATGTGTCGCGAGCGCTTCCCCAATGGTGTTCGAGGCTCCCTCAATGCGAGAGCTACTGACCAGCAGACGGCTGCGGGCCAACAGTCGCAAAGCGCGACCATGCGTCAGGTTACCCAACCATTGGTAACGTGCGTTGCTTCGCATTTCCCGCAGCGCCCGGCCTCGCACGGCTTCTGAAAGGGCAGCGCCGCAGTGAACGATACGAATGCGAGAATGGGACGGTAATCGGCGGGCCGCGATCGCCGCTCGAAAGGGATCTTTGACGGCGCGCAGATGTCCCACAACGGCAACGTCAAAAAAACGTTTTCGAGACACGGCTCGCGATCGGGGCGCTATGGCCGATTGATAAATAACGACGGCCTTTCTCTGAAACGAACCTGGTATCCAGTGAAAAGCGTCCTCCTGTAACACGACCAGACGTGTTGCCAGTTGCAGTGAACGTCGGGCTGCTGATTTGCTTTTGATGTCACGGTATAAGTCAGTACCCGTCAAGGCGAGTACGATGGGCTTGGAACCGCACACAGCATGAAATCGACGCACCGAAGAAGCAGAACGAAGCGCATGCAACGCAATCAGACAATCGGCCAATTCGCCTGAAAAGCAGGAGCGGACCTGAACACGATGTCCGAGTTTGCGCAAGATCCCGGCCCATCGAGTGGCAGTGATCCTATTTCCAGATCGTGAATCTGCAGCCGTGGGTGTCACAATAAGAATACGCATTTGGATACCATCTTAGCGGTCCCCTGCAGCAATTGAAAACTGCAGACGGTGCAAATGCGGACCCGGCCAGCAGAAGCAAGTGGCAACCGTAGCGAGTCGGCCGGCGACTGCCGCACCAAGAAGTTTTCGGTTCGGTGTTCGCGGCCAAACGACCGAAGTTGAGCGGGAAAAACAACCCGAGCACCTTTTAAATTCTCCGCTGGCGGGAAATCGGACCGCTGAGATTCCCCCTCATTTTACCACCCACCGGGGATTTGCAAATTACATTTTCCATGGAACCCGGGGGGGCAATTGTCACGTGCAGGACACGAAATCCTTCAGCACATTTGCCACCTAGCAGACGTACATGGTATTCTGCGATAATGGTGGCTCCTGAGATGATTTCAAATCTACAGCCGAAGAACACGCTGGCTCTCGCGACGGGTCAGGGAGACCCAAATCCCAGGAGCCAATCGTTCAAAATCTGATCCAAAAAGGTTAAATCACCGTAAAAACATGAAGCACTCTCATCTTCCCACCATTGCAATTTCTATCGGTGACCCCGCAGGGATCGGGCCTGAAGTGACACTCAAAGCCTTATCTGATCCACAGGTCAGAAGCCTCGCTCATTGGATTATCGTGGGCGATGGACCAATTCTCCGTGATCAGGCTCGGCAGTGCGGATTTTCACCTGATTTGTTCGTCGATGACCCTGCCGACATTCCGCCCAGAGAAAGCGTTGTGGTGTGGGACACGCAACAACTGACCAACGGTCCGGTTGCCATGGGACAGGTGGACGCCGCTTGCGGAATGGCGGCGATTGGTTATGTCCGTCTGGCCGCGGAGCTATGTTTGTCCCAGCGGGCAGATGCCATCGTAACAGCACCACTCAGTAAGGAAGCCGTAGCACTCACTGGGATGAAGTTTTGCGGGCACACAGAATACATTGCCGACCTGTGTGGTGTTAAAGAATCACGAATGCTACTGGTTAACGATCAACTGAGTGTTGTCCATGTCTCAACCCATTGCAGTCTGGCCGACGCGACACGTATCAGCCGCCATCGGGTATTGCAGACAATTCGGCTCGGACATGCGGCCTACATGGCACTGCGTCAATCGGAACCTCGGATTGGGGTATGTGGCATGAATCCTCACGCGGGTGAAAACGGCATGTTTGGTGACGAGGAAATTTTGACCATTTTGCCCGCCATTGGTATCGCGCAAAACGAAGGCATCAATTGTGAAGGGCCTTATCCGGCAGACACCTTGTTCATGCAGGCGGTGCGTGGCAAGTATGACCTGTTGGTAGCCATGTATCATGACCAGGGACATGTTCCCATGAAACTGTTGGACTTTGAACACACGGTAAATGTCACCCTGGGCTTGCCCATCATTCGCACGTCTGTGGATCATGGTACGGCTTTCGACATTGCTGGTAAGAACCTTGCGGACCCGAGTGACATGAAAACTGCTCTGAGTTTTGCCATTTCGATGACACACAAAAATTTTGCGCTGGCCACCGTTTCATGAACACATTCACCCGATCAAAGGACCTTGTAAACAAATTTCGTGGAATTGTCCCCACGCAGTCTCCAGGTCTAAACGAAGATCTTCATTGGTAATCTCTGGTGTGGTCTTGGCTCCGGCTCAAACTGGGTTTCGAGTTCCCCACTTCGAACGCCAAATCTGAGAAGCGCGAGCGACCGGAAAATTCGCCCAGCTCACCCTGTCGCCCCACAAGCCAGCATGGCGGCGGCCTACACGTGGCAATTGCAACTTGAAGTAAGCACGAAATCTAATTTTTGCTGGGAAAGTGGGCTAACATGAAGTCGACTCAACTGAACCATGTTGCCCTTCACGTGGAGGATGTCGAACGCAGCTGCCGGTTCTACCGAGAAATCCTGCTGTTGGAGCCCATTCCACGACCCCCATTTACCTTCCCGGGAGCTTGGTTTCGACTCGGACTCGACCAAGAGTTGCACTTGATCGGTGGCCACCAGGGGCAGACCGATTCACGAAACCGAGGAAATCACTTTGCCCTGCTGGTTGATAACATCGGGGCCTGGGAAAAACACCTACAATCCGCCAGTGTGCAAACGATGCCTCGTAAAGTCCGTCCGGACGGTGCCTACCAGATCTTTGTCGTCGACCCGGACGGTTATTACGTCGAACTCTGCAGTGAGCCGGGACAGTCCACGGAAACCCGGAATTCCTAGGCTACCGCCCTGCCCTAAGCGTCTACTTCAAGGATTTCGCCAATCTGGTATAGTGGGGCCCAGGTAATGCCGCGAAAACGGTCCTGCTCCAGGAGATGGCTATGGTCAAGATGCTGAAAATCGTACCACAAGAGTGCACTGGATGTATGCAGTGTGAATTGGCGTGTTCATGGGTGCAAACAGGGACGTTTCAACCCTCCCAAAGCCTCATTCGTGTCAACGTGTTCGACGAAGAAGCCAGCTACGCCCCTTACACGTGTCTCCAATGTGAAGAGGCGTGGTGTATGACAGCCTGCCCTGTTAATGCGATTGGAATTGACGACGCACTTGGTGCCAAGGTGATCAATGATTCGCTCTGCGTGGGATGCCATTTGTGTACCATTGCCTGCCCGTTTGGTACCGTATTTACCACACCAGAAACGGACACAGCAGTCAAATGTAATCTTTGTGGAGGTGAACCGGCCTGTGCCACGACTTGTCCGACCAATGCAATTCTTTATGAAGAAGACGAGCAGCCCGGCAACTGGTTTGGCGATTGGTCTCAAAAAGTTGAAACCAACCATCTGAGTGCTGCGGAAAACGGAAACGGTTCCTGATCATTCGGGACGCTGTGGGTTGTGTAGGCCGATGGCTCGGCATATTGGACCCAACCTTGAACTGATTGGCAATTCCTCAAGTCAAATGATCCTCGACGGAAGTGAAAGACCATGGCAACCCAACATATCATCATCGGCGGTGGGCCTGCGGCA
The DNA here is from genome assembly GCA_963578105.1 of Planctomycetota bacterium. GTDB lineage: Bacteria > Planctomycetota > Planctomycetia > Pirellulales > Pirellulaceae. Next base: position 67,020 of record CAUZBP010000016.1, read on the forward strand.
ACGAATGCCATCGAATCGATTCGAGAATTCGGTGGGAATGAACCTTCTATCATTCTGATTTCTGACGAACCGGCCCACTCCCGTATGGCGCTGCCCTATTGGTTGGCCGGCAAGATCTCTGAAAAACATACTCATACGGCAGACGATGCCTATTTCCAGAAACTCAACGTTGATGCTCGTATCGGAACTCGAGTTTCCCAAGTTGACCCGGCCAACAACTCAATCACGCTGGATGACGGCAGCCAATTAGAGTTCGAGAAGCTACTCATTGCGACAGGATCATCTCCCGTCAACCCGCCCATCCCAGGAACGGATTTACCCGGAGTTCAGCCGTTGTGGTCCCTGGCTCATACCCAGTCAGTCCTTGACGCGACTGCCAGCCTCGAAAAACCTCGTGTCGTACTGGTCGGTGCGGGATTCATCGGATTTATCGTTCTCAACGCCATGTTCAAGCGACATTGGGACCTGACGGTCATCGAGCGGGAATCTCAAGTGTTGCCACGCATGCTCGATCGAGATGGGGCCAGTTGTGTCGAAGCACATCTTTCGAAGCTGGGAATCGATGTCCATACGGGAGTCAGTGTACAGGAAATCCAGGAGGCGGACGGGGGCAGCAAAACGGTCGAACTCGAAAACGGCACCCAGCTTTCCGCCGACATGGCGATCCTGGCAACCGGCATTCAAGCCAACCTCGGACTAGTTGAAAACAGTGGAATTGAAACTGACCAGGCCATCCTGGTCAATGATCAAATGCAGACGAACTTTCCCAACATTTACGCGGCTGGAGACGTCGCGCAAGGACCGACCCTGTACAACGATCAGCCCCAAGTCCACGCCATCCAGACGACCGCGGTCGATCATGGACGCGTCGCGGGCGCAAATATGGCCGGTCACGAAGTACATTATCCCGGTAGCTTGCTGATGAATGTCGCAGACGTGTGTGGCCTGCAAACGGTAAGTTTTGGAAACTGGAACGATTCCCAAGCTCACAACATGACGATCCACAACTCGGATGAAAATATCTACCGCAAGCTCCTCTGGACTGGTGATCGGATCACGGGCGCAATCTTCACCGGTTGTGCCAATGATGTGGGCATGTTGACGGACATTGGGATGGTCAAAGGAATCCTGCAAACCAACACGTCGCTAGGCAAATGGAAAGCATTTCTGGAAGAAAACCCTTTTGACATCCGCCGAGCTTATATTGGCGCTGGTGTGGCACAAAAGCTAATCGGTGTAACGCTCACTGGCCAGGCTTCACGTCCACGCGGATTCCACTTTGACGGTGCAACGCCCAAAGCGAAAGTTAGTGCCGCTCACGCAACTTTCATGGAAACGATGTAGTACAGAACCCGCCAGGAATTCATTGGCCATGCAGATCACTGTTAAACTGATGGGGTTTCTCAAGGACAAGACTCCGCCCGACAGTACTCTTACGTTGGCAGATTCGACGACTGTTGAAGAAGTGCTCGCCGCGCTAGATATTCCCAGCGAACTTGTCCAGGTAATAACGATTAACGGTTCGTTCGAGCGAGATCGTAGTCGTCAGCTTGCCGACGGGGACGAGTTTTCTGTCATTCCGCCTGTGGGAGGCGGATAGCCAGACTTTCCCAACCTGACACGAGTCCGAGCAGCACCCTACGAGGTTTGCTGTCTAAAACCAGTTGACAGCAACGGCTTTCTGACCGGCACCCTCCAAGTCGGAACACACCGTTCGCCACACTGGAACACTCGTGTGGAATCCGAAAAACTTCTACACTTTCTCTGCTTGTTGCAACGGATGCTCTGCTTGTTGCAACGGATGCTCTGCTTGTTGCAACGGAAGATCTGTGGACCCTCCTCGGACGTGCCGCATGCTCTATACATCATGGACACATGTGAAGGCAGGCTGTCATCACTTGTAATCTTCTCGGATCGGACAAAACACGTCCAAAGCTTTCACCGGTTGGTCTCCAGCAATCGCACTGTGAACAACACCACCGGGGATCCGCCACATCTGTCCGGGCTGAAGGATCGCTTTCTCATCACCAATGATGAACGTCAATTCTCCTTCCAAGAGCAGGCCCATCTGTTCATGCGGATGACTGTGCGGTTCCACAACCGCATGGGATTCAAATTCGACGAGGGAAAGCATCAGATTGTCACCGAAAGTCGTAAAAATGTCGACACCCGGAAAAATGTTGTGGCGCGAACAATCCTGGCGGTTCACGATGTATTGAGACAAGTGAAATCTCCTGTGTGGATCATGACGGCCCAATTGCGACAATGGATTCCGGCAGCACATAAGTGTATTGGATTCGGACCAGACCATAAAGCAGGCGGGCCAGTGAAGTGAATACCTCACCAAGTCGTTTACAACCCGGCCTACTTGCAAACATCTGACGTCGATACTGACAATCCGAACCATCTTGCCGGCAGTCATCAGACACTCCACAACTCTCCGCCTGCACCCCGGATACCTCGGATAGGAACAGGGGTCCGTCATGACGACGGGACGAACATCGCAAACTTAACAGATGAGGCTCGGGCAAGACCGTTTTTTGTTTACTTCGATGAGCAATCGGGGAAGACAAAACCGGCACAACATTTAAGAAATTTTTAAACAACTTCGACAAAACAGAATCGGGCAATCAACCGCTTGAGAGGGGATGTCGACAATCCGGAATCACGCAAACGCGTCACTCTCCACCAAACCACAACAGCCCAACTCGCCAAAGCATGACGCATCTTCCCAAAAACACATTCGGTGTTTTCTCATCGAGGCGCCAAATGCTACAACTCACATTTGTTTTGGAGTTGTTTATGGGAAGAACAACTTGGGTGTCATTCGCCTTTTTTCTCATCAAGGCGTGTTGCCCAAGACATCGCTCGCGGGTTAGAATTTAGCGATCGAAGCGAAGGGCCATGTTTTTTTGTTTGGTTGAGGAAGATCGCACGCGAACAAGGGACACACCACCCGTATGCCTCCCTTGTTCGGATATCCTATGACTGGGCTCGGTTAACTGATTCTTCCTGGCAACAGCATTGTGGTGTTGGGTTCGCACGTAAATAACCGAGTATTGACCCACATCGATCTCTCCAAGAACCGGTGGACAGCGAAGCATGAAAACCAGGCACAGCCAACCGAAGTGCAGTCCAAGCATTCGGAGGGTTATTTGCGCGCTCAACACCGAACTTGGGACAACTCTGCGTGGAACGCAGAATGGGAAGCAGGAGCAACAAAAATGTCCCACGAACTTTTTTTTTCCAATCCACATCAAGATGATTCAGTTGTAGATGACGAGCCAGCGTTCGAAGACGCGAACCCTGTCCGACCACGCGAACGCGTTAAGATGCCGGTCGGGCGCCATTCAAGGGCCAGGGGTGCTAGTAAGGCCAGCTGGAAAAACGGAAAGGTGAGCAGCAGCTTTTCACAGTTGCGAGGAGGATTTCACCGACGTCGCAAACGTCGTTTTGAGTAAACTGCCGCCCTACGGAAACTTGCTTGGAACCGCACAAATGTTTTTCTAGCAGTGAATATTTGACTGTTAAACTGCCTGCCCCATCAGCGGTGCCTGCCTAGATTGTGGGCAGATTTCGAGGACAAACGGCCATTTTTTTCTCCAATGCCTCCTTTTAAGCAGTTTTAAAGGTGTCCCTCGAGAAGGCCGTTTGGTACGACAATTGCACCTTGTAAACGGGTGGTGGCGAGTCAGATCAAACCAGTGAAGAACCAATCCCGTCAGGCGGACAACAGGTGCTTCGCCACCTCGAAACAGCGCTCACATCACTGGACGAAAAGGAAGAACGTGGAGGACATCCAAATGGGAACTGATATGATGTATTCGGACTCCGATCTGAGAAATCGGGTGTCCAGATTCCTAGCCGACCGCTTGCGTCCCAAGCTTTGTCAGTTGGACGTGGACGCAACTGACGGAATTGTGACCTTGAGCGGTGTGGTGAATTCCTTCTATGAAAAACAGCTGGCGATCAACTGCAGCCAACGTGTGGCGGGTGTTATCCAACTGGTTGACCAAATGAAGGTACAGGACTAGCGTTGCAACTGGAAAGAGGGGGGGAACAGAAAAACATCCCCTTCGCCGTCATCTTCTTTTGGCACCCTGTGACGTTTAGTAGCCTCTATTCCGGGATTCGCTGCTGCTCAACATAAGGAAAGTCTCCCGTCAGAGCATGCATGAAAGCCACCAGATCTTGTTTGTCCTCAGCAGTCAGATCGATCTTCTTGATCTTATCGCTGAGGTACGGATTAGGATGCCCACCTTTGGCATACCATTCGACGACTTCCTCTAGTGTCTTCTGGCTGCCATCGTGCATATAAGGGGCACTCAACACCACATTGCGGATTGTCGGCGTTTTAAATGCACCACGATCTTTGTCGTCATTCGTCTCGGAAAATCGGCCCAAGTCCGGCTGCTCCTGGTCCATGCCAATTCCCAAATTGTGATACTTTTCGTCAGTGAAATTCGCCCCCACGTGGCATGCAGTACAACCCACTTTCTCACTGAAAAACAGGGCGTGTCCGCGAATCGCTGATGCGGACATCGGGTGTTCTTCGGCTCCTGCTTTGGCCGCCTCATACTTGCCGTAGGCCTGCGGATCATCTTCCTTCAACTCGGCCAGATCCTCTTCATCGAAATCGTCCAGAAACGGCTTGAACTGATCGTAGTAGTCAAAGTTCGAGGCTCCCGTCACGATCATACGTTCAAAGGACGCAATTGCCAGAGCGATGTTATCAATGTTAACGCTCCCGGAACCGAAAACCTTCTCAAACTGAATTTGATATCCTTCTACGCCCGCAATAGCGCGCACGGCGTCCTCATGATTCGAACCGTGTTCAATCGGGCTTTGGATAGGACCCTTCGCCTGGGTTTCTAAAGAATCGGCCCGGCCATCCCAAAACTGCGCACGACTGAACAGACGGTTGTAACTAACTGGTGAATTGCGATTTCCCATCTGCCCTTTGATCCCGACGCCAAATTGGTCCCGTCGGGCATATCCAAAGTCCGGATGGTGACAGCTTGCACAAGCAATCGTACCATCACCTGACATTCGCGTATCAAAGTAGAGCTGTCGTCCCAGCTCAATCTTGGCTTTGGTCAGCAGATTGTCTTCAGGAATGTAGACCTGACCAACACCCTTGTTCAGTCCCAGGGGCAACTCAAAAGTAACAGGGGCATGATTTACAGGATCATCGATCCAGGACTGAATCTGGGCGGTCGTCAACGGTCCATCACCGGGTATGCCAGCAGTCAAATCGGATGAAGGCAGTTGAACCTGAACAACCATGACGCGCTCTTCTACGAGAACATCGCCCCCGGCACCTGTTTCCGCAGTCGACGCTTCCCTTTCTCCACTGACTTCCAGATCACCCGCCGAAGTAGAATTACTCGGCCCTGTTTTCTCAGAGGCGGATGGCTGGCAACCAAACAACAAACAACAAAAACAGCCAGTCACCAAGACCCTACTAACACTCAACACGTGTCGTCGCATTTCCATGCTCCCGTTCTTACAACAAGTCCAAAGATTATTCTTCATCAGAAAGAATCAGGTGGTGGTAAATCATCGCGGCCACAACAGCGCCGGCTATTGGTGCCACCCAGTAGCACCAGTGCAGGTCCCAGTGACCTTGGATCAGGGCCGGTCCAAAGGAGCGAGCCGGATTCATCGAAGCACCCGTCACGGCTCCGCCCGCCAAAATGTCCATGGTGACGGTTAACCCGATCGCAAAACCACCAATCTTCACTGCTTTTCCGCGCTCGTCGACCGCTGTTCCAAAAACAGCCGTTACCAACAGAAACGTAAGGATGAATTCGACGAGTAAAACAACGGACGTAGAAACTTCCATTGTTTCCGCAGCTGGCGGTAAAGGGATCCCCAAGTTGGCGCTCGTCACCGCTTCTGGAGCAAAGATGATCGTGCACAGAAAAGCCGCCAGGGCACTCGCCAGGCACTGGGAAACAATGTAGGACACCGCCATCGGAAGTTTAATTCGGCCGGTTGCAAGCATTCCGCAGGTGACCGCCGGATTGATATGAGCTCCGGACACACCACCAAAAACACTCACGGCGATCGAAACCGCCAGACCATGAGCCAGGGCAATTCCAACAAGTCCTGCACCGCTTTCCAACGGTTGCTGAGTCGAAAGAATGGCAGCGATCCCCGCGAAACAAAGGAAAAAAGTCCCAATAAATTCAGCCAGACATTGTTTCATCGTTTCCTATACTCCCAGTGATTTGACATCCCATGAGTCCCGTGACGTTATTTTAGAAGACCAGCAGAGATTGGTAGCGTAATCTCCTCGTCCTAGCGCTGTCAATTGATCATCACCATGAAAAATTGGATGGGCCTTCGAGCTGCTGACCACCTGCCAACTCGGAGGGCTTTTATTACGCCTGTCCTGTCAGAAAATGGCTGGAAACAACAGTGGTTGGCCACCGATGGCAACATCTCCTTGAGGAGCCATCCCAAGAAAACGGGACTCACTTGCGTGTGGTTCATTTTGGCACCTGCCACCAATTTTCAGCAGTGAATGGACGTGTGCCACCAAGGCTGCAGGAGGTTGCCGACCTGACCCCTTTGAATGGAATACCTGGTGCGATCCCGGCCTCTTGAATTTCATACGGCCAGACAAGGGCGTAGAAGAGCACTTGCTAGTCTGCTTCCACCCGATCAGCCGTCAAGCAAAACACTTCCCGGCCCGGCGCTGAATCAAGATCTTGCCAAGAGATTCTTGCTCCTGGCGGCGCATG
>CAUZBP010000017.1:0-71567 GCA_963578105.1 Planctomycetota bacterium
ATCCACCTTTAGCAAAAGCACCTGACGATTGGCTTTACGTAACCTTAAATGGTCACCGCTATCGTCGTGAAACCAACACGATGCCACAGTGGGCGGGATCCTGCTGGTATTACCTGCGCTTTATTGATCCACAGAATGACCAGGTTTTTGTCGATCCGGCCAAAGAAAGGTCATGGATGCCCGTCGACCTGTATGTCGGTGGCGCCGAACATGCCGTACTGCACCTGCTCTACGCACGCTTCTGGCATAAGGTGCTCTACGACCGTGGCTATGTCAGCACTCCCGAACCATTTCAAAAATTGGTGAACCAAGGCATGATTTTGGGAGAGTTAGAGTTTACCGGCTACCAGGACTCCACAAAAAAGTGGGTCAGCACCGAGTCCCTGGAAACAGAGACTCGGGGACAAAAAGTGCAAAAAGAATCCCGCCAACCCGTGCAACCTGTAACACTGGACATCGACCATGTGGAAAAAAAAGGTGACTCCTTTGTGATAAAAGACAATCCGGAAATCCGGGTCGAAAGCAGATCGTACAAGATGTCCAAGAGCCGTGGCAATGTGGTCAATCCGGATGAAATCGTAACGGAATATGGGGCCGACAGCTTGCGCCTTTATGAAATGTTTATGGGACCGTTGGAAGAGACCAAACCATGGAGCATGGCGGGAGTCAACGGCGTACGTGGATTTCTAGACCGTGCATGGCGAATGATCATCGATGATCGCAGTGAAGAAATTCAATTGAACCCTGCTGTTCAGGACGTGGATCCCGATGAAGCACAGGCTCGCGTGCTACATCGGACCATCAAAGCAGTAACACAAGATCTGGAGAAGATGCATCTCAATACAGCGATTGCCCGCATGATGGAATTTGTCAATTTCTTCACAAAGCAACCGAAGCGTCCTCGCTCAGCCATGAATCAGTTCGTGTTGCTTCTTTCCCCTTATGCTCCTCACATCGCAGAAGAATTGTGGCAAGCCTTGGGTCATGATTCGAGCTTAGCGTATGTATCCTGGCCTGATTATGATGAGTCGATGATGATGGAATCGAGTGTCGAAATTCCTGTGCAAATTAACGGAAAACTCAAATCAAGGACGACAGTTTCCATCGACTGCAGCAAAGAGGATTTGGAGCAAACAGCCCGTTCAGACGAGAAAATTGTCCCCCTGCTGGAGGGTAAACAAATCGTCAAGACCGTCGTGGTTCCAGGAAGAATGGTAAATTTTGTGGTTCGCTGAATTCTGGAAACTGCCACGACCCGGCAGCGAAATCAGTCCCTTACCTGATCAACGCTCCTTTCAGTCGGGCGAGGTTTCACCCACCTTAAAACTTGCCCGCATTTGTCCCCGCACTGCGATCTGGTAAGTGCCGCCCTAGGATTCGCATCGGCTTGCTGGCTTGCTGGCAGTGCAATGCTTTCGTCGCCTAAGAGTTTTCCAATCTTATCTGCTCTCGAAGCTGGTTGCAGCCCATTCTATTTGCAGAACTAACCGGCAGCGACAATCCACTATTTGCCGCATCAACATTCACCTTGTCCCTTAACAAGAGTTTCGCTATTTCTTCACCGTTGGAAAAGTCGCTCTTGCAGCCGGCATGTCATTTTTGCATTCGCAACCTGAACACGGAATTTCAATCCATGCCCGTCGCTCGATTTGACGCCACTATTGTTGTCCTCGCAGCGGGCGCGGCTGCACTGCTGGTGCTTGGCTACTTGCCAGGACCCAGTTCTGCCCAGATGGTCAACCCCGGGGGCTATATGCCGCAGCTCAAGGGTCCGCAGCAACGTACTGCACGGGATTACATCAACGAGCACGGTCCCGTATTTGCGCCGCGGAATGCGCCATTGGTTACAGACGTCCGAATCACTGGTAAACGGACACATTCGGAAACGAAGATCCGTTCATTCATCACCACGCGTCCCGACCGACCCTATGACCCCGAGGCCATTCAATCGGACGTAAGACGTTTGATGTCCTCCGGCATGTTTCACGATGTACGCACCTACGATCAGTACAACGCTCAAGGAGTCTCCGTCACGTTTGAAGTCTTTGAACGACCGACAATTCGTCGAATTTTGTATTTGGGCAACAAGAAGATGAAAGACCGGGTGCTCGCCAAAGAAACCGGCTTGACAGAAAATGAATCGCTGAACCTCTACACAGTCGAAGAAGCCCGTAAAAAGATTGAACAGTTTTACCAATCTCGCGGCTTTCCCCGAGCAACCGTCGACATTGCCGAAGGAAATCGACCCGGTGATCGGAACGTAGTTTTCGTCATTAATGAAGGCAATCTCCAGCGGGTGTGGAAGACAACTTTTGAGGGAAACACCTTTGCCACCTCTCAACGTCTGAAAACAAAAATTGAAACAAAACGTGGTTACTTTTTGTTCATCAAAGGCCGCTTTGACCGAAACAAATTGGACGCTGATGTCGAGAAATTGACAGACTACTACCGCAGCTTTGGGTTCTTTCGCACCCGGATTGATCGCGAGTACCAAGTAGGGCCTTCGGGAAAATGGGTCTCAGTAAGATTTGTCATCAACGAAGGACCACGATATGACGTCCGAAATGTGTCTTTTATCGGCAGCACGAAGTTCAGCACAAATGTGTTGGAGGATTTTTTGAAACTAAAGGAAGGCGATCCTTTTGTGCGAGCAACGTTGAACCGTGATCAAGCCACCATCAAAGATATTTACGGTAGTCACGGATACATATTTGCGGACGTGCAAGCCGAACCCCGCTTCCTCGAAGAACCGGGTCAGCTGGACCTGGTGTACAAAGTCGATGAAGGCGAGATCGTGCATGTTAGAAACATCAATGTGCGAATTGGTGGTGACTACCCACATACCAAAACAACTGTCGTTAAGACACGGACGGATATTCAACCGGGAGATCCGTTTGACATCCGGAAAATCCGAGCCTGGGAGCGCCGGCTCAAGGCGTCTCAGTTATTTTTAACCGATCCGTCCCGGGGGCTTCATCCGCGGGTGGTGGTCAAGCCGGTGGAAGAATCAGCCAACCGATGAGCGTGCAAACGGTGAAATATCGAGTCCTTCGCAGTACAGCCCTGTGGGTGTTGTTTCTCAATGGCTGCGCAAATTTTTCTTCACAGTCCGAGCAGTTTACTCCCCCTTCGCCGGTGACGGGTGAGCCAAGCACGGTTGAACAACCCTACGTGGTTCGGGGCCAGGATTCCAATTTCACGAGTCATAGGTTCAACGAACTGACACCAGGAACCAACAATCATCACCGCTACGCCACAGTTCCCTCCGGCCAGCCACTTTCAAATTCCCAGGGAACCCTTCTTCCGACAACGCAATTCTCGACTCCAGACCCCTACGCTACCACTCCGCAACATTGGAGTTCGAATACACCGCAATACACGGCTGTGCCTCATTACTCGTCCACTACAGACTCAGCCTCCAGACAATCGCCTTTCCTTCCGACTTCACCCACAGGTGTTGGTGGATCTACCTACACACCGCCCTTGGCCTCCCGTCCGCTGACAGATCCTGTGAACTCTGCAAGCCAATTCGCTCCGTCCTCAGGGATCAGCGCTGCACCACGAGTTGGTATCGGTGCCGTTTCCCAAACGGAACGCCTTCCACCCCCACCGCCCAATAACTACACGCAGGGCCCTGTTTCGGAAACGCTCTCATCCCCCGAAACCGTTGACAGTCGGAGCCTAGCACCTCCGTCACCCCTGCTCTCGTCGCCCAGTCTAGGCCCCAACCCCTACATGGAAGCCGATATTGACGTACTGGTCCAGGAAGCCCAGACGGGACGTTTCATGTTTGGTGTGGGTGTCAACTCGGACGCTGGAGTGATCGGTAATATCGTTGTCGATGAGCGTAACTTTGACCTCTTTCGCGTTCCTCGCAGTTGGCAAGAGGTTGCCAATGGCACGGCCTTTCGAGGTAGTGGACAGCAATTCCGACTGGAAGCGTTGCCGGGCACCCTGGTTCAACGCTACACCGCCAGTCTCACCGAACCTTATCTCCTCGGTACCCAGGTCAGCTTCAACATGAGCGGATTTTACTTCGACCGTCGTTTCTTCGATTGGGATGAAGAGCGACTGGGGGGACGACTAGGATTTGGGTACCGTCTCACTCCGGACCTTTCATTAGGAATGACTCTTCGAGCAGAGCAAGTCAACATTCACGATCCAAAGGTCCTGGGTGTACCGGAATTGGATGAGGCACTTGGTAAGAGCAATTTGTTTGGAACGCGAATGAAAGTTTCTCACGATACGCGTGATATACCCTTCGCTCCGACGGAGGGTCACATGCTTGAATTCAGCTACGAACAGGTCTTGGGAACCTACGATTATCCACGGGTGACGGCTGACTTTCGGCAGTATTTCCTGATCCATGAACGTCCAGACTCCTCAGGCCGACACACGTTGGGATTCAGTCTTCGCACGGGAGTCACGGGGGCTCAAACCCCCATTTTTGAAAATTTCTTTGCCGGTGGATTTTCTACCATCCGCGGGTTCGACTTCCGAGGAGCTTCGCCCGTCGTGGGGACGGTAACCGTGGGTGGTGAATTTCAATTTTTGGGGTCTGTGGAATACCTGTTCCCACTCACCGCCGATGACATGCTAAGAGGCGTTGTGTTCGTCGACTATGGTACCGTTGAAGAAAATATTGAAATCAATTCAAAAAATTACCGTGTGGCACCCGGGTTCGGAATGCGACTTTTCGTGCCCGCCATGGGACCAGCACCAATCGCATTGGATTTCGCATTTCCCATTGCCCAAGCCCAGTTTGATGATGAACAAATCTTCAGTTTTTTCATTGGGTTCGGTCGGTAACCTGAAAACAAAATCGAGCGACTGGATTGATCTTTACCAGCGGGCCGTTAATCTCTCACTAGCCGCACGTTGATCCTTAGCGGAACATTGATTTCCGGTCGGTCACGGGCCTGCCACACATTTCACTCCGGGCTGACGCAGATTGGCAGCAAACCAAAGGGCCTCTCGGCAAAGAGGTACCTGCAAAATATTTCAGGTCATTGATCCGGGTAAAATCCTTGATTCGGGTCGGAATAGGCAGAATTTCATTATTGTCCCGTAATGCTACGAGGCAGTCGGTGGGCACGGTATAAACCCGAGTAAACAACGTTTTCAGCACCGGTTCCCTCATCCGGCCAAGTGTCATTTGGTGCACTTTCACCTATCCTGAGAGCCTTTCACGACTCGCTGACACAAACCCTTCTAAGATAAACTGTTACTTTGAACGTGGGACAAACAAGGTCGGAAAAATAGCGCTGTTGTGCTCAATCCGGCATCGGCTGACGATCGTTTATCGAGGGCACCCGGAAATCGAGGAAGTACACGATGTCCATGATCACCGTCTGCTGCCCCACCTGCTCCCAGCGATTCCGGGCTAATTCATCGTACCTGGGACAGCAAGTACGCTGTCCAAACTGCATGAATGTTGTGACCCTTCACGCCCATGGGGAAAATCTCCAAAGCAACCAAAGCGTTGATTTCCAGAGCGACCAACAACCTGCCAGCAAAACACCTTCTGTGCATCTCCCAAAACACAGGCGATCCAGCCGGGCCGTTGAAACCCTTTTGCCTCCAAGAGTCGCGGAGGAAGCCCGTCCATCGCATTCCGTCAGATTGCGTGACCGACCGGTGCCCGGTGACCTTTTTCCGGCGCAGCAACACGCCCTCGCGAAAGAATTGATCGTTCGTTCAACTCAAGAAGCAGACAACAGAAGTTCGAGAGAGTTTCAATTACGAGCACCCCAGCCGGGGAAGAATTCTCGTTTTTGGAAAAACCTGACGATGTGGCTGATATGCACTCTGATCCTGCTGGTAACAACTTTCCTTTTGGCGAAGCTAAGCATTTGACGAGAGAATTTCTGCACCCAGCGCATAGATTTCTTCCGCATCCAATACCAGATCGTTTCTTTCGAAGAGTCGCTGAATAGCTGTTTTGTGAATTTTCATTTTCAAGGCCCCCACTCCAATCGCCCCGTAGCAGACAATTCCATCGCGGTCGACACCCTGGTCCATTACGTCGACTTCTTCCATTCCCAGCGGTGGCACAGCATTCAAATCAACCGCGACTTGCAGGTGCTTCGCTTGGACGCGTACTGATTGGGGCAGTAGCAACGTTCCCGGTGAACCCGCAGCGATGACCACCGCACTACCGTCTAATGCCTGGAGCAACAAGTCATTGGTCCCCGTCTGAACGGGATGTAAAACACACTCCGAAAACGTCGACTGAACAGTTTCGCACACCTCCTCAGCACGTCGAAGAGATCGAGATCCAACTTGGATTTCTGCTCCTTGGGATGCCAGAAGCCGCACCACACGACGGCCCACAGGCCCAGTAGCTGCCAGCACTGAGACTCGGGCCTGACGAAGATTCACGTGCTTTCCTGCAGCCAGAACAGCAGCGGCTGCCGTGGTGTTTGATCCGTTTGAATCCATCATGACTGAAACCCGCATCGGACCAAAAAACGTCTCCTGTACGGCCTGTAACAGAGCTTCACCTTGAACCACATCCGTGCCCCCGACAAAAATGGCTGTGTCTTTCAGTTCTTTCGGACCGCGAGTGAAAATGGTTCCGTGAACCATTTCCTGCACTTGATCAGGTGACACGGAACCATGACGAAGTAGATGATCCACTTTCGAATCCACCGCGACAACGGCGTCGAAAACGCTCGGATGTGGGTCCGAATCCAATTGGAGAAGAACACGGGATCGAGTTTCGGAGGCTTTCCGGTGATTCATGATGCTGTAGCAGCCTGAGGAGACGGAACAATTAGTCAATCATGTGGAACAAGAAATCGCTTACCACGACAAAGTCAAGAGATTCATCATTCGCCCAGAATATGCTACCAACGAGGCCGTGTCACGCCAGGCAACGAAGAAACGACAAAAGGTCCCACGGCGGGACCTTCTGTCGCCTAGATACAAACCATCTATGACACCCCCAACAACATTCAGCTGAAGGGGAATCGTTTTTATTGACCGGGAATCAAAAGCCGCGGAAGGGGTGAGCCGCGTCTTCCTTGCCGGAAACCACTTCATCTACGGAAGGTTTCCCAGCCATTGCACTGGCAATGGCTTCCTTGGTGGCTTGATAGTTATAGTCATAGATCTTTTTGTCGTCTTCCGCCTGCCAGTGGATGAAAACACCACAAACGATTACTAAATCCTCGCACTGATCTTTGGGAATGACTCCCGACTCAACAGAATCAGCGACTGCTTTTGCCACGGCCGCTTGTGCCGGGCCAAACATTTGCACAGCTTGCTTCTGTCCTTTGATCGTGACTTTGGTGATCATCACCGTAGCAGGCTTCACCGCCAGATTAGGCGTAAGGACCGCCAGTAAGTTGGAGTGTCCTTCGCTCTGACGTGCCAAAGCGTTGGCAAAGGCAACTCCGACGGGGCCGTCTTTGTTGCCAATCAACAAGTCGATATGAGCAATTTCGTTTCCGTCTCCCGACAGGGCTTCACCAATAAACATCGACATACAACATTCTCCGTAGCTTCGAGGAAATACCTATCCTGATCCTAGATCCAAGGTAGTGGCCGTATACCACAAAACGAAAAACTAACATACGCCCCGTCGAATGCAAGGACCCTCTGTACGAATTGGCCTTCCAGAGACCGGTACGGACAGGGAGGCCCGTTCATAGCCGGTGCTAAGTTGGGAGAATTCGGTAGCAGAGCCAAGAAATAAAGCGACCCCTGGTGTCACGGTCCCAGGGGTCGCTCTCTTAGAGACTGGTATCCAGAGATCTAATGAACAATCTTCAGCGGGCGAGTCGCGGCGATTGTCTGAAACACCTCCAAAAGGTCGGCAGAATAGTCACTGACCGATTGCCCACCCGGAATGCTAAAGTGGGCACCACCAGTGATTTCTGCCACTTCATCCATCAGAAACGAATCCGCATTCGCTCCCAGACTGATGGTAACGATCGGGTAACCCGCAACTGCACAAAGTTGCGCCTCATCGCGTACGTACTGGTCGGCTGCTTCGGTATCGACTCCACCGTTCACCCAGTTCGCGTTACCATCGGTCATCAGCACGATCATTTTAAAGGTGCCTGCACGCGCGTTATCTTGCAGTTCTTCGCGAGCTTTCTGCATCCCACCGCCAATGTTCGTCCAACTGTGGTAGTGGCCAGCCTGACGATGGTGAGCGATGTACTTGATCAATTCAAAATCGTCGGTCAAGGGGCTTTCCAGCGTTCCATTTCCGGAAGCCGAATTGTAGACAGACAAGCCGATATAGTCCTCGGTGTTTGCAGTCGCCACATAATCGACAAACACGTCGACCGATTCCTTGACTGCAGTGAGAGGCTGTTGGCGACACATCCACAATGAATCGTGCTGGAGAACTTGTGTTTTGAAACGGTTCCAAAAGTCGATCAACAGGAGTGTTCCAAATTTATGTCGATAACCCGCTGCCTTGACGTGGTAATCGTAATACGACGTATGGGCAGAAGATGATTCGCGGCAAAATTCGATAAACTGACCCCAACTTCCGCTAGCATAGGGATATGAAATCTCATGAAGGCCCAAACCTCGGGCAATGGTTTCGTTGTTGTAGAAATCAAATCGTTCTGTTTTGCCTTTCATTTTGAGTCGTACCTGACAAACCGTCCAACCACTGAAGCGGTTACCGGAAAATGTGCCGCCCGTCGAATTCGGGTAGAATGATTCCGCATACCGCCTTGAACCGTTGCGAGTGAAGTAAAGTTTGACCTGTTTAATCGTATCAGTCCCAGTAATTTCAACCGAACTACCCCGCCAGGTCACAGAAACAGGTGTTGTTTTCCCTGGAATCGTCACGTAGCCGGGGGTAAACGGTAGATTTCCGTAGACGACATTGCCCAAGTCATCCCACATCTCTTCGATATTCATCTCGACGGCCGTCTGACCAAGGTTGGCAATCGCCGGTAGTTCGCTGTCGTCATTCATCGAAGCCGAGAGGTCGAGCACAACAACCATGTCACGGGGTTGGTACATGGCGGTCGCGGATGCCTTGACTTGGAATTTCTCGTAGTGCAAAACTGGTGCGAAAAAAAGCGGCAAGTCGTTATAACGCATGCTGACGCGAACGCCTGACGGATTTTCCAAAGCAGGTTCCAGCTCTCCGGACTCGGAATTCCAGTTTCCAAATTTGACTTCAAGGTCCTCCTCGTGTTCCAACAAAAAAGCTGCAATCTGTTCATCGAATTGGTCTTCGTCAAGCGTGACCCCGTTCGTTCCGATGGGGTTTCGCAACAGATACTCGGCCATTTTCTCGCTCGCTCCTGTTGCACCCTCAACAAGACCGCCGGCGGCAGCTAACGCCGCCGCATCCACGGAGCGTTGCAGTTCCGTTTGCATCGAAAACATGAAACCAGTGTCTACCGCAAACGCGACCATGCCCACCAAAATCACCATCAGCATCGCAGAAAGTACAAGAATGTTCCCACGTCGGACAGGAAGCGGTGTCCGGGTTAAACTACGACAGGGGCGCAGAAAATGTGTGTGCCTTCGCATGGCGAGTCTCCACGAGGTATAAAGGGAGGCCAGAACGACCTGACGAAAAGTAATCGAAGAGAAGAGAAAAGAAGAGAAGAAAAGACGGATCTCGCAAGGGACCATCAAAACATATCTTACAGCTGACAGCAACGTCATGGTTTTCTTCAAAAAATCGTGTTTTAATCTTCCCCTTTTCCCGCAGTAGGCTCTCGATCCTGTATGAACGGCAAGATCATCATCGCCGGGGCAAGTGCTCGTGCCGCTGCTTTCTCGGCCCAAAGATCGGGATTTGAACCTTGCACGGTTGACTTGTTCGCTGATAGCGACCTCGTGCGTTTCTTCTCCGCAACACGAGTCGCCAATTATCCCTACGGAATTGCCGAGGCCATCGGAGAGCTACCTCCGGGACCCTGGATGTACACGGGGGCTCTGGAAAATCATCCCGACTTGATTGATGAAATTGCCCGTCAGAGACCTCTCTACGGAAACGCTGGAAAACGAATCCGTCAAGTGCGGAATCCCCGCCGAATGGCGGAAGCCTTCCGAGATGCTGATCTGCTCTACCCCGACATCCTGAACCACCTTGATCAAATCCCCCACCACCCAGGCTGGCTGCGCAAACCCTTCCAGTCCGCAGCTGGTCGACACATTGAACCCCTGCGACAGCATCACCGAGAAAACAGAAAGTTTTATTATCAACGTCAGATTCAGGGCTGGCCTTGTTCTGCCGTTTATATCGTCTCCTGCACGACAGCACGTTTGCTGGGTGTTACTTACCAGTTGACCGGGTGCGATTGGGCCGGCGCTGCTGCGTTTTCCTACGCGGGCAGCATCGGTCCGGTGCAACTCGAACGGAAGATCCGAAAACAGTTTGAGCGAATTGGTGAGACGCTTCGGTCCGTATTTGCTGTGCGCGGGTTAATTGGAGTCGACGCAGTGATTGCAAACAACCAGGTTTGGACAGTCGAAGTCAACCCGCGCTACACCGCATCGGTTGAAATTCTGGAACGGGCCGGCCGGACTGACCTTATCTCTCAGCATGCTTCCGCATTCGGCTTGCACTGTGACGTCACGCCATGTCGAGCGGATACTTCAATGATGCATGGAAAAGCTATCTGCTATGCGGAGAAACCTCTGCTAATAACCCGTCCGTTCCTGGACTGGGTTCAGACAATCAACCTGGAACACGGAACTTGGCCTCAGTTGGCCGACATCCCGAAGGTCGGCAGCTCGATCGGTAAGGGACAACCTGTGTTAACGGTCTTCACTTCAGGAACTGATCTCGAGCAGGTCGAAAACCAACTCCAGTTGAAGATGGTGGCACTAAAACAGCAACTCAACAAATAGTAATTTTGCAAAAGTTGCAACTGGCAATGGCTCCAGTTTTTCAAAACCCCTACTTGAAAGTAGTCCAACGTCTCAGGCAGGGATCGATGCTTCAAGCACCAACTTTCCGGAAAAACCAGGCTGTCGCGAAATCCAATCTTCTGAAATGCTGAAGATCACCGTGGCAATCAGTAGTCAGACCTCCTCAACCGCAGTCGCATTGTCCCAACGCAAACCTGATTTCCCAAATCATTCAAGACCGTCCCTTGGTGTGACGTCGATCGGAGGTCTCCATGGCTTCTTCGAGCTCTTTGCGAGTAGGTTTCCAGCGGCGGCCGGCGAGAGCCGGTTCAAAATCAGGTTGCCCAGCCAGCCTGGCAATTGCCTTCATTGCCTGAATCGTCGTCCGATTCGCTACCTCATGCTCATTTTTTTCGTCATACCATTCAGACAAATCGATTGGATCACCGAAATGGACGCGAACTCGCGCTCGCATTAGAAAAGGGCTGTGGGCCGACTTGTCGAAGGGCGCCCCTTCGATGTAACAAGGAACAAGCGGTACTCGAGTCCGCAAAGCAATCAGTGCTGCTCCTGGCCGAACAGGTAAAAGAAACTGATCGGACATGTTGATACGTCCCTCAGGAAGCATTCCCACTAACGATCCCTGTTTCACATACCTTATCGCTTGCTTCGTTGCCGCTGTGTCAATGCCCGACCGGTTGGTCGGAATCACTTGTGCCGGGACAAGAAACCACCGGAAAGCATGATGCAACACATATTCTTTGGCAACCATCCAATGGACCCGACGCGTTCCTACGGCTACTTGTATGAAAAACGGATCAACCGAAGTCCGATGGTTGGTGACAATGACCGCCCCTTGATCTGCTAGAAGTGAAACCGGTCGAATGACGGTACAACGCCATTGCACACGTGCAATTAGCATGGCCAGTTGATAAAACACCCAATGAAGGAGAGGGTAGGGTGCGCGGAGCACACACCAGAACAACCAAGTCAACAGGGTGAAGACCACCAAGGAAATCAGCACCCAGGCGTAGAAGTCGGCATTCATTCGAAATCAGGACACCTGTCAGGAATTTTGAAGAAAAGAATAAAACTTACCAACTCTAACCAGGCGAAAAAACAGGCATCGCAAAACCGATGAAGGACAGGGAGACGGCCTCACAGGCCCCGGGCATTCGTTCCGTCAATCTCCTGGTTCTGCTGGCCGTTTACGGTATCTTTCGCAGCGTTGCAGTGTGAACTATACAATTTTAGTTTGGGGGCAAATGATCATCCGTTCTCAAGCAATTGGCATAGTCTAGAAATTTTTCACATCGCGAGACAGGATCAAAGTGGAAATCACTGTTGCCAAGTCGATTCATAGGGCATTTCCGTGAAAGCATCGAAAGACGACGCCACTACGCTGATCGGGGTTGTTAGTGATACCCACGGACATGTCCCTTTTGCCATGGATGCTGTGCGAGTGCTCGAACCGTTCGGCGTGGAGCAGATAATCCATTGCGGCGACATTGGGTCAGCCAGTATACCAAGCGTCTTTTCCAAGTGGCCCACCCATTATGTGCTGGGAAACGTTGACCGGGATACAGAGCAACTAAACGATGCCATTCAATCTGCCGGAGCAATCCTTCATGGACGGTTTGGAAAAATCGAACTTCGAGGTCGCAGACTGGCATTTATTCATGGAGACGATACTTATCTTCTTCAGAGGGAAGCCGTTAGCGGAAAATGGGACTTACTCTGTCATGGACATACCCACATGGCACAGCGGAAATTCGTGGGCAACACCCTGGTCCTGAATCCCGGAGCACTTTATCGGGCTCGCCAACACACTGTTGCCATCGTCGAGTTCCCTCAACTCGCGGTGCACATCCTCACCGTGTGACCGTTGGTCGCTGTGTAGGCCTGACGTTCACTACGCGTTACCCAGCTAAATGGCTAATCCGGTTCACCGGTGCAAACTCTTCGGTCGGTTGCGATACGTAACGATAGGACATCAGATAGGCGTCCTCCGTCGTGTCTTCATAAAAATCACGAAGTACGTTTGTCGCCCGAAAACCAAGATTTCGAAAAAACAATTGAGCTGATAGATTGGTTTCTCTTACCTCGAGCAAAACTTTTGTTCTACGTTGAGGAGAAAGCTTGCCAATCAGCTTTTGCACCATTTGGGCTCCCACTCCCAAACGCCGAAACGCTGAACTAACGGCAAAATTCAGAATGTGCAACCGTGTTTTGTGCAGTTCATAGATCATCAGCCCGACGACTTGTTGATCATATTCTGCAACCATCCCGATGCAGTTTCGCTGTCTCAAACAACGAATAAAGTCATCTTCCGACCAAGGGAATTCAAAACTGGATGATTCAATGTTTAAAACTTCCGGCATGTCGCGCCGGATCATCCAGCGAATGTGGACGCATAAATCTTGTTGGGGGTAAGAGTTGATGAGAACCTCCCTCCGTGTCGGCCATCCAAAACGAGTGCGATACCGTATCAAAACAGCCATAACCTGCCAAGACGAAATAAGAGATTGCGTCATGTGTTTCGGCAGGAAGTGGTCCACGTTGCACCTACATTCGTCCACCGCTAGCATGGCCCGGGTGAATCTGGCTGGCAAAGCGGGCTCGCAATATTTTTTGATTAGAAAGATAAAAAATATTTCAGGGGTCGGTCGTGCAAAAAGAGGGGTGCCTGTGAGGCGGACCCTGAAGGACGTGACGTCTGATGAGACAAACGCAACCGTGTTGTCTTACAGAATCACGTCGAATCGGAACGAGGTGCTCCGGGAAGGAAACGATTCGTGCCAGCGCCCGCACAGATCTATGTAAAAAGTGGTCTCATCATGCCTTACGCCCGCCGGGAAAGCACAACTGGCCGTCGGGGTCGCAACCAGGTTACTAACCAGATAGGTATCCTGGCGGCATACAGAATGCCCACCAAAATGATTACCAGTCCCAACCAACGGGGGTTCAACCAGAGCCACCAGACAATGCCCACGAAGGACATACTCAAGAAAGGCCACCGAAACCACAAGCGTTTGACGAACGACTCCCAGACAGGCCTCCAGCGGATTCCAAAAAATGTGACCACGGCCAAGCTAAAACCGATCAGATATCGCTGGTATCCAAACCGAGGCTCCAATGGGACGAGAGAGAGATTGATTGTTCCTTCCCCGCCTTGATACGTCAGGCGCGTAACATTTTCTTTCTGAAAGTTGCTTGGCCTGGAATCCTGATTACCCAACAGGTCTTCGTCAGTCGAAGAGCCTAGCTGCTCTAGAATATTCTCGGTCCCCAGATGCCTCGCCATGGACAACTGTTTTCGTTCCAGGACTTCCAAATCAGCCCCCTCCACTTCGAATCCGGGCGAATGGTCAGCAAGTTGTAATGTTAACATTCGTTGTGCTTTTACATAACGTCGTGCCCACACCTGATACCAGCGTGTGATGTCTTCAATCGGTTCTTCCGCGATGACATTGGATGTCAGGTCCATCAATTCTGACATTCTCCTCAATCGCAAAAGTTTTTGACGCTCGGCGCTGATTCCTTGCGTCTGCCGGAGTTCATCAGCGCTGCATCCATTGACTGTCCACAGCGTCCTTTGGACTGGCACCTCTAGTATTTCGGGAACCGCAACTTGGAAAGTGGAACCCCGGGAACTCGCTCGAACCGCTTTTCCCTCAAAAACGACTTCAATTCGTTGAGGCAATCGTTGCAGTCCCAGAAATATTTTCACTTGCTGGTTATCCAACACCTCTGTCCTTGCGGGAAGTTCTGCCACCGTGACGTGTACTAATTTGGCACGATCAGGCAGTTGAAGAACACAATTGTCTCGTCCCGCCGGGTCCAAGTAAAAAAAGACACTGCCGTGATAGTTGTTGTCGTTGCGCACGTTGACATGGATATCCACTAAACGCAACTGTGGTACACCAGCCATTCCTTCACGCGGTCGTATTTCGGCGTGAAGATCTTCTCCGGTTACCGCATAACTCATTGATTGGTCGTCGGGGGGTGACTCGGAGAGAAACCATTCCGGCAATCTAACGGGTTGTAGCCGGCTTTTATCCCAACGGATAATCTGTCCGTCAACCTGCTGAGGAAGAACGACGTAATGGGTACGCTGGTGATCTACAAAGGGCACGACATGTGGCAGGTGAATTCGCTGACCGGGCGGAAATTGTAGAGGAATCTGAAGATGGATGGTGCAATCTTTGGTACAAGGTTTTGAAAGTTTTACGGAAAGTCGCCGTCGCCCCGTACCGGGAATGTCAAATATCGCTGTTTCGCAGGAAGCCTCCGAGGTGATTTCGCTTCCGCAGACAGCGGGCAGAGAAAAATCTACGATATCGACAATTCCCTGATTCACTGACAGCCTTAGCAATAACTGCATCCACCATTTGCCGTCGCGAGGGTACATCGTACTAACTTGTACGGATTGAATTTCTGGCTCGTCTGCCAGGACACGCAGAACAGCAACTGTCCCGGCTGTCTTTGCCTTCCAGTGCGCCACCTTCAAATACTTGTTCCAAGCGGTCCCTTCCATTGGAACCCGTTCGACTGTCTCAAGACCATCGGCATCAGTGACATCCACGCGAATGCCGGGCTGACGGAAAACTTCCAGTTCCAGTGCCAACAACTGCGAGTTCAACAACTGGATGGCAGGAAGTTCAAGGCTTTGATCGGATCCGTAGCGACGCCGAGCACGCAAATACAAGCGATGGGATTCACGTGTTGGGCGACCCAAAACTATATTGAGACGATTGTTTTCATCGAGCGTCCAGCGGACAGGGACCGTGCCGGAGGAGTCGTTGATTTCGACCTTCTCCACCTCCAATCCCGCAGGAACCGATAGTTGGTGCTGCGCCAACATTCCATCTGTTTTTACCACATCCACTCGATGGTCCAACACGGCATGCTCCGCATGACACATTACGGTCACGTGTTGCTCGGAATCCGTTTTACGCTCCTGGGGTGCGACAGATATCGTCCACTCCTGATCATCTTCCATGGAATCAACAAGAACAAACTGTGGCAGTAGCTCTTCGGTTCCCCATTCACGCATGAATTCCGTTGCCGCAATTCTCGCGAGATTTTCACCACCATGCAGTTGGTACGTCAGTTCACGATCAACCGACACCGCAAGCAAGCGACGTGTCACGTTCCCGACGGCGTTGACGCGAGGAAACAACAGGTTGCCGATACCAGACGTGTCCGTCATTAGAAAACGGGCATTGATCGTCACCTGATCCTCAGTCGTCGGCTTCAGTACAAATAAGATGGTTGGGGATTGATCCGATTCAATTTGAACTCGTTGCACGGGAGAGTCATCTGCCATAGGTAACAATCTCAACCGAGGATCGGCGCGGATTTCAAGCGCTCCGATTCCGCTTTCAGTGACGTCGTAACTGAATTTTGCGTCGAGAATCACAGACCCGGGGCGGATCTTGAGCCAGACAAGTTCTTTCACATCAGCTGTTCCGCGAATGGTTCCTTGTCCCATCCCCTGGGACCACCGAAAAGCCAACTTCCGAATCGGCCCCAGTTCAGCCTTGACTCTGCCGGTGTCTGGAGCCAACTGCAACCGGCCACGTGCCGTGGGAATGTCGATCAGCGGAGCGTCCGGTGGCAATTCTACGTCGAGCGTTGCTGAAGGTATTTTAGGAATCTGTACTTCCCACCCATGCAACATCTCTGATCCGGGAACTACCGGCCGGAAGGAGAGTTCCAGAAGATAGTTTCCGGGCTCTTCAACGAGCAAACGGATCAGCTTGTTTTCTTCATCCCATTGGGGCCGAATCGGTCGTCCATCAAGCCTTGCTGAATTTTCGACAAGGTGGACCTCTTCTTTTTGAAATGGAATCCCCACAGTGACCTTCCGGGACATTGTCCCCAGCTTGAAAAAAACCTTGAGTTCTACAACGGCCAACCTTCTGTCGGGCAATTCCCAATCCAGTTTTGCGCGGTAATTAGCACCTTGAATGTTCCACCTGGGATGAATTCCATCGAGAGACTGACCCAACTCGTGCAGAGTTCGATAGACCGGTTCAGGGACGTAGTAAGGTCCCTTGGAATCCCCTTGCTCATCAACGGGGACGAAAATCTTAAAAATCTCGGGGGATGTTGTCTCAACAGCCTGCAAAACATCCCTCTCCCGTACCACACCCGGAACCGTTGTCAGCAGGAAACACACCAGGAACATCCGCCCTAGCAACGGCGTCTGCCCACCCGAAGAGGGCGTGTCCGGAAGTTTCGGAGAGAGGTGGCGCGACCCGGTCATCCCAACAAACACGGCAAAAAATCCCCCCAAAAATGTCCCTGGGAGGAGGTACCCCGTCATCGGCACCAGAGGATTAGGAACCAGCAATGCAGTCACGACAGCCACCCCCAGTGCGAATAACCAATGAATTGGATCCAGCCTGACCAACCACCACACCAGGGCAGTCGTTATCAACAAGAACAACCATCCACAGGCGGCCACGGCTCGCGTGTTATAGAAACTCAGCGGTGTCAAAACGCTGGTCCGGATCTGCTGTCGCTCTATCGACGCGTTTTGATCCAGATTCAATCTTCCTGCTTGAGCAGACGCAACTCGACGCGATGGGGCAGGCGTTTCAGCAGTTCGCACCAAGGGACCAAACAAACGAGTTTGCCAGGTCCACTCCCGAGCATCCTGCTGGTTCCTCGGGGCATTGGCCCGATAACCAGCGGGCAGGTTCACCGTCCATTGCCTATGCAAGATGGAAATATCCAATTCAATTTTGGGTGCAGAGAGCTCATTCCACCAACCCAAGGATTCGCCGGAAGTCACCATTTCAAATGTGATTCTCGGAGTTGGGACGTCGACAGGCAGGTCGAGTACCAGTGGCACAAGGGGGTCCCAGCGATCGAGTGCCACTTCCTTGTTTTCCACCACTACCCGTTGAATTACAACTTCGGCAGGAATCCGGACTGCTATACTTCGTTCACCTCGGTTGTCCAACTGGTAGTCGAGGTCATGAATTGCCCGTCCATCGGTGGCGAGGTGCGTCACAAGATTGGAACTCCGTACCCACGCATCGAATAACAAGGCCGTACTCTTTTGCGGACGGATGGTAACGTTACACCGTCCGGAATCGATTGCAATTTGGGTCGCATCGTAACGATACACGGCACGAGTTGGGGGAGAACTGCCTGAACCCAAAGCATCTCGAGGAGCCGGTTGAAGTCCCTGCTGCCCGATTTGCAGTTTGGCGTCTGGGTTAGCTTGAATGAGTAATCTCGCTTGTTGAGTCTCCGCATTGACCACGCCCAGCAACGAAAGCCGCGTTTCGCCACTGAGTTCGATGGAACGAAATACGCGTATCGAAAAAGGTTCTCGTCGCGGCCTTTGTAAATCGATCTGCCACGTCTCACCGGCAACTTCAGAAGCAATGGAAGTCTGACTGACACTGCGGGTCATCAAACCTCCTTCCATTGCGTCGGACAGCATCCATCGTGGTTCCCCATCACGAGGCTCCGAAAAGCGTACTTGCAGTTGGTTGACGTAACCACTTTGTGGGGTGCATCGAATCTCATAAGATTCCGAGAGCCGCTCTTGAAAAACAGACGCGTGAACCGTGATCGACGCCGAAAACTCGGGCCTGGGCTCTCCGACGTTCATCCGCAGATTATTTGCTTTCGCATTGACGTCAAAGATCAGGCTATCCGGTTCGAAAGCGAGTAAATCCGTCGGAAGCGTGCTAAGGGTCTGCGAGTCAAGGCGGTCCAAATCGAGGTCGCCAGACAAGTTCAGAACCAGGGGAGCTTCGGCCTGAACCTCCATCCAGTTCTCTTGTTCGTTAACCTTCTCAAAGCGGCAAAACAATATTGAATCCAGGCCCAAATCCATCGGGATACGGGCGCGATGCCCGGAAACAACAATGCGCAACGCATGAGTAGGATCCAAGACACTCCGCAGACGGATCCTTAGTAATTGCAAAGCTGTTCGATCAAAGGAATCTTGGATGTACCAGTCCGCAATCGCGTTGGCCTCCGTAGATTCTACGGCATCGATGATCCAGGCGCGGGGGATCCTGGCAAACATTTCAAATACTTCCCCAACTCGACTTTCGCAATCGGCTACCACCTTTCCGGTCACACTTGATTTCCCAATACGAATCGTTGTACCCTGCTTCACGACAATCTGCGTGGGGCGGCGTTTCAATGTAACCGCGACGCGGGCGTCTTGCCTGTAGAGTTGGAGTTGCAGCCGATCCTTCGTCTCCCGGTCATCCAGGGGTGGGTGGGCAACGGGATGACAGCCTTCAGCCTCGAAACCAACCATTATCAAGGGTTCATCAACCACCAACGCAAAAGTGCCTTCTTGCCAAAACATGTCTCGCGGACGAAGAGTGGGCAACAACAGTTTCTCTTCCAGGCGCGAAGAGGCTAGTCCTTCCAATCGAAGCAGACGACCGGTTCCGATTAAAGCATCTTTGAGTTGCAACACCGCTCTGCTTCGCTGGTTTTTTTCACCGGGTTCCACCGACCAGGAAATCCTCTGATCTTCGACAAATGCGCCGGTGAGTTGAACTTCCGGGTCCAAGTCCAAGACAATCTCACGGAGTGGTTGATAGTGAATGTCAAGACTCAATTCGACGGAGACTGCTACACCACTCTCCGAAAGATCGTATTTAGTCGCTTCGCGAAGAAGCACCAGTCGCTCACGCTGCTGATAGACCGCTTCAGGAAGGATCCGCAATTCAACGTGAGAATGGCCGCCCAAGGCCAGGTGCCATTGGTTCCATTTTGCAGGCGTGTACTCCCCAGCGGTCTGTTGGGGTGTTCCTCGGACCGTGTCTTGAATGTGGTGAGACTCGAAGGGTCCCGCCACCTGACCGTGATCGATCACCGGAACCCGCTGGGCAGGTAAATCCAGAACCAGACGACTAGAGGGGCTGGCCGGAAATCGTAAAGGAAAGTTAACCACTTCCAGGGAATCCTTCACGCCCCGCACTGACCAGTCGAACTGTAGCGCTCCGCTGCGCTCGACGATCGCCGCGCAAGTCTGCTGTTGCGTAAAACCGACAGTCGCCGGGACCGGGGGTTCGAATTTCCAGCGAGGGTGAAAAATGGGAATGCCGCAGAGTTCCAGAGGAAGTTCGACCGGATGACTCACATCGTGTTGAATTTGCAAAGTGGCCAAACCTTCAACCAAATTCATCCCTTCTAAACGAGCCTCGTAAACAGCGTTCTCGATACGTACGATCGCATCTATTGGCGCGTTTTTCCTTTCCGCAATTCGTTCCACCAGGTTTTCGTATTCCTCCCGGTCCATGGGAAAGTAGCGATAATTGCCTCGCGGCCAATTTTCCATCTGCGCTAGGGGCGCCTTGATTTTGCGCAAGAGCATCGTATTACTGGTCGGTCGGACAGAGGCTCGAATCCCTTGACCACAGACGGACGTCACCAACACCGTCACCAATAGAACCCCAATTGCGAAGACCTCGGCACCCGTCCGTGACATCCGCGAGTTAAATGTGTCAGCAACCATTACACGCTCTGAGAATCGGGCACAGAACCTGGCGACGTTCTGGTCGTTCCTAATTGCTCATCATCATTCACGAGTCGATGAAAATCCGTACCAAATCGTTCGACCAAAGAAGCTGTACTACCATGTACAATTCCTTCACCACGATTGCGCCACAAGATAAACCACTGAATGAGCAATCCAAAGATAGCCATCAAGAGGCCCACCACTGCCCCCTGGGCTATTAACGCAGCAACTTCGGGATTAACGACAGCAAAAGTCAAAAACATCATTGCAGTAATTAAGAGAACCAGCGGATGTCGAAACTGCGGTACACGGATCACAAGAAGTCCTGCCACCAAGGCACAACCACCAAAGACCAACAATGCAGTCCTTTGACTGATCGTTCTCACTTTAATCGGCTTCATGTCGGCATAGCACGTGAACAAGTACTGGTTGGTTAACCAACGGGCCTGCGGGAGACCTCTCCAGGACACTTTCATTTCACTCTCAAGATCAGCTGTGAAATTCGTGTTCCTTCCCACAAACAAGGTGTTCCATTGGCGATTGAATTCCGGTGTCCAGTCATCGGGGAAATCAACCAAAAATTCACGTCGCGGAAGCACGAGTTGCCAATAAACCTGCCGAGTCCAATGAGCGTTTTCGATCCGTGGCAATTGCACCCCCATCTCACCGAATGCAGTCCTATGACGGTTGAAGGAATACCACAATTCAACAAGGTTCGACTCCTGAGGTCGACTGCTTGGCAAGCGGATCTCAAGCAGATCTTGTTTTTCGCGAATTACTGTCACACGTTGACCATCTACCTTGACAATCGCATCCGTCATTTGTGTCCCTGAAGGCAAACGGATCTGCAGACTACTATTCCTGCTTTGCAAACAGAACACTGCTCGATCCTGCCTGAGTTCATCAGAGATCCAGGTCTGTATCCAGGCAGCTTCTACAACGGTCTTACCTCGTTTTTCTCGTGTCACGGGTCCAAGATCGAACTGTACACTGCCCGCAGCACCCGGACTCGACAGAGACAGCACGGATTGATCACGCGTTTTCATTTCGGCGGAATCTTCGATGGTCCAGCGATCGTCCGTGACAATCAATCTGCCTGGCGATTCGCTACGGATCTCTAACTGGTGCTCGGACACGGGTTCCTGACTCGGGACAAAGAGTGGAATATCCAGCCCATCACCCAGCTTTGTCAAACACTCCGACCAGGGACGCTCGTATTCGATCGTCAACATCACGTCGCCCTTCCGCTCGTTCGAAAGCGTTACATAGAGTTCTGCTTGTTGTTCCGGATCACTTTCATTTTGAGAAACCGCGAAGAAAAAGGCCGAGGTAGGTTGTCCATCGACCTGGACCTTCAATGGCATCTTTTCTCCGGGCAACTCTGAAAATTTCAAATTCAATTGATGAGTTGGTTCATGTTCAACTCGGTAATGCAGTTTCTGTTGGATTTGGACCCGTTCCTCTCGCAGGTCGGCAACGCTGTCTATCCGCACGGCAATCGATTGCTTGCGTACATTAAAATCTGCGACAAACAGGGACGCGACAGAATCACTGGTGCCACGGTAGAAGGCCGTGCGCTGCCGCCGCTTCTGTAAATTCTCGGGCACAATCGGCGCCGGATCAGGAATTAAACCGACCATCTCTGCGGGGAGTGCAGCCAGCGCAATATTGTCTGCCGGCACGACCGCCACTGAAGCTGTTTGGAGAGTGCTGACGAGCGGTTGTGGTAGTTTCACCCGGACCTGCCTGGCGTCATCCGTAGAACTGATCCGATGGACCGCTTTCACCACAAGTTGAAAGTTACTGCCAGATGCGCGTTCTAAAGGCACAATCAGAGGAGAAGTTCTTTCGGAAACATGGGAATTTTGATTGATGACATCCGCTGGTCCCAGGTCCAGGACTTCCCAATCGCTCATTTCAATGTTGAGAAACGATGCACGCGCACCCCGGATGCTCGTGTTAAATGTGGCCTCCAAATGAACACGATCGGCCTCGACTCGCAAAATGTAGTAGGGTTCGATACTGATTCGTGATTGCCGAGGAACAACTCGCAACTTGAGTGAACTGGGTTGTCGAAAGTATCGAAATCCGGCCAATACGTTTTCGGATTGAAAAGTTTCTGGCAACTCGTTGACTTGGCGAATTGCGGCAGTCAGATCCCAATCAGGATAGACGTCGGATCCGGACGCCAGCGCAATGTAACCAGACTGCTGTGCGGCACCCAACACCTCGAATCTAGACACGTCGAAAGTTTGTGCCAATCCAATGCTTTCCTTGACCGTTTCGGTAAACAGGCGAACTTCCGGGGGTGTCATCGACTTATCTTCAAATCGAATTTCAATCAGTTGCCCTTCGCTTACCTCGTCAGCATTACCAGCAGCTGGAATTTCCTCGAGTGTGTAACCAATTGATTGACTACCCGGCATTAATCGCGAGGCCTCCGGAATTCTCACCTGAACCCTTGAAAGGGGTCTACCAAAACTGCGCAGACGCAATCTCGCCTCACTCGTCACGCGGTTCAGACCACGGACATTAACCAGAATGTTTCCTTTGGCCTCGAAGACCATGCTGCGTTTTTCTTGCCGTGGCCGGTCGTGCCGCCAAGACAATTGAAACGGACCCCCGATGCCGTTGGCTTCAATGATCGATTGGCCATCCTCGGAGGTTCGAATTTCTTCCTTCAATAAAGCGTCCGGACTGACAGTTGCATTGATTTGTGACTCTGGCACCTTCAATCGAAGGTGCGAATGTGGAACCCGTGGCAAATTCAGCACCAGCCTGCTTTCAGGACCAATCCTTGAAACGGGAACAGCTACGACAAGTTTCAACTCGTGTTTCTGTTGCGGCTGACTTTCCAAATAGCAAACGAATCCCTCACCCTCGGGTTCAAATACCAAAAAAGCATTTTCATGCTCTAGCGGCTCGAGCATGTGAGCTTCATTGAGACCCAACGGAATACGAACCCAGTCCGGTTGGTGTGTGACAACCTGTAACCGAATCTGCAACGTCGCCTTACCCCGTTGCACACTTCCTTCCGCTTCAATGTTCTGCACACTGAAACTGGCAGGAAGTGTTGCAGGAGACAAGCCTTCTCGGATCTTGATCAATTCCATGAAATCCTCGTACCGCAGATCAGGTACGGGGATCAAGTCACCGTTCTGAGACTTGAGCAGGTAAACGACCGGACCCACAGTCTCAATGACCGGTAAAGAACTATCCTTTGCTGCGGAGGCAGACTGGGACTGAGTTGCAGTACTCGAATCACTTTCAGTCGTGTCCTGACCAGAGACCAGCGGCAGCCACGCCAAACAGGCGCAAACGACCAAGACGACCCCGGCAAAAGGATGGTGCGACTTCGGCGAATTCATGGCAGCGCTGCTTCGGCGACCTCAGCAAGTCGCCCACATGTTCTGAATCGAACGAAAAGATTTTTGAATGGAGCCTCTTATAGTCCTTAGTCTAACTAGACACACCCGGCATGGAAAGCCTCTGCATATCCAGGAGGTGAATTATGCAAGAGGTCCTGGTCTCCAACCAAACCTAGGGCTTTGAAGGATCCGCCCCGAAAAACACGTCGGGCATTGCATGACAAGTGTTCTCACTTCAGTGCGAAACACTTGACAAGCAGGCTCCAAACTAGCAACTGCATTTCACCGGAGTTTCAGGCGGAGGCCTGCCGATGAGGGGTGACGGTCCCCTTTCATCTTTAGTCGTGATTTCTACCGACCACTCCCAAAAGCTCTTGATGGAGTTGCGGACCCGCCGCGGCGATAAGTCGGGGGTGTTCTAGATCGACGTCCCCACCATCCGGCGAGGTGATCACTCCACCGGCCTCTTGCACCAACAACATTCCAGCTGCCATGTCCCAGGGCCGGAGATTCATCGCCCAGTAAGCGTCCAGACGCCCGGCTGCAACGTATGACAAGTTAAGGGCAGCTGAACCGAGCCGCCGGACAGCGCGGCACCGATTCAAAACAGCCAGAAAAGCAACGACATCTTCGGAATCCCGGGCGACTTGAGGGGGGAAACTGGCAGCCGTCAAAGAATCAATTAATAACGTCGCATCGCTGCTGACAATTCTGTCACCGTTCAAATAAGCACCTTGACCCGCCGCCGCAGTGTAGCATTCGTCAGCTTCGGGATCGTAGACAGCGCCCGCCACAATTTGTTCGTTTTTCTGCAAAGCTACTGATGTGCAATAACCCTTCAGACCATGCACGTAGTTGGTTGTGCCATCTAAAGGGTCCACAATCCAGCAGAATGATGATGAATTCTCAGATGGAGTTCGATCCATTACTTCAGAAGTGTCTTCCTCCCCCAAAAAAGAATGCTCCGGAAACGCCTCCAGCACACAACTACTAATGGCTCGCTGTGCAGCCAGATCCGCTTCAGTGACCAAGTCAGCGGGTCCCTTTTCACGAACCCGAAAACGGCCTCGCCAATCTAAGAGAATTTGCCCACCAATTCTTGCGGCTTTTTCACAAACCGCTGTTATTTCTTGCATTACGTTCTGTCGGTTAACTAATCAGAATTTGTCGGCTGATAAAAGACTGATTATAAAGTCCCTGCGAACGGTGACAACGCTTGCCAGTCTGTTTCACCGCCTAATGAAAAACTTCTCCACGAGTTAGCAAGGATTCCCGCAAATTTGCTCGTCGAGCCTGGACATTCGCCTCGAAGTTGGTATCATCGACTACCAATAGAGGGAAGCTGCGTAGTATGCAAAGTATTTTACCTAACGGCTTCATACCATTATATTTTTTTACGCCTGGTTGATTCAGGCAATTTGGCCTCTTCTCTGTTCCGGCCCCGCTGTTTCGCTATTGCGAACGGCGGGGTTTTTTTGTTCACATGCCCCACAATCACACACGAGTTGTGCCAATCAAGATGCAACTGGTGCGCAGGCCGGGCAGTTCCGGAACCCTACATCCTCTTTGGTGTTTCAGCAACAACACGTTTCGCTCACAAGTTATCTAACCATGTGGCTACTGGAAAACAACGTCGCTCGACTCGATACGAGCGAATTGTCAGCCAAGGTTGACATCCTGCGCCCCGGAGACGGTATTCATGACATCGTCGTGTGGAATTTCAAGTTACCCGGCACTCGCCTGTTCCGCGTCTTAAGCCCTTTGCACGAACGCAATCACGAACAAGTGTTCGAGTCGTATGCACGCGGCAGGGACCTGATCGCCACCTATTCCCCAACGCCAGACTGCCCGGTGCGTCCCCAGATTTACTGGCGTGTCTGCGATTTTCAGACCAAGTCAAGTGACTGCGCCGGTTGGGAATTAATTGTTTCCACGCAAACCGGCTTGCTCGATAGTGATGCGAGCGTCACCGTCGCAACCGATCTCGATGCGGATGAGGTCTGGCGACTGGAAAATATTCACCGAGGGGAGTTTGAAAAAATCGAACAACGCGATCCAACTGGACAACAAATCAAACCCTCCAACGGTGCGAGTGTCGTTCTTTTCCGGACCACTGAACCGGGGTTAAGCTACGTTGAAATTGTTCACCCAGCAGAGTTTCAAGATGGCAAGCTTTTCAGCAATGCAACCCGGGACACAAGGGTCACTTGGAATCGTAAACTCTTCGGCAACGAAAGTCTGGAAAAAGGTGTCATCCGACGAAGTCGCATGTGGGGATTTTTCGTACCACGCCAACACGATCTGCAGGCGGCCTTCGACCGCTGGCAAGAGTTGCAACGCATCAGCCCGCCCCTGACGACCTGAAGAACTGACTTGCGCTTAAATCCGGCAAATATTTTTTCTCCGGGGGTTTTCCTGAACGCCATCCAAGACAAGTTCCTCGGTAACCGGCTCAACCAGCCATCCCCGAAGAGATCAAACCCTGGGGACTCCTGCTGGTACGGAGTATAATTCTTATAAAAAACAAACTTTTGCACGAACCTTTACGTCACTCGTGCGTCGATAAGATCTACCGACCAGGGATGCCGGTGGTCGTTTCGTTGACTCGTGACACGCCACAAGTTGACATCAGATTCCCCACACGGCATAATTTGTTCAAGGGGATAACGTTACAAGTTAAAGTTTTCAATTGGACCCGGCGTCGGGAACCGTTCCATGCTTGATCTCATCCGCAACACATCAAAACTCGGGGTCATCAGTAACCTGTTGAAGGTGAGTGGCGCTATCATTGCGGATCAACTGCAGCATACGGGGACTTCCTCGACACTTCTCTACCCCCAATACGATTGGGTAGCTTATCGCCATCCGATTCATTCATCGGCGATGCCCATCGCGCCAGAAAGATCAGGGCTAGGACTCGAACATTTCGTCTCGATTCTGGTGTCGCCTTTCTCGTGTTGGTGCCTGATGCGCCCTCTGCCGTTGCTCGCCACCACGGCCACTTCCTGAACTGAGATTTTCACTTCATCAGCTCATCTTCATTGGAAGTAAACCCGAAAACGACTTCGGCTGCGGACGAGCGTTAGATATTGGTGTCGCGCTTTCGAGTTGCTACTTCTTCGTGTTTCCCGAGAGAATCATGGCCATTAATGTTACTGTTCAACAAACGAACGACAAAAACCGACTGACAGACCTGGTACGCACCGCCCAAGCAGGCGACCGAAATGCGTTCGGGAAATCAGTTGAACGTTATGAACGAACCGTTTTCAATGAAGCCTTACGACGGTTGGGCAACCATGCAGAGGCTCAGGAACTCTGTCAGGACCTGTTTGTCCAGGCCCTCCTGAAACTACACCAGTTACAGAATTCCATTTGCTTTGGTGGTTGGTTGCGGTCAATCACACATCGCATGGCGATCAATCGGGCCGTACGGAGGCGCGCTGCCACTGCAATCGACCCGGAAGTCCTGTCGAACATTTGCGTGGAATGGCAGACACCCCTGGCTTCCCTATTAGATAGAGAACGGAGGTTACAAGTCCGCGAAGGCCTGGTTCGCCTGCGAGCCATGGACCGCGAGACGTTGATGGCTTTTTACTTCCACGGTCAGTCACTGACCGAGATGAGTGATACGTTTGACGCTCCGGTTGGTACCATTAAACGGCGTTTGCACATAGCCCGTAAGCGACTGGCCAAAGAAGTCGAAGGACAAGTAGCTGTTTAGAGGTTCAGCGTCGCAGCAAGTGACCGTGACTACGCCTGAGCGACACCGCGTCTGCTGGATATTCAGGCCGGGTATTGTGACCGCACTGATTACGTTTCCTGGCCCATAAGTGCTACCAACTCCTTCCAGCAATTACGCCACCAAACGACTCGAAACAAAAGAGGCCTGAAGGCAACCGCAGTCCGTCACTCACACTGTTACGTTGGCATGTATTTGGTGACTGTACAGTGTTCTAATCACAACGTTCTAATTGTAAGCTATCGGTTACGATGTAAGATCCGCCGACTACAGAATCAAAAGCGAATTTCATCATGCCACGATCAACTCACGTTCTCACGGACCTGGCAAGCGAAACCTGGCTGGAAACATTCCGGCTGGACGAGTCGCAGGGCCCCCGGTTGTCAGGTTCATCGAAATGGTCCGTCAGTAAACGAGTCTTGCGCGGTGGTCCCGCACAAGGCGTGGATGTGGTTCGGGTCGATAATGGAATACTCTCTTTTGAGCTATTGCCAACCCGTGGAATGGGGCTCTGGCGCGGGAACTTTCAGGACCTGCAACTTGGTTGGCAGTCGCCCGTGCAATTTCCTGTGCATCCCGGGCTGGTCCGACTGACAGCAGATGACGGTCTGGGGTGGCTTACGGGTTTCAACGAATGGATGTGTCGCTGTGGGCTGAATTCGATCGGCCGTCCGGGTGTCGATGCGCTCGAGCAGAACAAAAACATCTCCGGCAACGAACGTCTGACGTTACACGGACGCATCTCAAATATCCCAGCCCATCGTGTCGAAGTCGTGATTGATGATGACGGTCCCGGGAACCTTGTCGTCCGGGGTGAAGTCGACGAGGCCATGTTGTTTGGACCGACGCTTCGGTTGAGCGCAAGCATTCGAACACAGGCCGGAGCAAATTGTTTGCATCTTCAAGACGAAATTACGAATTTCGGCAACCATCCCAACGAATTACAGATCTTGTACCACACGAACTTTGGAAATCCGTTGCTGGAGCAGGGGGCTAAGATTATCACAGCAGCAAAATTGATTGCTCCCTGCAATCAGGAATCAGCAGCGACCATCGACCAGTGGGCAACTTTTCTCGGACCAAGTCCGGGATTCATTGAGCAGGGGTACTTCCTGGAACCTTTAGCAGACGAGGAAGGAAATGGTGTCGCCCTGTTGCACAATGCTGCTGCGAACCAGGGAATCCGATTAACGTACAACGCAGAGCAGCTTCCGTGTTTCACTCTTTGGAAAAATACCGCAGGGGATAAGGACGGTTATGTAACCGGTCTCGAACCGGGAACAAGTTACCCGAACTTGAAATCCTTTGAGAGACAACAAGGACGTGTCGTGGTCCTACAGCCTGGCGAAACTTACCGAACGGGCATCACGATTTCTGTTTTAAATTCATCTACTGAAGTCAAAGAAGTGTCGGAGTCGATCCGACGCATCCAGGACACCACGCCGATTCGTTTCCACCGGCAACCGCATCGAACGTTTTCACCCGCTCAAAATTAGGTATCAGATTTCAGCTTTCGAATGGGCCAGAGGACCGATCCACTGGGGATAAAGATCATTCGGAGGTCCGCTGGTTCAGGACGAGCCGTTCCATTGCACGCCCAGCGACTGTGCCAACTGCAGTAGTTCCGACCACACGGCTTGGTCGACTTCAATACCCTCTCGCAATCGCTGCTCACGTCTACGGCGCTCGATTTCCCCGGGCAGCAAAACCTCGCTGCCGGGCTTTGGTCGAACACCTTTCACGTAACGGACATAATCATTCAGGTTGCGATACAATTCTTCACTTTCAGTAAAGCAGGCAGGGTCAAGCACCTGAAAGAGCAAACCATTGGCATAGCGTTTGACCATCTGGGCACAGCCTTCTCCGGAGAGGACTCCGGTAAAAAGATCCATGACCAGTGCCAAACAGTAACCTTTGTGTCCCTGATCACTACCCAGCGGTGCGATTGCTCCCTCTTCGTAGGCCACGTTTGGGTCGGTCGTGAATTGTCCATCGGGTCCCACTACCCAACCCAGAGGAACCGGTTTGGAGGATGCACGCGCCAGCCGCACCTTACCCTCTGCAACTGTACTTGATGCGAAATCCACGACAATTGGGTCCTGGCCCGTAGGAAACGCGAAGGCGATTGGGTTGGTACAAAGTCGTCTTTGTCCGCTTCCCCACGGGGCGACCCGGGCAGGTCCCTGAACGTTACAGTAGGCGGTACCAATCAAGCCCTCTTCAGCAGCCCGGGTGACATAAACACCGATGCGCCCCACGTGGTGAGAGCCTTTCACCAGCACGGCCGACAATCCAACTTTTTTGGCCTTTTCAATAGCCAGGTTGATTGCAAACTGAGCCGTCACCGCTCCCCATCCCTGATGTCCATTAACCACAGCCGTGCATGGCTTTTCGCGTTCGATAGTCGGTGTCTCAGTAGGTCGCACCATCCCGTCTTGCGCATGCCGGCAATACTCGACTACGCGTATTACACCGTGAGAATCATGGCCCGCCAAATTAGATTCCACAAGATGCTCAGCCACATGCCTGGCATCTTCGCGAGAACTACCCACGGTTTCGAGTATTTCGCTGACAAATGTCTTCAAATCTTGTTGAAAGAGGATCGGCATTGGTTTTACTAACTCAACCCTTTGATGGCGCGTTGCATGACCGTGCCCATTTCTGCGGGACTTTCGGCAACCACAATCCCGGCTTCACGCAAAGCGGTTGTCTTTTCTGCAGCGGTGCCCTTTCCACCCGAAATAATCGCGCCGGCGTGGCCCATGCGTTTTCCAGGAGGCGCTGTTTGACCAGCGATGAAAGCAGCGACGGGCTTGGTCACGTTGTCTTTAACAAAAGCAGCCGCTTCCTCTTCGGCCGTACCACCGATCTCGCCCATCATTAAAATGGCTTCCGTTGCAGGATCTGATTCGTAAAGCTTAAATAGATCGATGAAAGACGTCCCCACGATCGGATCACCTCCCAATCCGACACAAGTCGATTGCCCCAAACCCAGGTTGGAAAGTTGCCAGACCGCCTCATACGTCAACGTACCACTCCGGCTCATAACACCCACCGGACCTTTTTGGTGAATGTATCCAGGCATGATGCCCATTTTACATTCATCGGGCGTGATCAGTCCCGGGCAATTCGGTCCAATTAAAACTGATTGGCTTTCCTGAACGACTTTGTTGACTCGAACCATGTCCAAAGCCGGAACTCCTTCTGTGACGGCGACGATGGTTTGTATTCCGGCGTCAACCGCTTCCAGAATGGCATCTGCCGTGAACGCCGCCGGCACGAAGATCATTGTGGCATCGGCCCCAGTTTGTTCGACAGCTTCGTAGACCGTATCGAACACGGGTAGCCCGAGAACTTCCTGACCTCCTTTACCCGGCGTGACACCCCCCACCACCTGGGTACCGTACGCCAAGCATCCCTGGGCGTGAAATTCTCCGGCCCGACCCGTGATGCCTTGGCAAATGACACGCGTCTCTTTGTTAACCAGAATACTCATCAAGAAGGGGTCCCTTCAGACTTATTCACATGGATACAGCTGACTACTGCGGCAAACCTGACGGGGAACAGTCACCACACCAGACACCGCAATTCATTTTTGGTGAGTAATCACTCATTCGACCTTCACGTGCAAACACTTTCCCCAATGTTACGTTCTATACAGCAACGACTTGCTGCCTGTTCAGCCAACTGCTGCCACAACTTTTTTCGCGGCGTCCGTTAGGTTGTCGGCCGTGATGATATCCACATCGCTTTGGGCAATAATCTTCCGCCCTTCTTCCACCTTGGTACCCTCGAGACGAACTACCAATGGCACATTGAACTCAACCGTCTGGTAGGCTTCGAGCAAAGCGTTTGCAATCGTAGTGCATTGCATGATTCCCCCGAAAATATTGACCAACACAGCCTTGACGTTCGCGTCTTCGACCAGAATACGAAACGCCTCCGTCACTTGCTCAACGTTGGCCCCGCCACCCACGTCCAAAAAATTGGCAGGCTCACCGCCATGATATTTAATGATGTCCATGGTGCTCATCGCCAGACCCGCCCCATTTACCAGGCAACCGATGTTGCCATCCAATTTGACGTAGCTCAAACCCGCGTCTGCAGCGCGCACTTCCGCAGGCTCTTCCTCGGACAGGTCACGTAGCTTTGCGATATCGGGGTGACGGAACAGAGCGTTGTCGTCAAAAGTGATTTTTGCATCCAATGCCAACAGTTCACCCCCACCAGTGACTACCAGGGGATTGATTTCAAGCAGACTACAATCTAGATCGACGAATAAGCGACACAATGCTTTCATGAATTGAGCAGAGTCCTTGAAGCCAGCGGCTCCCAACCCCAATTGCTTACTCAGCTTTCGAACCTGAAAGTCTTCCAGGCCAATCGCCGGATCAAAGTGTGTTTTGTGAATCAATTCAGGCGTCTCAGCAGCCACCTTTTCGATCTCCACACCACCCTCCGTGGAAACCATGAGCACGGGTTTGGCAGCCGCACGGTCGAGCACGATACCCAGATAAAGCTCCCGAGAAATGTCGCATCCCTCTTCCACCAGTACCTGATTAACCATCTTACCGATCGGCCCGGTTTGAATGGTTACCAGTTCCTTTCCCAGCAGCTGTTCCGCAACTTCAAAAGCGTGCTCACGGTTTTTGACCAATTGCACCCCTCGCTGCTGGGCATTGTCTTTAACGGTCCCTTTCCCTCGACCTCCTGCATGGATTTGCGCCTTGACGACTGCGAAGTCACCGCGCAACTCGTCGAATGCACCAGCCGCATCTTCCGGAGTTGTCGCAACCAATCCGCGCGGCACGCGAATTCCATGATCCGCGAATATCTTCTTTCCCTGGAACTCATGAATCTTCATCACAATGTGCCTTTTTCAGATCACAACCTTCAAGACAAATCTCGGATTATAGCGCTGCTAGTATGGCAAGACAAGGTCCCGGCAGTCTGTTTGGACTCTTTCCGTTCGCACTGTTTTGGCAACGACGACGACTTTTTACGACCTGGTCGACGTGGCCGACAAGGTGAATCACGATACAAACTGACAGAATCAACTGGGCGCATATACGGGGCCGGTCGGCTCGATACGGTTCTACGCTCACGGTCATTCCCACAGCGAGCGACTCATCCGTCTCAAGAGGTCTTTGACACCCCCGTCTGAAGGGCGTGCTGTTGAAGTCCTTGACGTTTTCTTTCCATCGACTCACTGAAGCATGTTGCTTGTTGTGGTCACGCGAGTGGGACCAACGGACGGATGACCGTGTCGGGCAGCATCAGAAGACACGTCGGGCGTAATTGTTGTCGCAGTCAGCAGTCCGATGAAAGTCATTTTCTCCATCCCCGAGACTCGACGTCTGCCTATCTCCATTGGGCATGGTCCGTCAAAGTTGTATAGTGGATCACGGCCGGGTTGTACTCCGCCAGTGAGGTAGATGTTTGTGGAGAACTTAAAACTCATCACCGGTGCCACGGGATTCCTGGGAAGCCACATCGCGGAACAGTTGGTCAACCGCCGGGAACGTGTACGTGTCCTGGTTCGCCCCTCCAGTGACACACGCTTCCTGGAGAAGCTCGATGTGGAAATATTTTTCGGGGATTTGAATGAGCCGGACTCTATCCGGCAAGCCTTGAAGTCCGTCGACACCGTATATCATGCTGCGGCATTCGTAGGAGACTGGGGCCCCTGGCGACAATTCTATTCGGGTACTGTCGAGACAACCCGAAACCTTGTTGAAGCCTGTCGCCGTTCCGCCTGTCCCAAAATTCTGCATGTAAGCTCGATTTCGGTATATGGAAAACAACCAGTCATTCGTGGCGAGTATACCGAAGACTTGCCAACCGGACAGCATCACTGGATAGGTGATCACTACGGCCGAACAAAATTTCTGGCGGAAGAACAACTCAAAGGCTACTCCAATTACACGATTGTACGTCCCAGTTGGGTTTACGGACCTCGAGACCACAAAGCGCTTCCACGTGTGTTTGAGGCGTTACGAGCCGGCCGAGTCCGTGTGATTGGTTCCGGGGTAAATCCACTGAACATGGTCTACGTCACTGACGTCGCCCGCGGTGCAATCCTGGCTGCCAATCACCCCTCGGTCCATGCACAAGCTTTTCACCTCTGCCATCATGGTGAGTGCACGCAACGCGACATGATTGATATTCTCTGTGACAGATTGAAGCTGCCACCTATCCGTCGCAACGTGTCACTACCACTGGCCTGGTGCGTCGCTTCCGCTGCCGAGTTGGCCTACCAGCTGGCAAGACGTCCGCACCCGCCACCGGTGACCCGCAGAGCGTTGTATATGATTGGCAGACCCACTCAGTTCAGCACGGCACGTGCCTCCCGGCAATTAGGCTGGCAACCGGAGGTCGGAATCCGTGATGGTTTGAAACTCACACTTGATTGGTACGCAGAAAATGATGCGGGTGCCCTTGAAAGTCGAGCGAGTTAGCCCGGGTCATCAGAATAAGGCACGAGCAGGTCTTTTGTGTGTGCAACGCTGACGTTCCTAGAGCGACTTCTGGGGTCGTTCGCCACTCTTGCTGTCGCGTGAAGGGCCGGAAGTGCACCTCGGGCCTCTCACCACAAACAACCGGCATGGCATGCGCACTCGTCCCGCCAGCCTTCAATCTAGCCGGAAGCTCGGAACCGGTCTTGCACGACGTTCTTACGTGCACGTTGGATTTCACGTTCTCCTTCGCGTTCCAATTCAGCCCGGTCCCACTGACTCACTTTGCGGCTGTCCAACACGGTGTTATCAATGTACACCGCTTCGTCTTCCCGTGAAGCGTATTCAGGTCCCAACACTTCGAGCACCGTAGGATTTGTCGCTGGCTGATTCTTGGGCACAAAATAGCCTTCGACGACGCGAGCTTTGTGTTGATACTCGGAATATGCAAGTAATGTTTCAGGCAACTCTTTCAGACGATAATGCGGGACGGTGGCAAACATGTGGTGCGGTAAGTGAAAGTCTTGCCCCAGGGGGAAAACGGAAAAATTGAAGAGACGGCCACAGTGAAAGACACGCGTGTTGGTCAGCCAGCCTCGATCCGCATTGTCGTGCTGTACAATCTGGCGGAGGACCATAAAAAAAGAAAAAGACGAAACCAAAGGAAAAACCCAGAGCAGCAGAAAATAGACTGCCCACGGTTGACCTGTCAGGAAGGTGGCCCAGGCAAGCCCGCCGATCAACAGTGTCATAAAAACGACACGCATCTGAAGCAGGTTGCGGACGGAAATCAGGGGACGGATCCGGCTTTGATAATAGTACTCTTCCGGAAGAAACCCCAATACGGTGACAAGGCCCAGACAACCCACAACAGGTACGCCCGCAAGAAGTAAAGTATTTTCCAGGAACACGCACCCCGTGACACTGGCAGTCAGTAGAACCAGGTAGGCGATCCACAGGTGCATTGGAAAGTTGGTAGGCTTCCAATCTTTGCGGATATAAGGATTTTTTTCTGTTCCAATAGAATCATACTCGGCTCGCGCTCGACTATATCGAAGCAAGTTGGGTAGCCACAACTGCTTGAACCATGTCTGGAGCAACTCCTGCTTGAGCAACGGAAAATTCAGCTTGTGTCCGCTTTGTTGAAGTTGCGACAGGTCCGGATCCCGTTCCGGATCATTAACAAACTGGTGGTGGGCCAAGTGATGTAAACCATAATGAAAATTGGAACTGATCATGGGAAAGGAGCAGAGCCATTCTCCGACCAGGTCGTTCAAATACCGACTTTTGAACAGCGTGTTGTGGGCGGCTTCGTGGGCAAGACAGGCCAGGTGATGTTGCAGGGCACCCACTGCCACGATGGCAAAAAGCGTCACGGGGATATTCCACAGGATCGGCCACCCGGCAGCCGCACCAAACCGGTAAAACCCAATCGTTGCTCCAATGACCAATGCCAACATCAAGTAGGTTCGAATCAAGTAAACCTAGTTCGTTGTGTTATCACCTCTCCGGAGTTCCTGAAGTTTTCGTTTGAACTCGGGATCCCGCAGGAACGGTGTTGTTTTGGAAGGTAATACCGATAAATCCATGATTTCGGGTTCCTATTTGAGTACAACCCGGCGAATAACGCGTTCGAAAATGCCTGGGGCAAAGCGTTTCAAATAAACCGCCATGCGCTCCTTACCGGCAATGTTCACCTCGCTTTTACCTCGCAATACGGATCCTATGATCCGTTGTGCACTGATGTCTGGTTGCATTCCGTCGCCAATATTTTCGTCCAGTTTCCCAAAAGGGGTTCCGTCCGGAGTCAGGGCGTTGATGGACGCGTTAGTACGCGTGAAACCGGGGCACACGATCGTGACGAGCACTCCTGACCCGTAAATTTCCGCACGCAGACTATCAAAAAACCCGTGCAACGCGTGCTTAGAAGCTGCGTATCCAGAACGTGTCGCCGCACCGCATTTCCCTAATAAACTGCTATAAACAACGATATGTCCGGCGCCGCGCTGAACCATCTTAGGTAGCACCGTTTTGGTCAGGGCCACGGTTCCAAAAAAATTCAACTCCATGATTCGACGGTCCACTTCCATGATCGTGTCCATCGCCATACCGCGCTGGGTGATTCCCGCCATGTTCATGAGGAAATCGACCCGTGAGTAACGGTCGTACACCTGCTGGGCAGCGAGGGGCAGTGAGTCTTCGTGGGTTACATCGAACGGCAGAACAAGATGCGCATCGGGTCGGTCACAGGCTTGTTGCACGTCTTGCAACACTTCCCGCCGGCGTGCGGACAGTACAACACAAACGCCCCGCTGAGAGAGCGCCAAAGCCAGTTCCCGTCCGATTCCAGATGAGGCTCCTGTGATCCAGGCAACTTTGCCTTTAAGCGACATGGCGGATTTCCTTCGGCTCCCGCGATCGTTTCTCAATGCGAAATTTCCGAAACATCCGGCGCCGACGACGGAGCAAACTGGTCGCGACGGGTGGAAAGAAGCGATAACACCACCATTCGAAAGCCGCATAAGGATGCACAGTGATTACTGA
The DNA here is from genome assembly GCA_963578105.1 of Planctomycetota bacterium. Lineage (GTDB taxonomy): Bacteria > Planctomycetota > Planctomycetia > Pirellulales > Pirellulaceae. The sequence goes on from CAUZBP010000017.1 coordinate 36,454, forward strand.
CCAGTTACGCCTGACCCCTTTTAAGATTCTGCGCACACAACGTTCGATCGACATTGCCGGCACAGGAACCGCCGCCAAGAACCCCTCGTGATCAAGGTTCTTATACACCGTGGTTTTGTAGACCGGCGTTGCGATATTGAAAGGACACACAACGTTGACTCGAACTACCCAGGTCTTCGGCCTCAACACGTAGCGAGTTCGAAAGACCCACCACGGCATGCTTGGAAGTGGCATAGGGTATCATGCCGGGTCGCAGAACTAGACCAGAAGCGGAAGAAATATTGACGATCTGTCCAAACCCCTGACGCACCATCACGGGAAAGCAAGCATGAACACCGTGAATGACCCCCCACAGATTCACATCGATAACCTTCTTCCAGTCCGAGAGTTCCACGTCACGCAAATCTCCGGCCAACCCGACTCCCGCATTATTCACCAGCAGGTCCAGCCGTCCATATTTGGCAAGTGTAAGCCCCACGGCGTCTTGTGCGTCTTGAGAAGATCGAACGTCGAGCCCGCAGCCCAGGGCCCGATGACCCTGGGCATTCAATTGGTCGGCAAGTCGTACGGCCGAGTCTTGATCGACGTCTGTCACAACAACACATGCTTTTCGTTCGGCAAGGCTTTGGGCCAGCCCGCCACCGATCCCAGAAGCTGCTCCTGTAATGAGACAAACTTTGTCGTGATAGTAATCCAATGCTCACCACCCCTGTTCGACGCACCCCGATGAACGGCCTTGTTACCCCGAAAAATTCGTCGCGATGTCGGCTGCTTGCGCAGATTTCCTGATAGGAACGCCTGCCTGTTTACGCAGGCACACACTGGTTGATATCGCGCCGAAAGTCTTTTCCTATCTATCGAAACCTCGTAGTTTCACAAACTTTCGCCAGAAGTGTTCGGCTGGAGACCGGCCCACTAATTCCCCGAGTGTTTGGAATGTGCCAGCTACTCTGGCACTGACGCGACAGCGGACTCCACGAGGACCAAACAAAATTTAAAAGTCGAGGACCCTTAGAACTGCACTTGACCGCTGCGCTCGTCATGGCTATTTATCTCGCTCCTTTCTTTTTACTTTTGTGTTTCGATCGAGTTCCCGCGCTATTCAAGCGCTTGGCAATTCGGGTCAAATAGACTTTTCCTGGTTTGCTTTGTTCACTCCAAAGTTTCAGGTGTCGACGCACCACAGATCGCATACACCCCCTCACATCTCAAGCGACTGGCTATGATTTGCAATCAAACAATCCAACTAAGAGTCACCCTACGTTGGCTGACCTTTTGTACAATTCTGTTCCCATTTACGGCTAATCGTTTAGTCTGGGCGGAATTGCCAAGCAGCTCATTTTCACTGATGGTGTCTCGTACGGTGATTGGGCAGTCGCCTACCAGAGAGATCAAAAGGGCCAACGACATTCTCCATAATGCAAGAGTTGCGTTAGAACGTGGAGATTTTGAACAGGCCACCTCCTTGATTGAGCAAGCCGAGGCACTGGGGATCCAACGCGACGCTTCTTTTTCTGCGCATCCCAACTCCCCGCAGAAGCTACGACAGGAACTCAAGGCAATGCGCGGCAACGTTTTTCCGACACGGCGTGGAAAATCAAAACGGCTACTCCCTTCCCTCTTCGGGAGAAGAAACGATCCTGGCTCGACGGAAATACCCCAAGACCCTTTCCGGGTTCATCCCAACGAAGAAGAACAGCTTGCGAATCTGCTGGACAACAGCAAAATTCGCGCGCAAGAATATCTCTCCAACGGACAACTTGCCCTGTCGCAGCGCAACTACAACGGTGCTGTATCGTGGTACAGAAAGGCAGCAGCACTCAATGTCCAGTTTGAACCCGAAGAGTATTCTCCCGAGCAATTGCTCGAAGACTTACGTCTGACGGGCATCGTGAACCTCAACGGATTCGATAGATACTCGCAACCTGTCGACACCAGTACACCTCAACTGAACCCGTTTACTCAATCAGGAAACTCGCCAGCCGGTGAGCTTTCCTTGAACTCCAATGCGATCGCAGCATCTCCGAATCTATTCGGCCAGGGAGCGAACGGGCTTGTCAATCCTTTCGTTGACAACACACAGCCTTTCGTTGACAACACACAGCCTTTCGTTGACAACACACAGCCTTTCGTTGACAACACACAGCCTTTCGTTGACAACACACAGGTCACGCCCCCTACCGATGCGTTAAATTTCGACACCGGCTATCAGCCATTCCCGACCGAAGCGGGGGTGGCCTCCCTGACAGAACCTCCTTTACCACAGACGCCGAAATCGACGTTAGACCCCAACTTCGCCGCGTTGGCAGGACCCCAATCTACGGATTACAGCCGCTCCCCCGCCGAAGGAACGATCGGCAGCACCAATAGAGCCGGTTCGGGTCCCAGACCGGAGCAGGCCTTCGCAAATCATACGGCAACAGGGGCACAAAATAATCCTGGCGTGTCGCCGGTCCAAGCACCCAGGCGAGGCGGTCTTCTGGCTTCCGCCGCAGCCCAACTTGCTGAGGGACCACAAAATGAAACCGGTGAACAGCCCGGAAACGGTATCGCTGCGGCAATCTATAACCCTGCCAGTGACAGCTCTCAAAATCGTTTGGCAAACACGGTCCCCGGACGGGAAACACCTGTCACCAGTCCCTTTCTCGGTCCCCAGAAATCGGCGCGAGCCGGGGATTCAGCAACCAACAACGCAGACACGGCACGCGGTCACTTTACCAAGGCTCTGGAAGAGAATTCAAAACCGGGTCCCAACGAGCGCCAGCAGCTTCAAGACCGGGTGCAACTGTTCAACGCTCAACAGAATCCCGTACCTCCGCCTCGGAATCAACCTTCGGCAGTTGACACCGTTGAAGCACAACAGGCCCTGCTGTGGCGACAATGGGTCAGTGACGTGACGCACCTCCAACGAGAGGCTGAAAAACTTGAGCAAACAGATCCGTTTGAGGCGTTGAAGAGTCTCAACGAACTCAAACAGCGTATCAAAGCTTCGGCCCTGTCGAAAAAGTCTCGCAACAGACTGGCTGTCCGCGTCGATGCGACCTTAAGACGTCTGGAAACTTTTATTGACCAGAACAGGGCGGACCTTGAACTGGACCAAGAAAACCAAGCTGTACTCGACGACATCCGGCGGGGTAGAGAACTCGAACTGGAAACTCAAAGAAAGCTGGCTGAGTTGGTCGACCAGTTCAATGAATTACTCGACCAACGACGCTATGCAGAAGCCCGTCTCGTTGCCCGACAAGCACGTGAGCTTGCCCCTGAAAACGAGCTGACCACGGTTTTGGTTTGGAAAAGTGACTTCATCCAACGCAATGCGCGAAACGTGAGTTTTTCTGACCTGAAAAATGACGGTTTCCTCGGAACCATGGAAAGCACCACCGAGTCCTCGCTCGGCTTTGACGACCGTGATCCCCTCAAATTTCCCAACCAGAGGGACTGGGAAAATCTCTCCAGAAGGCGCCTCAAGGGAGTCGGGGATCCACAGTCGCACCTCTCGGAATCCGAACGGGAAATTTATCGGCAGCTGAAGGCACCTGTGGAGGTGCATTTCAATAATCGGCCTCTGAAAGACGTGATGGATACGTTGTCCAACCTGACCAGCGTCAACATCTTTTTGGATCCCTTGGGAATGATGGCCGAAGGGGTAACGAGTGACGAACCGGTTACACTCAATCTTTCCGGCAAGCCAATTTCCCTGAAAAGCGCGCTGACGCTCATCCTGGAACCATTGCGATTGAGCTACGTGATTCGCAACGAAGTACTCAAAATCACCAGTGAACAGATGAAAGACTCGGAAGTCTACCCCCATGTTTATAACGTGGCCGACCTGGTGACTCCGATACCCAATTTTGTCCCGAGCCACAACTTGGGCATGCCTGCTGCAATGGCCGCAGCCCATGACGCTCTCGGCTATGGCAAGATTGGAGGAAAGTCCTACAGTGGACCCTTGATATTAGCTTCCCAAGAAGGAGGTCAGCAGGGTGCCGCAACCAGCCCATCCGTGTTGAGCCAGATGTTGGGGGGCGGTGTTCCCATGGCAGGTCGAAGCCGGGGTTCCCGACAATCGATTGTTCCAGGGCCTGGTGGACTGGGAGGAGCGGCATCGGCAGATTTCGATTCACTGATTGAATTGATCACCACGACCATCAAGCCCGACACTTGGGAGGAAGTAGGTGGCAGCGGTGCCATCCAGGAGTTTGAGGGTACCTTGAGTTTGGTCGTGACCCAAACTCAGGATGTGCATGAAGAGATTGCCGACCTGTTGGAACAGTTGCGGCGCCTGCAAGATTTGCAAGTGACCATCGAGGTGCGGTACATCGTGCTCTCCGATAATTTCTTCGAGAAAATGGGGGTCGATTTTAACTTCGATATCGACGACAACACGGGACTCGGCTATAACGACATGACGGTTCGAAACGACGACGGTGGTGGAGGTGGAGGCGGAGACGAGGGGCCCGCCAGAGGGTGGATCAATGAATCAATCTCAAGGCCTGACGTCGGCCCCAGCACAACAATCGGTCTGAACGCCGGTGGTCCCACAGCGGATCTCGATCTCCAATTCCGCCAGGGTAGTTTTGCAGCTTCAGCTCCGGTCTTTGGCGGGTTTGATCCGGAATCCGCGGCTAACTTCGGTTTTGCCATCCTTAGCGATATCGAAGCGTTCTTTCTGATTCAAGCGACACAGGGAGACAGCCGCAGCAATATTATGCAATCTCCCAAAGTGACACTGTTCAATGGCCAGCAGGCTTCGATCAGTGATCAGTCTCAAAGGCCCTTTGTGACAAGTGTGATTCCGGTGGTTGGTGATTTCGCGGCAGCACAACAGCCAGTGATCACCGTTCTGAGCGAGGGAACTTCGTTGAGTGTTCAGGCGGTCATTTCACCGGATCGTCGTTTTGTGCGTCTCACGTTAGTACCCTTCTTCAGCAAAATCGGACACGTTTCAACGTTCACGTTCACCGGCAGTTCCTCGTCCAGTTCTGGTAGTGCTGCGGTTGACCCCAGTGACGAGAGGAACAACGTGCAAAACGAAGTCGAAACCTTTAGCTCCGGCACGACCGTTCAGTTGCCCGAGTTTAAGTTCGTCACAGTCAATACAACGGTCAGTGTGCCTGACGGAGGCACCATCCTCTTAGGCGGTATCAAGCGTCTTTCAGAAGGACGCGTTGAACGTGGCGTACCAATGTTGTCCAAGCTTCCCTACGTGAATCGGCTATTCACGAACGTAGGAATCGGACGTGAAGCGGAGAGTCTGATGCTGATGGTCACCCCGCGGATCATCATCAAAGAGGAAGAAGAAGAGATGCTGATGGGTGCCACGCCCTGACGATGGCGAAACACTCCCTTCTGATTGCCGGCATACTAGGAGCCTTGGGTGTTTTTCTGGGGGCTTTCGGGGCACATGCGCTCCCCAATGTTCTCGGAACCATGGGAGTCGAACCAGTAGAGATCGAAGACCGCTGTGAAGTTTTTGAAACCGCAGTGAAATATCATCTCTACCACGCGCTGGCCCTGGTGGGGGTTGGCCTGGTTGCCCAACAGCGTACCGGAAAAGCGGTCAATATCTCAGCAATCGCCTTCCTCCTGGGAATTGTTTTCTTCTCGGGCTGTTTGTATCTGCTGGTATTCACCGGAATCAAGCTGTTGGGTGCCGTCGTTCCTCTAGGAGGCAGTTCATTCATTGTGGGTTGGACTGCTCTGGCATTTGCCGGTCGGTGAAGACCAAAGTTAAAGGCCCCCGGTCCCGTTGACCCGGGTTGCCTCAGCATTGCACACCTTTTTTCTGCGTGTGGCGCACCTGGACGACAGCTTGGATTCCTTCGAATACTACTGAGACAGGGACAACCAACTACTTCTTCCATCACTTCACCTCGCTTGCCGTCATGTGGGTTTCCACAAGCTTGGTGTTGTTCGTTACAGGTTGGCCATTCGTTGTGAAGACATGTAAAACCCCGGACCAGACAAAGAGTCACGCTCTACCTCGTGACACAATACCCTCGTCTTGTTACGCTGGCGGTCCATGAGCGAACTCCAGCAACACACGCCGATTGCGCTGATTGGTGCCGGTCCGATTGGTTTAGAAACCGCAATTCAAATGAACCGGTCCGGTTTGGAGTACTTGCACTTCGAAAAAGGCCAGGTGGCGGCAACCATCATGGCCTATCCGCCCGGTACAATTTATTTCAGTTCGCCGGAACGGATTGCCATTGCCGGGATCCCGATTCCGAACGTCAGCCAAACCAAGACCACGAAAGAACAATACATCGCCTACCTGCGCTCAGTCGCCGAAGCTTTCGACCTGCAAATTCGCAACTACGAGCCTGTGGAGAACATCCGGCAAACCGACACCGGCGGTTTCTTGCTACAGACAACGACAGCCTGCGGAACAAGAACACACACCTACACATCAGACAAAGTCATCCTCGCCATTGGTGACATGGCGTTTCCCCGGCGCTTAGAAATTCCGGGTGAGCAGCTTTCACACGTATCACACACATTCGCGGAACCACACACTTATTTCCGTAAGAAAGTCTTGATTGTGGGTGGCAAGAATTCGGCGGCAGAAGCAGCTCTGCGTTGTTTCCGAGCGGGTGCAGACGTGGCTCTGAGCTACCGCGGGGATCAGCTGAACGATCGTTCCATCAAGTACTGGATCTATCCCGAGTTACAGGGACTGATCAAACGAGGAAAGATTGAGTCGTATTTCAATTCGAAACCTGTTGCGATCACTCCTGACACTATCCAGTTACAAACAACTGGTCATGAAGCGGAAACATTCTCGGTCGAAGCGGACTTTGTTTTGCTCTTAACGGGATTTCAACCGGACCAGAAACTCTTTCGGCAGTTAGGGGTCAAGCTCGAGGGACCTGAGCGGGCACCGGTGTACAACGCAGATACCATGGAAACGAATGTGCCTGGAGTGTATGTCGCCGGAACTGCTTTGGCTGGCGAGCAGAAAAAGTATCGTCTCTTCATCGAGAATTGCCACATTCACGCACAACGTATTACTCACGCCCTGCTGGGCAAGGAACCCCCGCCGGCCGACAACCCCTGGGATCTACCAGAAAATTGAGCCCGATTTCCCGATCGTGACTTGTCAGCCCCCAGACACAGGGCAGCCACGCACTCCACTTTGCGGTAAATTAGCGGGGGGGGGTTACCTGTTTGTCTCGTCCCTTGCCGCGTGACCTACAGTTTCTCCATTTCGCTTTTCAGACCTGTGATTGAAGCCTTGCCGAAGGAACTGCCATGCAACACCGTGTCACCAACCTGACTGTGATGACATTTGTCTTTCTCTCGTTCTGCTGGCTGTCAAGTGACGGCAGGAGTGATGAGGGATTCGTCAGCCTTTTCAACGGCCAGGATCTTAGCGGTTGGAAGGCCAGCGAAAACGGCAACTTCTCGGTAGAAGACGGAGCGATCGTTGTCCGTGGCAATCGGGCTCACCTGTTTACCATCAGTGAATATCAAAATTTCGACTTTACGTGCGAAATCCTGACGCAACCAGGTTCCAATTCGGGCATCTATTTCCACACGGCTTACGAGGAGACCTGGCCAAGCAGGGGTTATGAGGTCCAGGTCAACTGCACTCACAGCGATCCAGTTAAAAATGGCAGCCTGTGGGGTGTGGTCAAAAATTACAATGCACGGGTGAAGGACAACGAGTGGTACGCGATGCAGATTACCGTTGAAGGCCAAAACATCGTAACACGCGTCAATGGTGAAACCGTCGTGGATTACACGGAACCGGCCGGAGTAACCGCCGCACGTCGCATCGGAAAGGGTTCGATCGCCCTGCAGGCGCATGATCCCAAAAGCGTCGTCAGGTACCGCAACATCCGGCTCAAGCAACTGAAATAATCGGCGCAGGAACCCGTTCTTGAAAGGTGCCGAAATGGAAATTAATCTGGCAGCGCTTTCTGCCGCGGCGACCGCCGTCGTTCTAAAGTTGCTGGCACCCGTCCGGCAGTAACCCGGGGACCAGCTCCCTTGGGCAACAGGAACAGTAAACAACGGTTTTGTTCACGAGAGACACAGCGGAATTCAAAACCGGACAGAGCGGATCAGCAACGGACGCCGTCCAGATTTTTCTTTCCCATTTCAACGTTTTTCGACCTGGGCACTCACCGTCCCGAATCGCAGCACAGGCCCACGTCAGGTGCGTTGGTGATTCACAAGTCGGGGCGAGACATAGAACCTGTTTGTCGATTCGCATCCGACGGAACGAGCAGCCGCTCAACCAACCGGTTTGAGTCCGGATTCCATCAGCGTCTGGTAGTCTGGGCAGTGGCGGAAAACAATGTGGCTCCACCTGGAAAGGACCTGGCCGGTCCAACCCCCGGCTTACGTATTACGGTCCACCCAATTTTCGACGTCCGCCGATTGCATTGTCAGTAGAATGGCTTAGAATACGTGGCTCATCCCATGCTCAAGCATGGTGTTTGCCAGTTCGTCAAGTTGGCACGTGGCAGAATGCGACCTTCAACCGCGAAGTTGTTTCTCCATCCTTGAGAGACGACCAAGCGACGCTTAGTTTCACCGGGAAACACAATAGATTCACTGTATTTTAAGGAGCAAAGTGCGACATGGTTGCCAAGTTAGAATACATCTGGCTCGATGGCTACAAGCCCACACAAAGTCTGCGGTCGAAAACGCGAATCGAGAAAGAATTCGGCGGAACACTTGAAGAATGCCCCGTCTGGTCATTCGATGGAAGTTCTACAGAACAAGCTGCCGGCAAGACCTCCGACTGTCTTTTAAAACCGGTTGCGGTCTTTCCTGATCCATGCCGGACGAACGGCTATTTGGTGATGACCGAGGTTCTGAATGCAGACGGTACGCGTCACGAATCTAACGCCAGAGCAACAATCGAAGACGATGATGACGATTTCTGGTTCGGTTACGAGCAGGAATATTTTCTTTGGGACAGGACCACGAACCTGCCACCCGGATTCCCTAATGGTGGTTTTCCTGGCCCTCAAGGGCCCTACTATTGTTCAGTGGGTGCTAATAACAACTTTGGACGCGACTGCGTCGACGAGCATCTGGACGCCTGCCTGGAAGCCGGCGTGAATTTGGAAGGAATCAATGCGGAAGTGGCTGCAGGACAGTGGGAATTCCAGGTGTTTGCCAAGGGTGCCAAACGTGCCGGCGATGAAACCTGGGTGGCCCGTTACCTACTCGAACGAGCGGGAGAAAATTATGGATACGCCATTGACTGGCACCCCAAACCGTTCGGCAAGTTGGACTGGAATGGATCGGGCATGCACGCCAACTTTTCCAATGGCGAAATGCGTGAGTCTGGAAAAGAAGAAACGTTCCACAAAATCTGTGAGTCATTTGCCCAGAACATCGAGAGGCACATCAACGTTTATGGCGCGGATAATGACAAGCGATTGACTGGTGAGCACGAAACGCAAGCGATCGACAAGTTCAGTTACGCTCCTTTAGACCGTGGGGCATCGATTCGCATTCCCGTTGCCACCATTGACGCTGGCTGGAAAGGGCGTCTGGAAGACCGGCGTCCGGCGTCCAATGCGGACCCCTACCAAGTGGCCGCTGCTATCATTAACACTGTCAAAAGTGCCCGATAGCTTTTCGTTGGGACGAACAGAACGGGGGAGCCAGTCATTTCGGTTGGCTCCCTCGGTGATTCTGATTTCCTTGGTACCTCCCGTTCACTAGAGGCCAGTCTGGCCCTCACTTGACCAAAAGCGAGTTCGCTCTGGTCTTCACGCTGCCACGGGCACACCCTTCAGCGACCACCGCTTCCGCCAGTCGCGTGCCTTGGAATTCAGGCAGAGGTGCTGTCGCGCCGGAGGGTGATTGTAAATTCCAACCGTTGGTCTCGTCGGTAACCTTGCTGGAAATGCGGCCCGGATCCTGCCTTCGAGGGCCGCATGACCTTGGACATGACCATTAGCTCCCGACTGTTATCGATTCGACAGCAGGTGTCGCTCCGTTGATACCAATTGCAAGGAAATGCCAGCCTGCCAGCGTCGTCGGAAAGCATTGCCAGCAAGGTGCTTATGAGCGATCTGCCGAGTTTGGCATGCGAGTTGCTTTTTCACAGACCATTCGGGTCGGTGGGGCAAATCAACTGAATCAACAGAATAAGAGGAGTGTAACGATGAAGAAACTCATGATCGCTTGTGTCGTGATTGCCGGCTTTGCTCTGGCAAATCAAACCTCAACGGCCGAGGCCTCGCGCTTCGGGTTTCACTTCGGTGGCGGCGGTGTCCATGTGGGAGTCGGCCACGGCCATGGAAGTTGGCACAACACCAGTCATTACGATTGGCATCCGGGATACTACCGGAGGCACCGCAACCATTACCACTATAGGCCCGGCCACTATGATTATCATCGGACAGGGCATTGGGATTACCACTGTTGGTAATGTTTCGCCATCCCCCCGGTCAGCAAATTCGTAAAATCGCCGTCAGGATAAAACCTGGCGGCGGTTTTTGTAGTTGGGCTCAGAAAAGCAGACATCTAGGCATTTTACGCTGACACGAGTGGTCCCGGCTTAAGTTGAGGGTCGTCTGTCCAGCGTAGATCGTTCAGTCGTTAAGAAACCTGACAATCCATCAATGACCTGAATTCTTTGAACAGATAGTTGCTATCATGAGGCCCCGCAGAGGCTTCGGGGTGATATTGCACGCTGAAGACCGGCAAGTCACGATGCGCCAATCCGGCAATGGTGTTGTCATTCAAATTTCGATGCGTGATTCGTAGAGTTTCCGGCAAGGTATCTTCCTTTACCGCAAAACCATGATTTTGTGCCGTAATTTCGACGCTGCCAGTTTCCAGATTCTGCACTGGCTGGTTCGCTCCGCGATGGCCAAACTTTAGCTTGAATGTTTCTGCGCCGCACGCCAGTGCCAGCAACTGATGTCCCAGGCAGATGCCGAAAATCGGAACCTCTTCCAGCAGTTCGCGGATGGTTTTGATGGCATAATCCACCGGCTCTGGATCACCGGGTCCGTTCGATAAAAAAACCCCGTCCGGCTGACCAGCAAGTATGTCAGCGGACTTGGCTGTTCCTGGCACGATCGTGACTCGGCAACCCACATCCTTTAGATGCCTGGCAATGTTCCATTTCATACCGAAATCAAGTGCTACGACATGACGTTTTTCAGCGTCGCCCGTGTCAACAGACCTATTGCGGGTCAAGTCGTTCCATGGACTCAACTCCTCGGTCCATTCACGCGGTTTGTCGGGAATAACTTCGCAAACTAAATCTCTTCCCACCAAACCAGGAGAAGAGCGGGCCTTGGAAATCAAGCTATCATGATCCAGATCGACGCTGGAAAGAACTCCTTTCATCGCCCCCCCGTTACGGATGCGGCGCACTAGAGATCTCGTATCGATTTCAGCCAATCCGACAATGTTGTGTTGCTGCAGATAGCTATTGAGATCTCCTTTTGCACGAAAATTACTTTCAAGGCGGGTCAATTGGCGTACAATGAAGCCAGCCAGATGCGGTTTTTCACTTTCTGTATCCTCGTCATTGACTCCGTAATTACCGATTTCTGGATACGTCATCGTGACGATTTGTCCACGATAACTAGGGTCTGTAAGGATTTCCTGGTAACCAGTCATCGAAGTGTTGAAGCAGACTTCTCCATCGACTTCACCGGTGGCCCCAATCGAGATTCCCGTAAAAACCGAACCGTCTTCCAGGGCGAGCTTTGCTTGTCGTGTCATGTGAATTAAAGTCCTACGTCAATCTGGCCCGATACCGAACTAACGGCTGTGGGTCTCCGAACGTTGCCATTGGCATTGTTCGGGCAGCCAAACACGAGGATCCTTGCTGCGGCGAGTAAGGATCCTCTTTTTTTTTCTCAAGACGGTCGGTCGCACCTCGCCCGTCCTATCCCTTGCCGCGAGAATCGAGTGCCAAGCTTGAAGGAATCGCGACTTTGCTGCTGAATTCCACTTAAAATTGCCTCTGCCAGGCGGCTCAACCGACTCCGCAGGATCACCATTCTACGGGCGTCCTTGGTCGAAAACCACTACCCCGTGAGCGGAATCGAACCTGAATTGGCTTCGCGATCCAGGCAACGGCCAATCTGGCGGATTGCCTGTCGCAAGCGGTTTTCGTTTTCCACCAAAGCCAGCCGTAAATACCCTTCACCCGCTTCTCCGAATCCGCTTCCGGGACTCACGGCTACGTCACCTTTCTCAAGCAACAACATCGCAAAATCCATCGTGCTCATTCTGCTTGCCCACGGTTCTGGAATCTCGGCCCAGACAAACATTCCGGCTTTTGGTGCATCGACGTGCCAACCGATGCGATGTAAGCCTTCGAGCAGGACATCGCGCCTGCTCTGATAGAGCGTTGATTGCCGCTCGACGGCTGCTTCCGTATGGCGAAGAGCTAAAATGGCGGCAATCTGAATGGCCTGGAACATTCCGTAGTCATAATAACCCTTGATGACTGCCAGGCCGTGAATCATCTCGGCGTTGCCGCAGCAAAAACCAACACGCCAACCGGCCATGTTGTATCCTTTGCTCATTGTGGTGAATTCCACACCCACATCAGAAGCTCCTGGCGCTGCCAGGAAACTCGGCGGCTTGTAGCCGTCAAAGCCGACATCGGCATACGCAAAATCGCTGATCACCATCAGGCCGTACTTCTTTGCCAATTTCACCACATCTACATAGAACTCGGGTTCTACGGTGACGGTCGATGGGTTGTGAGGATAATTGACGATCAACAGCTTGGGACGAGGGTAAAGATGCTCGCAAGTGTAGGCGATGTTCGATAAAAACTTCTCACCATCGGCCACTTCTAAAGCAATGACGTTACCCGCAGCCAAAGCGACAGCATACATGTGCACGGGAAAATACGGGTCCGGCACAATGGCCGTATCCCCAGGTCCCATCACGGCCAGGCACATGTGGCTGAATCCTTCTTTAGATCCCAAACACGTCATGACCTCGCTGTCAGGATCCAGTCGCACCCCATACTTTTTGAAATATTTGCTGGCAACCTCACGGCGTAAATTAAGAATTCCGTTTGATTTGCTGTAACCATGATTGCGAGGATCTCGGGCCGCTTCGGCCAACTTCTCGATCACAAGATCTTCAGGAGGATCCGACGGGTTTCCCATCCCCAAATCGATCACATCGTTGCCCGCCCGCCGTTTTTCGTACAGCAACTGATTGATTCGCCCAAACATGTAGGGTGGCAGTCGCACGACTCGTGAAGCGAGTTGTACCACGGGAACCGGCCTGGTTGCGGAAGTCGTTAGCATGGGCTGAGTTTCATATTCGGACATAGCTGTTCCAGGTACCGCCAAACCGAGCCCGAGATCCGTGTGGTGCGATTGTTGCGAACAGTCCTTAGCATACCCCGAATAGATGTCTCAGAAAACTGGTATCTATCTCAGAACGGTTAACGGACTCCAAATCGCTCGGCCAGCGCGTATCTTTCGTCAACACCGATTAACTCATTGAAGCGTCCAAAGTCCATCAGACGACCTTCCTCACCCAGAGTCGTTCCTTCTGTTTTGAGTTTCTGATAAATGAATTCAATCGCGTGGGCAGCCCCAAAGATACCCGCCAGCGGATAGAGAATGAGCTGGAAACCCATCTCTGCCAATTCGGCTTTTTGCAGTAGCGGAGTTTTGCCACCTTCAATCATATTAGCGACAATTGGCTTGGGTGCCCGGCGACCAATCTCCGCCAACTGCTCCAGACTGCCCGGTGCCTCCACAAAACTGGCATCGGCGCCCGCAGCTCGAGCCGCTTCAACACGAGCGAGTGCTTCATCGAGGTCATGGACCTGTTCGGCATCGGTGCGGGCGACAATAAAGAAATCCCGGCCGTCTCTCGCATCGACCGCCGCTCGGATCTTGTGGACGTAGTCTTCCCGACTGATTACTTTTTTGCCTAGCATGTGCCCGCATTTCTTCGGCCACACCTGGTCTTCCAGAAAACAGCCAGCCGCACCAGCCATGATTAGTTCATCCACCGTACGGTGGACATTCAGCGGATTTCCATATCCCGTATCAGCATCGACGATGATGGGCATATCGACGCTACGGCAGACCCGACGTGCCGCATCGGTGATTTCAGTCTGTGTCAACAGTCCCAGGTCGGGCTCCCCGATCGTTGCTGCGGCCACGGAATAACCCGAAATGAAACTCATCGGAAAACCCAGCTTTTGGGCGATCGCGGCAGACAACGTGTCATAGACTCCGGGAAATGCGATCGATCCGACATCATCGAGTATCGTCTGGACGCGTGTTGTTCCCATGTGTTTACCTCCTATCACCAGGTTTCAATCCAGTTTCAACGTGAAATGTACCAACGGTCGTCCGGAGGTTCCAGGGTCGAGAAGGGGAAAACTCACCCCGTTTTCTGTCTCCTGTCGCGGGAGAAAACGGGCCGTCAAAGCTCCGACTTTCACCCGGTCCGAAAATCGAGACGCCTTGCGCCCGGACGTTTCAGCGACTTGGCAGAGTTCAACTGCCATGGAGTCACCATGTCGTGGCTTGCCTGACCATTCGCTTCAGCCGCTGTTTTATGACTTCCTGTCAGCGGATTCTCCTCGTCGAAGGTCCCAATCAGTGCCTCTGTCAGACGAGCAGCAGCGGCGTGCTTCGATTGACCCTCTCCCAAGGCATTTGCTATACTTCGCGTGACTCGGTTCCGATTTCTGGATCCAACTTCCGTAGGGGATGAAAAAATATCTGGGTTGATTGTCGAAACTCTTGTTTGAAAGGTGCTTTATGTCATCGGCCACGAAGATAGAAATCCAAGACGACATCACGCAGTGTATAGGCGGGACTCCCCTCGTACGGCTGCGCCGAATTACGGAAGGCTGTGAAGCAAGTGTCGTAGCAAAAGTCGAAAACATGAATCCGTTGTGGAGTGTCAAAGACCGTATTGGACGGGCGATGATTGACGCAGCGGAGCGAGATGGCTTGATCAAGCATGATACGGTCCTTGTTGAACCGACGAGTGGCAACACAGGAATTGCCCTGGCCTACGTATGTGCGGCCCGTGGTTACAAGCTGATGGTGACCATGCCAGAGAGCATGACCATTGAACGCCGGCGTCTACTCAAAGCTCTGGGTGCAAAAATTGAGTTGACACCAGCGGCTGAGGGGATGCCAGGTGCTGTCCGCAGGGCAGAGGAGCTTGCGGCTCAAAACAGCAATTACTTCATCCCACAACAATTCAAAAACCCTGCCAACCCGGAGATTCATCGCAAGACAACCGCCGAGGAGATCTGGAATCAAACCGATGGTGATGTGGATATTTTTGTCAGTGGAGTTGGAACCGGTGGCACCATTACAGGTGTGGCGGAGGTCATCAAATCGCGGAAGCCGGAATTCAAGGCAATTGCCGTGGAGCCGGCAAACAGTCCGGTAATCACTCAACGCCTGGCAGGCGAGGATTTAAAACCTGGCAAGCACACCATTCAGGGCATCGGTGCCGGTTTCATTCCTGACAATTTGAATGTTGAAGTTATCGACGACGTCGTGCAAGTGAAAGATGAAGACGCAGCAGCAACGTCCCGTCAAATGGCCCAGCAGGAGGGTATTTTCTGCGGGATCAGCAGCGGCGCCGCGGCCTGGGCAGCCATCCAGGTGGCAAAACGCACAGAGAACAAAGGAAAGTTGATCGTGGTCGTTCTGCCTGACATTGGCGAACGATACCTGTCGACAGCCCTGTTCCCTGAATGATCTCCGAGCCTTGATAGGAATCTCAAGAGTTCGTTGAAAGTTAAAAGTTGGGGGGTTCGCCCTTTGCCTTTGACAGTTTTACTTTCGGTCAGCGCTTCCTATCTAGATTCCACACCAAGTCTTTACACCAAGGCGTCCGATAATCCACAGAGCGCTCCATGCCTCATGGAAATCGATTTTGGATTGCCCCCTGGTTCGATCCGCAAAACAAATTGGTGTTTCGACGATTTCTGCACCGGCCTGTTGCAGACGCCACAGAAATTCTTCCTGAAAAGCATATCCGGCTGACCGTATTGTCGTGGGATCGATTCGTTGCAGCGAGCTAGTACGATAACAGCGAAACCCGCCACTGCAGTCCCGAGAAGGCAGACGCAGCAGCCACCGTGCGTACAGGTTGACGCAACGGCTCATGATCCGACGCGTCCAGGGCCACCCCTGAATTCCTCCACCGGGAACATAGCGGGATCCGACCATGACGTCACAGGTGGGACTTACCTGCTGGTCCATACCCGCCACCAACGCCGGCAGGTACTGCGGGTGGTGACTGTAATCGGCATCCATACTGACGAAGTAGTCGTAATTTTTTTTCTCAGCGAAACGCATTCCAGCCAAAATTGCCGTTCCCAGCCCTTGCTTGCTGGTACGGTGTAATCCATATAAACGATGATTGCTTTTGGAACAGTCCTTGACCCACTGACCAGTCCCGTCAGGTGAATTATCGTCCACCACCAGGACGTCAGACTCCGGCAAAACCACCTGGATGTCGTTAACCAGATCCGGGATATTTTCAATCTCATTGTAGGTAGCCAAAGAGACCAAGACTCTTGCGGCAGGCAATGTCAAGGACTCCGTGGCAGGGGCCAGATCCACCGCGAGAGGTCGTCGTAGTTGTTTCAAATTGCTAACCGACACGGCCGTGTTAACTGAGAAGCGTGCGATAGTGATCGATGGAGAGTTGCAGGCCCGTATCAAAATCGACAACAGGTTCGTAAGAAAGTGCTTGACTGGCCTGCGTGATGTCCGCAAGGCTGTGTTTGACGTCACCTGTGCGTAGATCCTTGTGAATGGGATCGATACTGGTGCCCAGATAGTTATTCAGTTTGGCAAGAAGTTCGAGAAGGCTGAAGCTGCGCCCGCCAGCAACATTGAACACACGTCCACCAACGCCCTGGGCCTGGGAAGCCAGGAGATTTCCATGCACAACATTTTTTACAAAAGTGAAATCTCGAGATTGCAATCCGTCACCGTAGATGACCGGCCTCTGACCCTTTAGCAGGGCCGCAATGAACAAGGGGATCACCGCGGAGTACGCGCTGTTTGGATCCTGTCGTGGGCCGAACACATTGAAGTATCGAATCGCAACCGTTTGTAGCCCGTAGGTTTGATGAAAAGCGTGACAGTAATACTCGCCCGAGAGTTTAGCTACTGCATAAGGAGATAATGGACCCGGCCTGTCCGTTTCCCGTTTGGATGAAAACGCCAGATTCCCGTAAGCACTGCTCGAACCTGCGTAGACGACACGCTGGACACCCGCCAGTCGAGACTCGTTCAAAACATTGAGGGTGCCGGTAATGCAGGCATGATGGGTGTCCAGCGGGTTCTCCACACTGCGTGGAACCGACGGCAACGCTGCCTGATGAAACACGCAATCGACTTTGCGGACGGCTTTCGCAACTGCCTGAGCCTCACGGACATCGCCTTCAATGAATTCGATACGGTCGGCCACGTGGGAAAGATTTTTTAGATTTCCTGTACTTAGATTATCGAGCACCCGAACCTGAGACCCTCGTTCCAGCAGCGCATCGACAATGTGAGATCCGATGAATCCCGCTCCACCAGTGACTAAGTACAGTAGCATTCAAAGCCTTTCCTGCAAGTTAGGCAGGGCAACTGCCGGTCAACTTGTCGTCAGTCAGTCACTTGAAACCGTGTAAAAGACACCCCTGAATACGGAAACCTGTCGGCAGTTGAACGATTACTAGATCGCACCAAAACCGCTGCCGTCGAACCAGGATTCCCGACCAGTCACATCATCCTGGACCAGTCTGTTTTCCGATTCGGTACATGCCCGGTTTTCTTTACGACACTGTTTCAACGGTCACATTGGTCAGAATGCAGCCCATCGTCCGTGCCGCACATCGTTGCAGCAAGGAAATCACACCGTCTAGATCTTCGACTGTGTGGGCACCCAATGGTAGCACCAAGTAAGACGCATCGGTCCAACGCACGAGTGTCTCGACCTCTGAATCCTCCGCACCACCTGCGTCAAACAGGATGATGGAAAATTGTTGCTTGAGTTCATCAATGATGGAAGGCAAGCGGCGAACCGCAGAAGGTTGTCGCGGAAAGAGCCCTGTTCCTGCCGGCAAGACCGATAGGTTGGGGGTCTCACACGGACGTACAACGTCGCCGCAGGTTCTTTCGTCGTTCAAAACTTCCGCCAGACCCTTGGAACCGTGCAACAAGAACTGGCGAGTAAGCCGTTTGTCCGAAAAATCCCCGTCAATCAACAGAACACGCTCGGAGGGTTCTTGAGCTAGTAACAGGCCTGCATTGGTGACGACTTCGGTCGTGTCAGCAGTCGACTCGATACCCAGGAAAGAAATAGAAGAGGCGGATTTGAATGGCAGACTTCCATAGAGGTAGTCCGCCAACTCCCGGTATCGTCGCCCCACCTGCGTCCCACTCAATTCGGCCAGACGACGTTCTTCCAAATGCTGAGCTGCCGGATGAACAGCCGGGCCCAGCGACGCAGGAGAAAGCAGTGGAATCGAGAATCGAAGTAATTCCGCCACAGCATCCTTCAACGCCGGTAACGGGCTTTCTGTTTCTTGCACCTCTGTGGAAGCGGTCAGGCCATGATTTCCTCTCGACTCGAGATACGGCACGGCTCCGGAGAGTTCCTGCTGGACCCTCGGAGCGTCTTGCATCCCCTCTGGCTTGCGCTCGCTTTCACATGTGCCGCCATTCACTGAGGACTCTGGTGAACACGTCCAATTGGTCTCGGTAGTTTGATTTACTGCCACTTCGGCCTCTTCAAAAGAAGTGTTCGTGGAAAACGCCTTTCCCACATTCAACTCGGTTGCATCTTCCTCTTCGATGTTGAACTGTTGCTTGTCATTGCCAGCTTCCATGTTTTCTACCACCCCTTTGAAAAGCGGCTCGTGAGCAACCGGACCTTCTCCTGACAGCGGAATTGACTCAAATGGCGAAACGGGTGCTTGGTTCTCTGGACAAACATCAACAACCGGCTCGCGGGACTGCTTTTCCCGGGGAGGACATTCGACGGCGGACAATGTGGGTTCCGGAATGTCTGGCGCCGGGACCTGATGATCTTCGAACGCGGCCTGATCATGCAGAATCGGCTGTCGAACTTCCTGGGCTTCCAACGGTATATCAACACCTTCCAAATCGGGGGTTTCAAACAAAGCCACATCCTGGTCGGGTAAAAACGACACCAAATCCAACAATTCACCAGCTAACGGTATTTCACCACCATTTCCGACCAGATGCTGTTGATGTTCTTGCTGCAGCGAGAAGGAAATCTCCGTTTCCGGTTGAGCGCCAGTCCTGCCGGCATCGAAAGTTCGACTCCTGCATTCCGCCCGGGGAGAATCAACGACATGCCGCAGGTTAACTGCGTCACTCTCGGTACCCGGTGGTCTTGATTCCTGAGTCATCCCCTCGGGAACCGCGTCGAGCAGTTGCCCCATGTTGAAATCCGCACTTTCTCTGCGGGCAAACGACGACAAATCCATCTCCTCCAGAACTTCATCTGGCTCTGCGTGGCTTGAAGTGATGAGGACGTCATTACTGGCCGGCCCCAGTGGGCCGTTTACCCCGTTCTCCAAGCGAACCTCGACAAGACCCGGATCGCCCATTTTGCCCGTCCCCTTCGCATGGTTCGGTACCGCGTCGATCGATCTGAGAGGTGTTACCTGGCCTGACAGTTTGGAACTGTTTACGTGCTCAGCAGGATGCGGTTGAGCGGCGACCGCATGAACAACCGGTTCTGAACCGGAGATCACATCGGTTAACGTCGCTTCGTCGATTGTACTCTGGAGTAAAGTTGGCCAATCACTCAATTCCGTGTCAATTGGTAGTTCAACAGTCCTCGGCGAAGCAATCTTGTCTTGAGAGACAATCGTCTCGAACTGGCAATCAACCTGTTGCGCAGAAACTTTGTGAACCTCTAAGGCATTCTCGTTCTTCGCTGCTTGGGTTGTAATATCCTGGTGCTTCACCTTCGGAGCTTCACTTCGATTTTCAAGCCGCGCCCTCTTCGCGGGGAAAGACATCCCACTCGTAGAACGAGTGACCTGCTGAAGAGCGTTGAGCATCCTGCTCATATCAAGCCTCTTTACCCGCGCCTTAATTTGGCGAAAAGTTGCCGATACTCTTGCCGCCGGGCACCAGCTGCCGAAGCATTCGTTTTACGCATCTGTGGCGCCGGGGAATCTTCGACCACTACGAAGTCGGTTTCGGTAGCAGGCACCATTTCGGACGCATCAATTGATTGACAGGTGTCAATGCTGGCATCTTCCGTGGTCAACTCCTTACCCGTGGATGAGACTTCACTCGGCAGCGGCTCTTCGACTTTCCGGTCTGGTGGGAATGCGTCCAAATTCGGATCAAAATCGATCGCGTGTTCCATCACGATCGCCGAGTCGTGAGCCATTTCCTCCACCTCTCGCAACATCGACAGTTCGTCTGCTATCGGCGTTTCCATGCATTCCGACAGGCTCCGATAAAGTACTAGGTCCGCCTCCGGTTCTGCGACGCCGAGATTGAACATTTCATCCGCGGGTGGAAAGCTCTCTTTGACAGCCAAGTCTTCAGAACGATCTAGTTGATTGGATACCTGCTGCCCTACAAGCTCTTCCGTCGGATCAGCCTGGCAGCTCAAATCGCTTGTTTCAGGCGGTTCGCGATACAGCCCGAGAGAATTCGGCGTGCCAGTACCCATCAGGCCGTTGAACTCCCGACCTTCCTGGCTGTCCACCTGCGGACATTCAATCTCCCCTGATTGCAATGGCAAGAAACGATCGATCACCACTTCTTCCTCGTCGAACGTTTCCTCAAAAGGATTGCACACCAGACTTAACCGACTTTCCGTATCGTGTTGAGGTTCTTGCCCTGCGGTCTCTATCGCGCCTGTCAACAGGTTTTCCGTGACGCACGGATCAGCAGGGTCTATCTCGGGGCCCTGACCACTACCTTCTGAATTGTCGCCCTGATCTGGACGAAGTTCCTGCTGGCCAATTTCAAAAGAAGCCGTCAACGGTTCAGGGTCCCCGGTGAAAGAGCCGGCCTCTTCGTCCAAACGGCCGAATTCGATGATGCTTTTGTCAGCCGCCGTTTCTTCTGAAAGGGGCGTGAAATATTCCGGGTCCGGGAGTTGTTGCAGATCCGACCACGCTTCCTGAATCGTTGACTCGTCCAATTGCAGCAGTCCCTCCGCTGCTGCCATGACCAGGGCATGGTCGCAGAGCTGGTTGACCAGCCGGGGAATTCCGCTTGACGCATCGTGAATTGCCCGTAACGCCTTGTCACCAAACAGGTCTTCGTTTTGTCGTCCTGCTAAACCGACCTGGTGACGCACATATTCCATGGTTTCTTCGCGATTCATCGGTTCCAGGTAACACCGCGCTGCAAGACGTTGATTAAAAGATTCAAGTTTCGGACTGGCCAGTCGTTCTTCAATTTGGGGCAACCCGGCCAAAACTAAACGGACTTGCGATTCACCATCTCGGACGAGGTTCGTGAGCATGCGGATCTCTTCCAGCAGCAGGGTGGGCACGGTGTGCGCTTCGTCCACCAGCAAGAGCAAAACATTCTGGGATTGTTCGTTGGGACGCAAGCTGTCGATCAACGAAAGACGTAGTTCGCCCTCTGCCAAACCACGATACTCGAGACCCAACTCGAACAAGATCGCCTGCAACAAAGCCCGACGACTACACAAGTGACTGTTCGCCAGGTGACAGACTTGGAACGTGTCTCGAAATTGTTCGGCAAGCAGCTGACAGACAAGTGTTTTCCCGCTGCCAACAGGACCTACTAGCAGGGCAGGGCCTTCAGAACGCTCCACACAACGGATGATCGTTTCACACGCCTGTTGGGTAAACGAGGTTGGATAAAAAAAATCGACCCGTGGAATGGCAGAGAAAGGACGACGACCAAAGCCAAAAAACGATTCATACATGGGACAGCAATCCTCACGCGGCACAGCCGCTACCAGCGGACTCAAAAATTGTTCACACGACGCCTTACATGCACTCTGAAAAAAACTTCCTTCTCAACTTCAACGAACCTGGGGACCTTATTTTCATTCGTTCGGCCCGCTTTCGGGACAGGTGCTGCTGGTAATTTGCTATTTCACAGATCGAGTATCGACGACCGCATACAATCCGTCTGCGAACCGGGTAAGTACCAATCAGATCGGCTGATAAATCCGCGGAACTCCACCAGCAGCCCGGTGCAGCGGAGTTTTTTGCTGATTGGATCAGTTTTAATTGGCGTTATGAACAGCTTGTACAAACGTGCCAGCTGGGTCGGACAGGTACTGACTCGTAAATTGATTGTCAACGTGGGCGGAAAAGATGAACGAAAATACAAAGAACGCCAGAACGAATTCGGAGACACGGGTTGTCCACCGAACGCACGAGTTCACATGCCGATTTCGCCGCGGTGCTGGCTTTTGTAGAAGGGATGTTGACGTAATCATTCCCACAACAGGCATTGGTAGCAAAGACGCAACTTCTGACGCCTCACCGAGTTCATCCGTTAATCGAGCAGGGCAAAAAACTAGCGAGGACAGGATACCTAGGCAGATAGCGGCCGACGCTGAAACCGTGAGTCGCCACAAATGAAACTCCTGCTTCGATTCGACAATCTGGGCAGACCGAATGGAGAAGACTGGCACTTCCCTCAGCGAGAATAAAGTTTTCTTTGCACCAAGCTTTTCTGTCACCTGAACACTTTCCTGATAATCGTTCCAGCTTTTGTCTCGATTGGATTGCAAAAGGTGAAATTGGGCTACGGTTTCTTTGATTTGCTGCACTTGTCTCGCGGTCCTTTCCGGTGACAGCGGTAGCTGGCTAAAGTCGGATCCCTGCGGAACGTGTTTTGTACGGAAAGGCACAGCTACAACCGGCTGTCTATCAACGGGTTTTTCTAGAAACTTCGCTAATTCTGCAGCTTGGAGCTTTAAATCACCGAGTTCATCCACCTTGGAACGCACGAGGGGATGCGAGTCGTTGTAATCTCTCAACATCGCATCCAACTGTTTGTGTATTTCGTCGATCCGGGTCTCCAAGGCGACCCGGGCTGGATTGAGTTCCTGTTGGAAATGGTCTTGTTGTGTCGGAACGGGTTCACTGGTAAGTGACTCGGCCCCGGTTTCGGGCATCGTTGAAGCAGCCCGTTTCAGCGCCTCGTCCTCGAGTTCCTGAAAGTGCGCGAGCAGAAATTGGTCCAACTTCTGTTGAACCTGTTGGGCTTCTCGCGGCCGGGAGACCGGGCTTCTGCCGCTCGCCGGCGAACTCCCATACCATGTCGTATTCAGACGCTCCGTTGCAAATTCCACATACTGGCTCGCAACGGAATCCGACTTTTCCAGCGCAGTTTGCCGCAAATTGCTTCGATATTCAACGTTGATGATTCCTCGGCCAGTTCGCGGATCTGTTTCTTGTGCGATCGACCAGGGCACCTCGCAAACCTGTTGCGCTGAGCCAGCGTATGAATCGGGGTACGTGGCACATTGAAGTTGTTCCGTAAAATCTTTCACACTTTTATGAATGAACGCGGCACGTGCAGAATCCTCCTGAAGGACATCAGGGCCCGCATTTGAATTCTGAAACGTGATCATCGTCTGGGCCCGAAACTGGCCAGAGGGAACACGCCAGAAGGTGAGGATAACGAGAAATGAAGACAGGGTAATGATACCGAAGACGTACCATCTCGATAATGGTTTCCGCTCCAGAGGCTGTGATCCGTGGACCTTCATGGTGATGCAACAGTGTTTGATTTGCCAGGGCAGTGGTCCGTAGATACCTGTGGGAGTTTGGGGACACTCACCCTATTGAATGTAGAAACCGAAAAGAGGAGATCAGATACCCTCCCCTTGTCGAGATCGTCCTTCAACTAGTTTTGGCTTGAGTCTGGTTGTAGTAGCTGTGACGATGCACCGCTTGCAGAAATGGCAAAACAGCCTCCCCAGGGGCAATGGCGGTACCGCACCAAGATTTTGTTGCAGACGTTTTCATCCTATTATATTAAGATGATTCTTCGCGGCCTGCTGATCCAGCCAACTGGCGGAAGTCCCGGAGACCGAAGAAATTGCCGCCAGGG
This sequence comes from Planctomycetota bacterium, assembly GCA_963578105.1. Taxonomy (GTDB): domain Bacteria; phylum Planctomycetota; class Planctomycetia; order Pirellulales; family Pirellulaceae. Next base: position 60,504 of record CAUZBP010000017.1, read on the forward strand.
GCTGGAAATCGTTGCGTCCGCCATCAGTTCCGATCATTTTTTCACGTTAGCCGAACAAATGTGCGAAGTTCTGATTGAGCGGATTGTCAGTCAAGAGCAACGCACACGGCTACTACGTCAAGACACATGAAAGTGGACAACAGGTGGCAATTGCCATGTTCCAGATAAAGATTTGTGGAGTCACCAATTCCAACGACGCGGAAAAAGCGTGCGCTGCCGGCGCGGATGCCATTGGGCTAAATTTTTACGAGGGCAGCCAACGCTTTGTAGATATCGAAACCGCCAAACAAATTGCTTTGACGATTCCCCGGGGAGTCATCCGTGTGGGCGTGTTCGTCAACGCTTCAGCCATCGACGTCTGCCGGACTTTTGATACCGTCGGTTTAGAAGCCATTCAGTTGCACGGCGACGAGCCACCACCGTTTTTGAGTTTGCTCGGCAACCGCCCCGTAATACGAGCGTTTCGTTGTCGCGATTCGGGTGTCGCTGAAGTGCAGGCCTACCTGGCCAAATGCGTCGACCTGCAGTGTATGCCCCATTCGGTTCTGACAGATGCTTACTACCCAGGTCAATATGGGGGAACGGGCAGGGTCTTCGACTGGAAATTGCTGAACACCATGCGAGCAAACCTGGATGGTGTCAGGCTTGTCCTGGCAGGTGGGTTGACGCCCGAAAATGTCGCTGATGCTATTGTGACTTCCCGGCCGCATGCCGTGGACACTGCCAGCGGAGTTGAAGCGGAGGCGGGTATTAAAGATCCTGATCGTCTGTTTCGCTTTGTCAGCAATGCCAGAGCGGCTTTCGCAAGTTTCGACAACTAAAGACGGAACCACAGGTAGGCCAGAGTCCCAGCGAGTTCATTGACTTCGCAGAGAGAACACAGGAGATAGGGCTTGTACATGCCCTTTGCTGGCTTCTATCATACTAGAACTGTTCGCTGCACACCGGGCAGTCAAAACAGGTGGGTAGTGCGATCTCCTGAAAGAACGGGTACCCTGCTGGGCCTTGACAACGGACCGAGAGATTCGCGGGAAATTCTCGAGCGAGGTACCATCACCCTGGTTCAGGCTAGAAACCCCGCCCATGATGGCGGTTCCCCCCGGTCGAGGAAGATGCCAGAGCGATATCAGGCTACTTTCCGTGGAAAGACATTCGACAAGAAACTAAAAGACCGAATAGGTGAAAAAAGGAGAGTACAAGGTGGCGCAGGCAGAAATCAATCAGAAACTTCCTTACAAAATTGCCGACTTGTCCGAAGCCGACTGGGGTCGGCGCGAGATACGGCTTGCCGAAAATGAAATGCCGGGTTTGATGGCACTGCGCCGCAAATATGGCGCGAGTAAACCCTTGAAAGGCGCTCGCATCGTGGGTTGTTTGCATATGACCATACAAACGGCGGTGCTGATCGAGACTCTGACCGAATTGGGCGCAGAAGTGCAGTGGAGCAGCTGCAATAAATTTTCTACTCAGGATCATGCCGCTGCCGCCATCGCGGCAACCGGGGTACCAGTCTATGCCTGGAAGGGTGAAACTGACAAAGAATACGACTGGTGCATCGAACAGACTCTCTATTTCGCCGATGGCCAGCCTTTGAACATGATCCTGGATGATGGTGGTGATCTGACAGCCATCGTCCACGAAAAGTATTCGGGGTTACTCCCTGGCATTCGAGGACTCTCGGAAGAGACGACGACCGGGGTGCATCGCCTTTATCAGATGCAGGAGAAAGGTGAGTTAAAAATCCCCGCTTTTAACGTCAATGACTCGGTCACCAAAAGCAAGTTTGACAACCTTTACGGATGTCGCGAATCGTTAGCAGATGGAATCAAACGAGCCACGGACGTGATGGTAGCCGGAAAGGTCGTCGTTGTTGCCGGATATGGAGATGTGGGAAAGGGATGTGCCCAATCGATGCAGTCGTACGGCGCCCGCGTCATCGTGACTGAAATTGATCCGATATGCGCACTTCAGGCAGCAATGGAAGGTTACGAAGTGACGACCATGGACGAGGCAGCAGCTCAGGGAAACATTTTCGTAACGGCAACCGGCTGCCGAGATCTGATTCTGGGAAGACATTTTCAACAGATGCCCAATGACGCCATCGTCTGCAACATTGGTCACTTTGATCTGGAAATTGACGTGGCATGGCTGGATGGTCAAAGTGACATTCAAAAGGAAACCATCAAGCCGCTGGTTGATCGGTACACCTTCCAAGATGGACACTCGGTCCTCATTCTTGCCGAGGGGCGGTTGGTCAATTTGAGTTGTGCCACAGGGCATCCGTCATTCGTGATGTCCAACTCATTCACGAACCAGGTCCTGGCGCAGCTCGCCCTGTGGAGTGAGAACGAAGCCTACGAGGTGGGCGTACACGTGTTGCCAAAAGAACTGGATGAGGAAGTGGCACGTTTGCATTTGGACCAATTGGGAGTCCGCTTGACTGAGTTGACCGCTGAACAATCTGAATATCTGAGCGTTCCGATTGCTGGTCCCTACAAACCAAATTATTATCGCTATTGATATTCTGCGACAGTATTCGCTACGAGTTGCGTTGACAAATCGTCCGGGCTCCGGCATAACATCCGGAGCCCTATTTTGTTGGTGAAACCAGTGAGTCAGTGAGCCCGCAAATGGGGCCAACGCCAACGGATCGGAAGGAGCATCTTGATCAACATGAAGGGTTCAGGAAATGCCACAAATTCAATCATTCCGCGGGTTGCGTTACGATCTGGGACAGGTGGGATCGTTGAGCGACGTGGTGGCGCCACCCTACGACGTCATTGATGCCGAATACCGCGATCTGCTTTATAAAAGGCACCCCGCCAACGTCATCCGCCTAATTCTTAATCGAGACGAACCAGGTGATGACGATCAGACCAATCGCTATTCGAGAGCCGCCCGCTTCTTAAAGCGTTGGAGACTCGATGGAGTGTTGGTACGGGAGCCGAACCCAGCCGTTTACGTTTATCACCAAAGTTTCGAGTATGAGGGACAGCAAATCAATCGGCGGGGCTTCATGGCTCGGCTGCGTCTCGAAAGATTTGGCGAAGGCTGTGTCTATCCACATGAAGAGACCCATTCGGCCGCTAAACAGGACCGTTTGAAACTGCTCAACGCCTGTCGTGCAAACCTGAGCCAAATCTTCGGCCTCTATCGTGATCCCGAGAACTCGAGTCAGCAGTTGCTTGACTTGGCGATTCAAAACACCCTCCCATTGGAAGCGACCGATGACCTGGATGTGGTGCACAGATTTTGGCCCGTCACCGACTTGACAACCATTGGTCAGTTGAGCGCTTCGCTGGAGGACCGGTCTCTATTCATTGCGGATGGCCATCATCGGTACGAGACAGCGTGTGACTATCGTGACCAACTCGCCGAAGCGGGCAAGTTGGATTCGCAGCATCCAAGCAATTTTGTGCTAGCAATGTTCGTCAGCATGAGTGACCCGGGAATGATCGTGTTGCCAACGCACCGACTGTTTCGTGGGCTTCCCCCGATCTCCTCCCAGAGGTTGACCGCCGCCTTGGGAAAATATTTCAAAGTTAAAGTACTTGGATCGGGGACGGAACATGCCAACTCAGTTTGGCAAAAAATCGAACAACAACAGGATCAGGGAACACTCGGATTCTACACTCGGGAAGATGACCAATGGGTGTTGGCAGAAATCCAAACCGCAGGGCAGAAAAAAATGGCGGAAATCTCCGCTGACCGGAGTGAGCACTGGCGGCAGTTGGGGGTAAGTCTACTGCATCATTTGGTCATGGATTTACTCCTGGGACACAAGGAACTTCCGCGGCCCATGTACGTTCACAACACACAGGAAGTCCAGAAGGGTCTCAAGCAGGGAGACGCCACGGGCCGTGATGCGACCGGGCAAACCGGCAGCGGCAGTCATTTTGAATTGGCCTGCTTGGTCATGCCCGCCACGCTGCAACATGTACAGGATATCAGCCTGGGACATGAACGCATGCCCGCTAAGAGCACCTATTTCTATCCCAAACTGCTCAGTGGACTGGTAATCAATCCGCTCACATGATGTGTTCTCAGCAGTTCCCCTTGTCTCACTGTGTTCACCATGTTTCACGTGAAACCAGATTACGTGAAGTCTACTGGTTCGACGAGGTTGGCGTTTCACGTGAAACAGGCAAAGCTGAAGACCTGGACATTTCACGTGAAAGGAACAAATCGTGAGATTCCGGAACACCAAGCAACTCGAGATCCGTTCTGTCGATCAACAAACCGAAAATTGACATTTCCGAATCTCCACTGGCGCGGTTAGAATTGCCGCCCTTCTGAAGCGACCATAAATTTTTATACCTTGTTTGCGTGGATTCATTTGCCAGGCTGTCGATGGGCCGATGGATTGACGAATGTAACAAAATCGCAAGAACAAAACCTCCGCTGTTGTGTTCCATGGCATCCGAGCAGATACCGCTTCTGCAAATTCAGAGGCCCCGAGACACTTGGAATCGTTGTAAGTGGAGTCCAACTGGAGCGCCTGGGTGCAGGGAGTCCTAAACCGTGGGCAGGGTACTTTGTGTAGCAAATCAGAAGGGTGGAGTCGGCAAGACGACCACGGCGATTACTTTGGCGGATGCTCTGGCACACGCCGGAAAACGCACTTTGTTAATCGATTTGGATCCACAGTGTAACGCGACCTCCGGCTTGGGTTTACAACCCGTCCAGCGGCACCCTCTGGTTTCCACCCGTACCCTGCAAGAAGCAATACAAAAAGTTTCCGAATGTTCCCTGGATTTACTACCAGGCAGCAGAAGTTTTCAAGATGTTGAAGTCCTTGCTAGCAATGACCAGACCAATGCCGCGCGAGTCAAGAACCATTTGAAGGGTGGCCTACGCGCCTACGATTTTGTATTGATTGATTGTCCACCCTCACTAGGACATTTGACACAAACCGCATTAGCTGCTTCTACGGAAGTGCTCATTCCCATCCAGTGCGAGTACTTTGCGATGGAGGGGCTGACGCAAATGATCGAAGTCATAAAACGTGTCATGAGGACAGGAGACAACCAGTTGGAATTTGGTGGAATCTTGCTGACCATGTACGACGATTCTCTCGAATTAACCCACGAAGTGGACGCGGAGGTTCGTGATTTTTTTGGCGAGATTGTTTTTGATTCCGTCGTACCTCGTGATGTGGCTGTTTCGGAAAGTCCGAGTCATGGAAAGTCGGTTTTGTCGTATGCACCTCGTTCACGTGGTGCACGGGCCTACGTGGAACTATGTTTAGAGATTCTGGAGATTTGATTTCAGATGGACTCGATCCGATCGGCCGAATGAGAGGTTGGCATCTTGGGGATCTCTCCCGGTACCTCGGAGCGTGTCGCGTCTGCCACCGGGTAGCATTTATCGTCTGTAACAACTGCAAAACGAGACAAACGAAATGTGTTCAAGTTGGATTTGAATGAGGAAGGAGACCATCGTGTCCAAAGACAGGAGACTTGGCCGTGGCCTGGCGGCCTTGCTAGGTGAATCAGTTTCAGAGGGACCTGTGCATGACTTGTCCCACGAGGTTGATCGAGCATTGAAAGAAGCTCCCGAAACTACGGGTCGAGACAAGAGCAACATAGCAAACGACAACATTCTGTTGCATGTTTACGAGATTGACAACAACCCCTTTCAACCTCGTCGTGATTTCACTGAACCAGAAATCGCATCCCTTGCTGAAAGTCTGAAAGCACACGACATGCTGCAACCCGTTATCGTGCGGCGCGTGGGGGAACGATACCAATTGATCTCCGGCGAACGACGCCTGCGAGCCGCCATCCATGCCGGCTGGGACAAGATACCGGCCCGGGTGCGGGAAGCCGACGACCGGCTCGTTGCCGAATTGGCAATCGTTGAAAATCTCCAACGGCAGGATCTGAATCCTATTGAAAAGGCCCTCTCCTTTCAGCGTTACATCCATGAACACGACTGCACCCAGGAGGACCTGGCCCATCGCCTCAAAATCGACCGCTCCACGATTGCAAATCTTATGCGATTGATCGAATTGCCTTCGGCAGTGCAGGACTCGCTCCGTCGCGGCAAGATTTCGGCAGGCCACGCCCGTGCGCTGTTACCACTTGGTAACGAATCTCAGCAAGTCGAATTCTCAGAACGAATTCAACGAGAAGGCCTGAGCGTACGTAATACAGAAAGGCAAGTTCAAGAGATCATCTACCAGGAAGATCAGGAACCTCTGAATGTGGTTGGGAAGAACTCTCAGGCCCAGACCCGGAGATCACGCAACCATCAAATTACGTCTCTCGAACAGGAGTTAAGAACCGCCCTCGGCACGCGTGTGGACATACGCAAAAATAGTCATGGCAGTGGAAAGGTCGTGATTCATTTTTCAAATGCGGAAGAGTTCGACCGATTGTGGTCCCTGTTGATCGATGGAGAGTCCAATAAAAGCGAAGCGGGCTAGCAGAAGCCGTTCTGGTTGCCTAAACTCTAACCATGATGAAACCCGGGCCAGGTTCCGTTTTGAACATCGGACCTCCACGCATGACCTGGGATCATCACCACGCCGCTAGCGGCGCACGTTCACAACGGGGTGTAGCTCAGCCTGGCTAGAGCGCCTGCTTTGGGAGCAGGAGGTCGCTGGTTCGAGTCCAGTCACCCCGACTTTTTCTGTCTGCAGAAATTTGCGCTGCATGTCAAATCCGATACTACAGACCCTGAAAGCTGGAGAGGTTTCTGTCGGTTCCTGGCCTCGCCGCTAGCAGCAGAAATCATGGCGGCGTCTGGCTTCACCTGGTTGGCTGTCGACACCGAACACACTCCCTACGACCTGGAACTGGTAGCGCACACCTTTCGCGCTATTGAAGCTCGCGGAGCGATTCCCCTGGCTCGCGCCTGGGACCATGACCCCGTGACCATTGCCCGTCTACTCGATGCTGGCGCATGGGGACTGGTCTTCCCCCATGTCAGTACTCCGGAGCAGGCCGAGCGATTGACCCGGGCGATGCGCTATCCACCGCGTGGTACCCGCTCAGTGGGCAGCGCTCGCTGCCAAACCTTGCACCCCGACTATCTTCAAATCGCCAACGAGCAGGTCCTCTGCATACCGCAGATTGAGGACCTGGAAGGCATCGATAATGCAGAGGCAATCGCCCGTGTGGAAGGTGTGGACATTGGTTTTTTAGGTCCGGGTGACTTGGCCATGTCGATGGGAGTCGAGATGGGCCACACGGACCATGAAGCTGCCTTGCAGCGTTTTCGAGAGGGCTGTGAGCGGGCGGGAAAGCCCAGCGGCATTCCGACTGCCGACAGTACGCAAGCCCGGCAGCGAATTGCTCAGGGATTTCGATTCATCGATCTGAGCAATGATTTACGATTGCTTCAAATGACCGCCACACAGATGCTCGCCGACCTCCGCTAGCAGCGATAGCAACACTTTCTAGTGCACATCGACACCGGCTGATCACGTGTGGCATCTGTTTTTTGTTCTTTTCTTTTCCAACTTGTGTTGTGTGGGCCCTTGCACGCTTGGATATCGGCCTATTACCGCCCATTTCTTTCAGGCCACCATCGTCAAAATGCGTCCATTGCCCATAGAATGCGAACCACCCCACCGGAAACTCAACGCGACTTGTTAATGTGCGGCAGGTATGATGGAATCCGACTCATTCGTAGTATCAAAGATTTGATCGCAGAAAGGAAAAGAGCCGATTCTGGTGGCTATTTACGAAACACATTGTCACACTCCATTGTGCAAACACGCAGTGGGGGAACCGGAAGAATACGTTGAAGCGGCACAATTAGCCGGTCTGGACGGCATCATCTTCACCTGTCACAACCCGATGCCAGACGGGTTTGGTGCGCAGGTCCGCATGGCATTAGAAGAATTTGACACCTATTTACGGATCATCGACCGGGCGCGCCACGTGTGGTCAGGGACCATGGACGTCAGGCTCGGGTTGGAATGCGACTATTTCCCCGGATACGAACACTGGCTGGAAAAACAAGTACGGTCTGCTGACTTCCATTACCTTTTGGGTTCCGTTCATCCACAACAGAAGGAATTCCGGGACCGTTACTGGAAGGGTGATCCGGTCCTGTATCAACGACAGTACTTTGAACTACTGGCGGAGGCAGCGGAAACAGGATTTTTCGATTGTTTAAGTCACCCGGACATTATCAAAAATGAAACGCCCGGCGATTGGCACCCGGATAACCTCATGGACCCCATTTGCGCAGCCTTGGATCGCATCGCCAAATGTCATACGGCCATGGAACTGAACACATCCGGACTGAACAAAACGATTCCGGAAATGAATCCCGGACCTCCGATACTGCGCGAGATGTATCAACGGTCGATTCCCGTGGTAATTGGTGCTGACGCCCACAAACCCGAACGTGTTGGTGAAGATTTTCACCAGGCCCTCGATATGCTGGAAACATGCGGATACCAACACGTTCATTTTTTTCTCGAGCGAAAACGGCATCAAGTCTCCATTCCCGAAATGCGGTCCGGCCTTCGCACCATTTAACCAGAAAGTCATTTCCGCCTGCCGTCGTCCGGCAACCTGGCCTCTTCAAGGCGCCCGATTGCCAATTCGGGAGCAATGTCTCACGGGCCGCCCGCCCCTGGAATTTGGGGACGACATCAACCCCAAGCTGGTTCTGAACCCAATGTACACCAGTGGGATGTGAAAATTCGCCCTCTCCAGCTGCAAAATTGTCCTGAAACCGGCCCTGCGTAGTATACAATTGTTTAAAACGGACGTTTTAATCGTTGCCTGCGATCCAGCGAAGACGGAAGGGTGTTGTGGCACAAGATACAAGGACTCGCATTTTGAATGCCGCCGGACCGGTGTTCGCCGAACGGGGCTACCAGAACGCGACGGTACGTGAAATTTGTGGAGCCGCAAACGTCAACCTGGCCAGTATGAACTATCACTTTGGCCAGAAAGAACGTCTTTACATCGAAACCGTCAAGCAAGCCCAGCGTAATAAGATCGAACAGGTACCATCGCCTCAGTGGCAGCCGGGAACATCGCCTGCGGAAAAGTTGCGTGGATTTGTGCGCACTTTGATCACGCGCATGATTGGTGCAGGAGAGGCACCATGGCAAACGCGCCTCATGATGCGGGAGATCATGCAACCCACCCACGCATGTCAAGAGCTGGTTCAGAATTACTTTCGGCCGCAGTTTGAGATTCTGTTGGAAATTCTTGAAGAACTGCTGCCCGCAGAGACAACCCAATCGAAACGCCATCAATTGGCCTTCAGCGTGGTAGGACAATGTCTTTACTACCGCGTGGCACACGAAGTGGTGGCCCTGTTGATCGACAAAAAGGAGCGTGAAGCACACTATGACGCTCACCAATTAAGCGACCACATCACCGACCTGATGTTAGCAGCGCTGTCCGCTCCGGGTTCCTGGTTGACTTCTCCTCAGGACGCCAACACCGGCTTGAAAGGATCAGCTGACCGGCCCGGAGAAGATACGAGTTCGCAATGAGCAACACCTCTCGAGAAATTCTAAACTCTCTGATTGCACTGCTCATCCTCTTTGTGGGCGGCGCCGTCTTTTGGGCGCTCGTCGGTCAAGGCAAATCGCAGACTCGCAGTATTGACCCACCGGGACCACCACAAGTGGAAGTGGTCCTGGCACAGGAGCACACCGGCCCGTTGGATCTTGAAGTTGACGGGACCGTAGTCCCCTTTCGCGAAATCACCGTGTCTGCAGAAGTCGCGGGTCGTATTGCATTCAAGGCGGACGAATGCCAAGCCGGAAAATACGTTGAGACGGAACAACTTTTGTTACGGATCGACCCGCAGGAGTACCAACTGGAGGAACAGCAACTCACGAAGGAACTCGAACAATCCGAGGCCACGATCTGGGAACTGACAGTCGAAATAGAAAACGTCGAGAAGTTAATATCACTGGCTCGGGAAGACACCGACTTGCAGCGGAAAGAATTAGCCAGGACCGAGTCACTCGGAAAAACAGGTGTCATCACCGACTCACAGGTCGACCAGGAAAGACGCGACATGTTGGCGTCTGCAAACCGGCTGATTACGCTCATCAACCAACAGCGGTTATTGCACGCAAGCAGCGGTCGACTGAAGGCGGCCCGCGGATTTGTGCTGGCCAAGCTGAAAAAAGCGCGGCTCAACCTGCAACGAACCCAACTCAAAGCCCGCGTGACAGGAATGATTGTTTCGGACGATGTCGAACAGGGTTCATTTGTACAGCGAGGTGAAACCCTGTACACGATCGAGGACACCTCCGCCGTCGAGGTGAAATGTACGTTGCGCATGGATCAGCTTTACTGGCTCTTGAACTCCCCGGCAGATGTTGCACCCGGGTCCGCTGGATCTGCCGCTCGCGATTATCAACTACCACCTACAGCGGCGACGGTCGTCTATCAGCTGGAGGGACGCAAGTACCTTTGGCAAGGAACCCTCGCACGATACGACGGAATTGGCCTGGACGAGCGGACCCGCACGGTCCCATGTCGAATCCTGGTAGACAAACCCCGCGAGATTCATTCGTCAGACGATAACGCGGCCCTCACCGGCCCCAAGGCATTGGTTCGAGGCATGTACGTATCGGTAATTCTGCACGTTCAACTGGGGACCTCGCTGATCACAGTTCCAGAGTTCGCCATCAAACCGGGCAACCTCATCTGGACAGTCGTGGAGAATCAATTGTCGATTGAGCGAGTCCACGTAGTGCGAGTCCAACACGGCAAGGCATTTATCAAAGCGGAAACCGGCACCCTGACCGCCGGAGCTCAAATAGTGACGACTCCCATCGCCGGTGATTACGATGGGATGCCGGTGGAAGTCGTTCCGAGTGACCTGCGAACGACAGCCCCGGATCGAACATGAAGAAGTCACTTGCCTGGGGAATCCGGAACGCACCCGCCATGAACACTATCATGGTCGCGGTCCTTTTGACGGGTGCAGCCAGTCTGGGACTAATGCGCCGTGAGATATTCCCGGAGTTCGAACTCGAGGTGATTCTCATCTCGGTACCTTATCCAGGCGCTTCGCCGGGCGAAGTGGAAGAGGGCATTTGTCAAAAGATGGAAGAAGCAGTCCGTCCGA
>CAUZBP010000018.1:0-68043 GCA_963578105.1 Planctomycetota bacterium
GAAAGTACCCGGCTACCCACCGCCGGGATCCGTTGATACCGTGGGGGCCGGGGACAGTGCTACCAGCGGCATTGTCGCGTCACGACTGGCCGGGGCCAATGAAGTGGAAGCGGCAGTGGTGGGTAATTTGGTGGCTTCCGTGACGGTACAACAATTGGAGACGACCGGCGTCGCTGATCCCGTTCAGGTTCTGTCCCGGTGGGAGCAGGTGTCGATGAGATAGAAGCCGATGAGATAGAAGCCGATGCGATAGAAGATGCCGAAGGAGGACTTTATTGTGTTTGCCTTTCAACAGGAAGGACCTGCTGACAACTGAATTTGAAATTTTCAGTGGTTCGATTTTTTTGGAGGATCAGATCATGGGCCTTAAATATTCTGTGGTGCTTAACGTTTTAACGACCGGTGATGCCGGCTGCAGCGTGTGGGAACATCCGCACGAGGTGCTCGAGACGATTGCCGAGGCCGGCTACGACGGTGTGGACATGGATGCGGAACCGGACAGGATCGATCGGAAACGGTTCCACGAGGTGCGTGATTTGGCCTTTTCGCTGGGGTTGAAGGTGCCCGCGCTGCTTGGCGCCTGGGCACCCTGGCACTGCGGCGAGCAGAGGGACCTGTGCTCGACTGACGAGGCGGTCCGCATGCGCGGCGTGGGTTATGCCAAGCGTTCTGTGGACTTGGCCGCCGAGTTCGAGGATCCACCACTGTTCGAGCTTTGTGCCTGTCCTATCGAGAATGAATATCCGTTGTCTTCGACACCGATCGAAACGTTACACACTCAATTTATCCGCTCGGCCCGGGAGGTTGCAGAGTACGCAGCGCCCAAAAATGTGAACATCACCATCGAACCGGTTAATAAATTTGAGGCGCATCCCGGATATCTGAACTCGATTCCTGAAGCACAGCGTGTCATTGACGAGGTCGGCATGGACAATCTGGGGGTTCAGGCTGATTTTTATCATATGAATATGGCAGATGGACCGATCATCGAAACCCTGCAATCGGTCGGAAGCCGGTTGATGCACATTCATCTGGCCGAGAGCAACCGCGCCATCCTCGGTACGGGGCACCTGGACTTTGTCGGGATTGCCAAAACCCTTCAGGAAATGAATTTTACGGGCTATTTGTCCATGGACAGCGTACCGGCCAAACCGGATTGGAAGACCGTCGTCCAGCAGGCAATCAGTTACATGAAGGAAGCGGAGCGGCAGGTGGCGTGAAAACCTGCAAGGTCGCCGACAGGTTTCCGGAAACGTTTTGTAGAACGATTGGAACCATTGCCCGCAGGTCAAGAATTTCCAGGAATTTTCTGTGACGGAAGCGAGACCTCACCGATCCGCTGCAGCAAGGCAGCACGGCGCAGCGGGTCTTCGTTGTGTTGAAAGTAGAAATCATCCAAAAAATGCAGAAGTTGGCGGACTTCCTGCTGCTCGACCCCGGGGAGTGTGACCTTGATGTAGTCGTCCAACCAGGTCGGCAGGTGGAGAAATTCCACGCCCTCACGATCCTGCAAACTCTCCAGGTACTCTCCGTCGTAGTAGTTGATGGTCGCACGCACCTCCGTCCCATCAGGCCCCGAAAATTGAATGCGCTTCAGAGGAGCCCGTGGTGGAGAGTCCGTGAAAGACAAACAGGCGCCACGCTTGATCAGGTAGTCCATCGGAGCAGGTTTCTCGTGTCCCGGTCGTTGGCGCTGGGGAATTGATTGGTGTGCCACAAACTCGTCCGTCAGTCCGGTTGAAATCTCAATCGCTGTGGGGATATTCGCATAGTAGACCAGCATGGCGCGCGAGCCTCCGAAACCCGCCACCATGTCCGGTTCCCGTACATAGGTTGCCAACGTGGTTCCGTCACGCTGCGCCCGTTTAACAGCATCTGGCGGGTAATGGTGCCACTCGTCAGTAATCCCGTAATGCTGCTGACGGGGTTGCTCGTACGGCTGGGTGCGAAGTCCGACCGCCAGCACCAGCAGGGCCGCCACTGCCCACCGCCAGCAGGGCGAAGTCAAAAGGATTCCCAGGGCATGTTCCACCAGGACGAATGCCAGGGGAGTGATGGGGAGTAAAAAGCGAGCAAACATAAAGTCACCGCCGACGCGCACCACGTAGAATGTGTAGAGCAGTACCAACGACCCGGCCAGCAGCAACACACGGCCCTCCTGATCGGCCCACTGACGGCGGTACACCACTCGCCACAGCAGTGCAGCCAAAGCAAATGGCACGGCCCAGAGAACGTAATAAGTTGACAGGTAGAGCCACAGATAGCGGATGCCTTGCCCGTAGTAGGTCAGGTCACCGCTCTTGGCGTAATAGGTGTTGGGAAAAGGCCAACCGTAGTAGTCAAATCGCCAAATCCAGTAGGGCAGATAAACAAACAGCAGCGGCAGGGCATATCTCAGTACCGTCTTCCATCCCGGTTTTGCCACGGCCAGGAGCCACAGGCCGGCCAATCCCGCCACCAACAGGCCTTCAGGTCGGGTGAGAGCTGCCAACGTGAGCAGAATACCAGCGCTTCGAGTGAACGGTTGTCTCGGTATGGTCAAAACGAGCACACCCGCGGTGACCAGGAACGTGAACAACGCTGTTTCCAGACCACTGGTTGCGTAAACCTGCAGGTCGTGGTGAAGTAGCACCCCAATCGCCGCGAAGGGAAGGCATGGTAAACCACTGGGAGCCTGCCGACTGGCCCACAGCAGGACTGCGACAAGTCCTGCGTAACACGTGATGCTTAATACGATGGACAGCCACACGGGATCCAGGTTCAGGCCCATACCGGCAGCGAGCATCAGTGTCCAAAGAAAATTGGTGTAGCCTTCGACCTGTTCTCCAGCGTTGAATACGAGGCCATGTCCTTCCACAAGATTACGAGCGTAACGAAATGAAATGAAAGCGTCGTCGCAAACCCAGGCATATTTGCAGGCCCAATAGAGTCCCCAGCTGGCGCTGGCCACACAAATTACAAGAGTCAGATGGCGCCTTGATAACGATTCAATCAATGAATTTCTTACTTCCATTTAGAATTGTGAGAGACAACCTTGGTGGCCAACCGGTGAGCATGTGTGGTGGTTTCACTGATCCGTGTTCCGCAAGTTGTTGCTGGGACCCGGGCTGTCAGCGGTCGAACGGTTCTTTAGTTTTAAATTAAAGAGTCTCGATCCTTCAATCTCAATGGGTTGGTAGACAGGATTAGGAGAGAGAAATTTGAGGGAAATTGCCAGGGAGTTTGGTTGCTTTGTCCAAATTGTGTCCCCTGGACGTGGCGAAAGACAGACACGGCGATCTGATCGGAACCGATTCAGGGGACCGAGTCTGTCCCTGAAGGGGTGCTGGAGAGACGATTCTTATGGACTCTGAATTTGGTTTTTCAAAATTATGATTGACCCGCTGGGAAACTCCGTGTACGGTCGGGGCGCTCCATCGTTTGACAGTAGTGTGACCTGTTATCGTCATACGAAATCGAGCTTCACCCATGTCCTGCTAGAACGGATGAACTAACCGTACCATGAGTCGTGTCCGTGGTCGCAGTGCGATACCAGAGCGCGTCATTTTCCTGTGTTTATTCCTTGCAGCCGGAGTCGGACTCTACAAGGGCTGGCAAGTCTTCTGGTTTCTGACAGATGACGCATACATTGCCTTTCGCTATGTGAGTAACAGCGTGTTGGGACTGGGTTACGTATGGAATGCGGCTCCGTTCCAGCCTGTCGAGGGTTACACGAGTTTTTTGTGGGTCGTGATCCTAGACCTTACCTGGAAGGTAACGGGTGTCGAGCCACCGAAGTCTGCAAACACGATTGCGTTTTTCTTTTCGTACCTCACTCTGATGGTCAGTGGACTGCTGCTTTTCCGTATGAAATGGTCTTGTCGGCTGCAAAGCAACCGGCTCCTTTTTGTGGCGCTGCTGATGATCTTTCTGCTTCTTAACCGAAGTTATCTTGCTGGGAGCAGTTCGGGTCTGGAAACCGCCATGTTTTGTTTCCTGGTGACCGTCTGGGTCTTCATCTTCACGTCGATCGTCTGTCCGACCCGACAAGCCCTCTGGGGATCCGGTACTGCTGCGTGCATTGCGTTGACCCGTCCGGATGGGTTGCTTTTCTGTCTGGCGACGATGGTCATTGTCGCACGACTTGCCTTTTGTGCCGGGGAAAGAAAACGGGCCTGGCACCTGGTGTTTTGTGCCAGTCCGCTCCTGGTTGTTCCGGCACACATGGGATGGAGACTTTGGTTTTACAGGTCGTGGCTTCCCAATACCTACTACGCCAAAGTGGTTGAAGCCTGGCCACAGAGTGGTATGCGCTACGCACTGTCCTTTGTCTTGGAATATGCGCTCTGGTTGGTGCTCGCGGTTCTTGTCGCGGTGGGTATCGTCTGGTTGAGATCGATGAAGAGAATCTGTGATGCGCAACCTGAAACCACTTGGAAAACCCGCTGGGGAGAATTTCTCACGACCGGACCAGTGGTGACTGTTGTCGTCACCCTGTCACTTCTGGCCCACGTTGCATATTACACCCTGATCGTTGGCGGCGATCACTTTGAATACAGAGTTTATAACCACATCCTGCCTTTTTGTTTTATTTCCTTTGTGTGGAGTATCAATCGCTTGCAGGCAGGAAGATGGCAGGCGATTGGCTGGTCAAGTGCACTCGTTATACTTTCCCTGCCCGTTCCATGGACCCATTGGGCGCTAACACACCACCTGGACACGCGACAGGAAACGCATGTCATGCGGGTGCCGATTGCCCCGGCCTGGCCTCAGCCCCTGCAGTGGTATGCCCGGCTGTTTGACGAGGTCCAATCCTGGCTGATTGTGCATCATGTTGGTATGCGGCATCAGGAGCACAAAGCATTCTGGAAACACCAATTGAATCTCTATCCATCGCGACAAGAGGGTTTGAGGATGCCCCGGGAGGGATTTCCCGTCTTTGTGGAAGGAACGGTCGGAGTTCCGGCCTGGGTCATGCCACACGTCAACATCATGGACGTCCACGGTCTGAATGATTTTGTGATCGCCAGGACGCCAGTACCGGAAGACCAGGTTCGTGTGATGGCGCACACGCGACGTCCACCACCCGGTTATATTCAAAGCTTCCGGCCCAACGTAATACGCGCAGAATCGGGAATCACCACCAAGGTCAGAAAAAAACCACTGACCGCAGATGAAATTCACGCATTAGAAAGATCCTGGTGGAAAAAATATGGGAAGATGGACCCGCCCAGGAGAACCGGGGTGTCAACCCCGTCGAAGGAGTCAGGGTTGATTCACCAATAAGTTGTCCGGACAAGTAACATGCAGCCTCATAAAAAAATAATGTTCAGTTTTCTGGCCGTGCTGGTTGCTGTGTTGTTTGCATTAGGAGTCGGTGAACTCTTGCTGCGCGTGACCGGCTTTGAATTCAATCTGCATTTGAGCAAGATCGAATATGGCTGGCCTGATCCGGTCACCATGAAGCAACTTTACTACGCGGACCAGGATCTGCTGTGGGTCCCGCAGAACTACGAGAGTGTTCTCGAACGATGGCGAGAAAAAAAACCAGCCATCGTATTTATGGGTTGTTCATGTACCGAATCGGGAAAGTATGTCGGGTATTTCAGATCCATCATGAAGGAGGATGAAACGCGTCCACCTGCCAGTGTGATCAACGTGGGTGTCAGTGGTTGGACGACCTACCAGGGATTGCAACAGTTGAAACGAGATGTGCTTCCCCTCAAGCCCAAGATCATCACCGTCTATTATGGATGGAATGATCATTGGGCCAGTTTCGGCGTCGAGGACAAAGACGTCGGTAGATTCAATCGGGATCACCCCGGCTGGTTGTTGAAGCTCAACCGGTTGAAATTAGTGCAACTGTTCCAGTCGGTCTTCATCAGGCAATACAAGACGAACACGACAGAATTACGTCCTCCCCGGGTTTCACTTGCGGACTTCAAGAGCAACTTGCGCCAAATCACCCGAATTGCTGCTGAAAACGGGATCGTTCCGGTGCTGATCACGGCACCGTCATCTCATGTGAAAGGTGAGGAGCCACAATATTTGGCGGAGCGGGGCCTCACGAATTTAAATAATTTGATTCCGTTGCATCAGGAATATGTCGGCGCTGTGAGGGAGGTTGCGCGCGAGGAGGGTGTCCATCTGGTCGACCTCGCTGAAGAATTTGACAAGTTGTTCCAGGAATACCCGCTCAAGCGGCAACTCTGTTTCAAGAACGATGGAATTCATGCAGCACCTGAAGGAGACCAGATCATTGCTGATTTGATCTATGACTATTTTCAGCGGCATGACTTTGTTAACCTGACCGTCCAATGAGGGCGGCAAGTCGGTTTTCTCGGAGCAGCGTCAAACATCGTGTCAGGCGATTTGACATTGTCGGGGCGCGGTTTTATGCTGACGTCCAGTCGTCCCGA
Organism: Planctomycetota bacterium; assembly: GCA_963578105.1. Lineage (GTDB taxonomy): Bacteria > Planctomycetota > Planctomycetia > Pirellulales > Pirellulaceae. The sequence goes on from CAUZBP010000018.1 coordinate 6,399, forward strand.
CTCGATTCGGTGACGGATCAAACCACCCATCATTCAGGTTGGGGCTTATCATGAGAACCAAAAGTTGTCTTCCGGCGCTACTGTTGCTTTTCATGGGAAGCTCATCAGTCCTCGCCTTGCGGGCTGAAACCACGTCTAGCGGTTCGGAAGCTGGTGGTGACGCTCGGGTGCAGACCGATGTTCCGGCGGGTCACTCCTACCACGGTGATTTTCTCAATGAAGGTCCGCGGCAGCAGGCATATTTGATGGGAGGCACCGGCGTTGTCCACTTTCCGGTAACGACAAAAAATGACCTTGTCAGGCAGTTCTGCGAACAGGGACTTGGCCAGGTCTACGGATTTTGGTTTCTGGAAGCGGAACGGTCGTTTCGTCAGGCACTGACGCTGGATCCTGATTGCGCGGCGGCCTACTGGGGAGCAGCCCTGGCGACGCTCCATACGGAAAAACGTGCCAAAGGATTTATTGACGAGGCAATGAAGCGCTCGGATCAGGCCAGCGAGCGCGAACAGAAGTACATTGAGGCATTACATGCCTACATCGAAACGGGAGAAGAAGAAAAGAAAAAACGAGCGGAAGAGTACACGCAAGCTTTAGAAGACATTGCCCTGGAATTTCCCGAGGATCTGGAAGCCAAGGCCCTGCTGGCTCTTCAGTTGTATCTCAATCGCCAGGAAGAAATCAAAGGGTTGAGTCATTTGGCGGTAGACGCTCTGCTGAATCAGATCTTGCAAAAGCAGCCAATGCATTCGTCCCATCACTTTCGAATCCACCTTTGGGACAAAAAAAAACCCGAACTGGCGCTCGCCTCTGCTGCCCTCTGCGGACAACTGTCTCCTGCGATCGCCCACATGTGGCACATGCCCGGCCATATCTATTCGCGTTTAAAACGCTACGAAGACGCTTGCTGGCAACAAGAGGCTTCCGCGCGGGTGGATCACGCTCACATGATGCGAGATCGGGTCCTGCCTGACGAGATTCACAACTTCGCGCACAACAACGAATGGTTTATCCGGAATATGAACCACGTGGGCCGTGTGCGGGATGCCGTTGATCTGGCCAAGAACATGGTCACCCTTCCCCGGCATCCGCGTTTCAACACGCTGCAGAAAAAAGGGAGCGCGTATTATGGACGTTCGCGACTTTTCGAAACGCTACGCCGCTACGAGTTGTGGGACGAGATGATTGAATTGTGCCACTCGAACTATTTGGAGCCCACCGACGATTTCAAAGAGCAGGTGAAACGGTTGCGCCATTTGGGTGCGGCTTATTTTCACACGGGCCGCACGGCCTTGGGGGAGACTCAGCTCAACGAGTTGCTCACGCTGCTTGAGGTAGAAAATGGTACTCGGGAAAAAACTCTAGCCGAGGCGGAGAAGAAGGCTCGCCAGGAGGCAATCGATGAGGCATTGGTGGATCGGGCCACGGCAGATGCTGAAGCCAAATCAAAGCAGGAAGGCGACGACGAGCAGCAAATAAAACAGGCTAGGTGCGAGGCGGCGGAAGGGTCGCGCGAGGAACAGTTGGCGAAGAACCAGGAACAAATCTCTGAAAAGGCCGAACAAGCTGGCAAGGATTTTGATTCTAAAATTGAAGAGGCGGAGCAGGCGACCTACGAATTGAAAAGTCATCTCGCGGTGACGCAGGACGATTACGGGACTGCCGTGGATTGGCTGGAAAAAGCGAAAATCGACGGCTTGGAGCTGGCCTGGGCAAAATATTTGGCGGGAGAATCGGAGGCCGCCCTGAAAGATGCTCGGGAACATGTCGACGGGAAGGAGCAGGAAGTGCAACCGCGCGCCCGCCTGGTGGAATTGCTCTGGCTGGCTGGTCAGCGGGAGGACGCAAAGAAGGCCTTTGAAGTTCTCAGTCAGAGTTCCTCTTCGATCGATATGGATTTGCCTATTTTCCAACGCCTGGCACCCATTGCCGCGGAACTGGAGTTGCCTGTCGACTGGCGCATCTTCCACCCTCCGGCAAACGATCTGGGACCGCGTCCAGACTTGGACACTCTCGGACCGTTTCGTTGGCAACCGTCGCCGGCGGCCGACGGTCAAGTTCAGGATTCACAAGGCAAAACTGTCAGGTTGAAGCAGTTCAGGGGACGACCCACGATTGCCATTTTCTATCTGGGGGTTGGCTGCCTGCATTGCGTTGAACAGCTTCACGCATTTGCGGAAGACGTGGATCAATTTAACGCTGCAGGGATCGACGTGATTGCGGTCAGCACTGACACCCAGGCGAAGTTGAAACAGTCGATTGAAAACTACGATGCTGGCGAGCTTCCGATTGCTCTTTTTTCAGACTCGAATTTGGATGTTTTCAAGACGTATCGATGTTACGATGATTTCGAGAAGCAACCGCTTCACGGGACTTTTTTAATGGACAGTGAAGGCCTCGTTCTTTGGCAGGACATTAGCTACGAACCGTTCATGGACCTTGAATTTTTGTTGGGCGAATCTCAGCGGTTATTGGGTCAACGTCGACAGTCGTCGTTTTGAGATGCTGCGACTACCGCGTCTTGCTGCCGGTCGGACCGGGACCGTAGCGAGTGTCATGGACGACGACAACCGTGCCAGCGGCCAGCGCGACCGGACAGCTGAATGTCTGACCGAACTTGCTGGTCAGTAAACAAAGTTTTTCCGGGACTTTCCATGGTCGTGCGAATCGACTAAAGCGATGTGCTTGAATTCGCGTTTCAGCGGTTGATTGTGCAATGAAGCCAGCAACGTGCCACACGGTGTCCGCACCATACCACCCTCGCTGCACCATTGCACCGCTAGTGATTGCTGTTTTCTGTTTTCGAATCGGCGAAATTGGTTTGCGGAAGGAATACTGTCATTCAAAGGAGAATACCATGTTTCGTTACACTCCGTTTTTTTCCGCTGGAATGTTTCTTGTTTCGTTGTTTGGCGTCACTTCGTTTGCCAAACAGGGCCTTGCGGAGCAAAAGTTGTTTAACGGGAAGGATCTCTCGGGATGGGAACATTATCTGGTTGAGTCGGACACGAAAATGACTGATGTGTGGAGTGTTCATGACGGGCTGCTCGTTTGCCAGGGGGAGCCGATGGGCTATCTCTGTACGAAGAAAGAATATAAAAACTTTCAGCTGGTCGTCGAGTGGCGCTGGGCTCCCGGTAGCGAACCAGGAAACAGTGGCGTGCTGATGAGGATTACAGGTGAGCCGACGATGCTGCCCAACTGCGTGGAAGCCCAGTTGGCCAGCGGAAGTGCTGGCGACATGTACGGTTTCCAGGGTTTTGTGATCGATGGTGATCCGGCCAGAAAGATGGAGATTCCTGACCATAAACTGGGCGGACATCTGCGCGGCTTGACAAAGATTGAAGGTAACGAAAAAGATCCCGGTAAATGGAATCGATATGAAATCACTGCCGCTGAAGATAAGGTGACGCTGGTCGTCAACGGCAAACAAGTCAACGAGGCGACAGGTTGTGACGTGCGAAGCGGCAAGATTGGCTTGCAGTCAGAAGGGGGAGTGATTCATTTTCGCACGGTCAACATCAAACCGATTGCCCAATAGCTTGGCGGGACCAGGCTGTTGGGATGCCTGCATACAGGTTGATCCGTTTCGCAGAATGTGTTTCAGGTGCGGTTTTTTCCCGATACGGAATACACGATCCTGTCCGACCCCTCGCGATTTCGTCACGGGCCGCTCTGGTGAAAAGAGAAGCAGAACGATGACCACGAAAATAAGAACCCTGAAACAGGGTGGTTTGACCGCACAAGAGAAAGTAGATTTTCAGACTGACGGATTTCTGCACGTCCGGGGCGCGATTTCAAATGACGAGGTGACTCACCTCAGTCGAATGATCGACACGCATACCGCCGACGAGCCAGACTCCATCCAGAACCGCACTGACATTTTCGGCATTGATCCGGCTTTCCTTAACCTGACTGACCTGCCGCAAATTCTCCCCAAGGTGAGGGATCTCCTCGGAGACAATATCTGGATTAATCACACGCACTTCAATCGCAATCCGGCCCTCCCGCCGGAGAAGGATTGGAGCTACTTCTGGCACAGGGATGGGGGGGCGGTTACAGACGATCTTCCCTTCCCGGCGCCCCTGATTTTCATCAAGGTTGGCTTCTACCTGACAGACCTATCGGAACCCGAAAGCGGCCAGACCTACGTGTTGCCTGGCAGTCACCGCAGCCAGAAATCACCACCTGCCCCCCACGAGTTTCCCAGCGGTGCAGTCCCGATCAAGACCCGACCGGGTGATGCAGTCCTCTACGATTTTCGTGTGATTCACTCCCTGCAGAGTCCCAATCACTCGCCCACGATTCGTCGCGCCGTCTTCCTGCAGTATGCATATCGTTGGATACAGCCAGCCAGTTCCATCTCGGTCCGACCGTACATGGAAAACTGCAGTCCGATTCGGCGCCAACTACTGGGGCTGACAAGAACCGAGAGCAATCTCGCTGGCAGGGCCAAAGGCCGGTCAGGACTCTTCTACCCCACCAAAGAAGATGTTCCTCTTCGCAAAGCAAGTCCCAAGAAGACAGGCCTGAGGAAGCTGGTTTGGCAGACCATGAAATCTGTGCGATCTTGAAATCTGCACGCCCGGTATCGGACGCTGCTTTGTCAGCGATGGATCGGACCGTTACAGGTTTGAAGTGTCCGTCCGAGGTTGATCAGCAGACCACGAAGACCAGCGCTCCGACCAGGCTGGATCCAATGGCAGTGACCAGAACTGCCGCACTGCCGATGTCGAGCGCCTTCGCCAAATGGGGATTGTGGTCGGTATCGATCGCCTTTGCTAAGGATTCCAGGGCGCTATTAAACATTTCAGCGGACAGCACAAGTGTCATGCAGAGGATCAACAGGCACCACTCCTGCAGGCTGCTGCGCAGTATGAATCCGGCCAGGATGACGCAGGCAGCGATGACAAAATGCACCGCAAAGCTGCTCTGCCCGGAAACACCGGAGGCCAGGCCCCGGAACGCGTCAGCAAATTTGTCCGCCCATTTGCGTTGCGGGTTCATCGAGTTTCTTTCAGGATCCATCGTCGTGACACGGCGGATCGAGGTGGGTGCCGCATGGAACCAGGCTGGTAGTGGTGTGAGTGGATTTCAAAGCTTACTCCAGGCCCATCACCCCGACGGTTGGAATCGGAACTCCGCCCGCATAGGAGTACTGGGAACGTGCCAGGATACGTGGTTCGACGGTGAATCGGGCCCCTACGGATCCCTTGCTCTTATCGACAGTTGCGCCTAGACCGATCAGGAACGATTCCCCGATTCTCGTCAGATGGAATACCTGACCGATATTCCGGTTGCTCAAATCAATTCCTGAAGCCACGGTGGTCAGCCATTTGTGGCTCATCCGGTAGTTGAGAGAGGTTGACAAGATGTTGCTGGTGATGGGGCCATCATAGGAACGCAGACCGACATAAAAAGAACCTATCCCCGGCCGTCTGATCGAGGTGCCCAGAGTTGTCTTCTGCAAACCACCCGGGAAGAAGTCGTAGATACCGTCGGAAAGCAACGTGACGCGGTCACCCACGTGCCAGCGGAAGTTGTAATCAACCAGGCCCATGTCTTCGCCAAAATTGTCTCGACTGGATTTAGGAAAAAACGTTCCATGGACATCCAGGGTAATCCAATCGATGATCCGCTGCTGACCGTCAAGTCCGCGTTTCGTTTGCCATCGCTGTCGCACACCCATTCTGAGCGTTGTCAGGTCATCTGCAATTTCTGTACTGGGTGATGCGACCCAGCTTTGCATTCCGGATCGCAACGCATAAAAACGATCATCGGATGTCACGGGGAGTGTGCCGCCAAAGTTGAACAGGATAGCCCTCCGCAATGAGGCCTCGATCGAATCGTCCTGAAGCGGGTCATATAACGGAAAACGTGCCAAGTCACGGTTTGCGTCGGCGAACATCAGTTCTGATTCGAGATTGATCTTGTGTGCCAGGCCATTCAGGTTCAATAGCTTACTTTGGACTCCCGGGTCGATTTTTGTAAAAGGCAGGCTTGCACGAATACCGCCCTGACCCAACAGGCGGGTGACATCATCACCATCTCGGTCCTGGCCCCAGTGAGCGACTTCGCCGGCAACAAATGGAACGACTTTGACATGCCAAAGCTGCAATGGATAATCCAGTTCGTGGCGTGTTGCGAATCGAACTCCGTGCCGGTGGTCGTAGGGGATTCCCGCACCGTCGACTTCCCAGGGAAGAGAAGCTGCCGGATCGGCCGGATCGGCTGAGAGGCGCGCGGTTCCCAGTCGCAGGTAGCCGGCGTTTGTGTGCTGGTAATAGGTGAGGCGATCGTTCAAGAGAGATCCGCCCAGCAGGAAATGGTCCGCACGAGGTCCTTCGGTCTGGGCAAAGAAGCGATTAACGCGGAGGTCGGCGGAAAAATTCAACGACCGGTTCTTGACAAGTCGCTTGATTTCAATACCAGTGGTTTGATCTTTTTCTTGATCCCATTCCCATTCGTAGTACTGTTCCAGGAAATTGCGGTCACTGATCCAACCCACTTCTCCGGACACTTGCCAGCCGTTGGCCAACAACTGCCGGTGTTGGGTTTGCAAACGGCCTCGGAAATCTTTCCCCGGGGCCATCGCGCGGCGACCTAATCCGAGGTTGTCGAGTCCGTGATCACTGATGAACCACGCATCCACGAAACCACTGGTTGCCCCTGCTATACCGAAGATCTCCGGTCGCTCGTAATCAAAATGTGTTCCGTAACCGAAACCACGTTCGCTGAGATAATCCAGGGAGAGATCCCAGGTCGTTCCATCCGGCGGATCGTCTATTCCCAGCAACTGGTTGAGATTCCATTCCGAGCGAATTTGGGATCCATAGACGTTGTCATTTGAAACCGTGGCCGAATTGAAGTAGTAGAACGGATCCGTCAAGTCAGTGACGATGGTGGGCCAGTAAAAAACAGGTAGTCCAAACAAATACAATAAATTGTTGCGACTGACTGCCAGGAGATCGTTGTCTTGAATGACCGTTCCGGTCGGATCGACAGCCACCTCGCCAGTGTAGGGATTGACCCGTGGCTTTTGCTCGTGGCGGAAATAGATGTTTTCGGATTGAAGCCAGTATTGCGGGAATCCGAGTCGGCTGGACGTGACCGATGCGCCGTAGGCTTGAAACTGGTTTTTGTCCAATTGCTGCAGAACATCGGCTTTGAGTCGGACGAGTCCTTCGTAAACTTGAGGCAGGGGAGTTAAAGCCTCGGCTTCCAGAATCGTCCCATTGTTAGCTCGGACGTTATAGAACATGCTGCGGGCGTAAATGACTCGACTTCCCTGGCGAAAGACAACGTTTCCTTCCAAATAGATCTCCAACGGTATCTGATCGGACTGAGTGGAATTACCAGACATCTCGGGCATGGATCCTTCATCCGTCCAGACCACGACGCGGTCTGCCAGTATTTCCACAGTATCTGAAGCCTCCGGGCCGCTGATGATTAGATCGATGCCTTGTTCGTAAATGACGACGCGTTCGTTCGTGTTTGAATCAACGAACGATTCGATGCGGGGGTGTACGCTGCTACGTGGATAGATTGCAATCTGGCGTGTTGGTTGTACTGCCGTCAGAGAACTATTGGTTGTGATAAATTGTGCCTTTTGAACCGAACCCTGGGGTCCGGAATACAATTGCTGGAGGGCCCGTTGATACACGGGTGGCTTCTCCAGGGGTTCCGATTGAAGGTGGGGAACCTGCAATTGGATAGGTGCAGTCGTTACAAATCGTCCGTGCCAGTGAGCGTCGTGCAGTGTTGCGACGGGCCCGGCGGGGGCGGGAAGATTGTCCGGCTTGGGTGCCGTCTGGACGGTGACGTTGCCTTCGAAGTAGGTGATAATCTTGTGGGGCTGGCGTAATGGCCAATCACTGCGCTCTATCCAGACAACGGCCTGTTCACCCGCAGAGAGTGTTTTGCCCTGTTGAATCTGACAGTGACCTTGTAGCCACCAGACTTCGTAGGATCCCTCCTGCCAACGGCTGGCCGAAGCGGCTGAGATGACGACGGGACCTTGCGGAGTAGGTGTGGGTGGATGAATTTCGGCGGAAGCCTCACGCAGCATCGTTGTCGTGAGGGTGGCAGCGATGACAATGACCCAAGCGTGGCACCAGGTGCGAATCGGACACTTTACCAACTGCCGCTTGCAAAAGCGCATACGTTGGCACCGTCCGCGCAGCGTGCGAACAGGTCGCGAAGCGATTTGGCCAGTTACAGGCTTCAGAATCAAGGCTTCCTTGCCATCCGGAGATTAGGCCACGAACGGGGCACCGGACGTTCTGCAAATCCAGGTGAGGAAAAAGTTTAAGACAAGAGATAAGGGGCGGGATTATAGGTAGCGATGTTGATTGAAGCAAGTCAATTTGGCGATCTCTGCAGGGGGGTGTTAAGTCACCGGTCTGCTTCGTTCCGGAGAGTTTCTCCCCAGCAAAGCACTCTCGATACCAGGGACCGCCAACAATGCCAGCACTGGCATCAGGGGCGCTCTCATCCTCATGTTACTCCAGTAAAAGCAATGCACTGCTGTCAGGGAGAGACAGAGCAGCAGACCCCAATGCCAGGTGCTTCGCCGGATTGGATGGCCCGGATTGCGCAGCCCCACCAAAATCAGGCTGTAAACAGCCAAGTACCAGATTCCCACCGTGTACCTCGCGATTCGCTCGCCCAATGGTTCAGGGTTTTGCAACGGATGAGGAACCAGTGACCACAGGCTGCCCAGGCGTACCAGGCAGGCATGGGCTGCGTTTGCTGGCTGCTGTCTGATGCACTGCCAGGCAGCTCGATAGTTGTTGCGGTCGAAATGAATTTCTGAGGCAGCACTCCGATGGTCAGGCAAGGTGTCAGCCACGTCCCAGGTTTGTCCCCAGCGCCGCTGCCGAAGGAATTCGTAGTACGCGGGATTATTTCCCAACCTCAGGGTATATCCACCATGCGTTGTGGCAAAAACTGGACGGCCAAAGCAAACCATGTTGCGCACAGTCCACGGAGCTAAAACCAAACAGAATCCTAACGAGAATTCCAACAGAATTTTCCAGCGGTTTCGTTTGGCAGAACAGCAGACAAGTACGGGAAACACGAGGCACACGTAAGCCAGAAAGCTTGTGCGACAAAGACACGCCAGGCCCAGCACGACTCCTGTCAGGATAGTATCAACCGGTTTGCCTCTTGCACCGGCGCGAGCCAGACAGAGGAGGCATATGACCGCGCACAAGGTGGCGAGAGTTTCCGTCATGACTTGAGTCGACTGGCGAAGCAGGATCGGATCACACGCCACCAGGCAGGCCGCCAGCCACGACCGGTTACCCAACTTCCAGGATTTTGCCAGAAAATAACTGCAGCCGGTTGTGGCGACTCCCAGCAAAAGATGGAAAACACCCACGCCCCATGGTGTGATAGGTTGGCCAAGCGAAACGAAGTACAGTAGCAGTGGATACAGTGGAGGTCGGTAGGCGGTTGGTTGGTTGCCCGACCCGAACACTCCGACTGAACTCAGATTGTCTGCCAGAGCACGATAGTGGTCCGGGTCTTGCCTAAGGCCGTCTGCAAAAAAAAACAGGATGGCAAACCGAATAGCGACGGTGAATGCCAGCACACCGAGCAGATCGGTGGGAATCAGAAAAAATTGTCTGCCATAACGTCCGGTACCCGCCAGTGGGTTTTCCCTGTCGCACGGCAGCTTGTCTCGATGTGGTGAAATCTTTTCAGTTCTCCAACAAGCTTCTCAGACTGGGCTTAAAGGGCAGGGCGACAAATGGGGTTCGGCGACCGGCGAGGTTTAAAGGGTGCGTTGTTCGTTTTCATCTGAATCGGTCTTGCATGTCTCACTTGTTGTTTATTGCTGCAGTGTGTAGAGAATCACATTGATGCCGATCTTCGCAGCATCCTCGGTGAGGTAACCTTTGCACTCAAGGGACGGTGTGTTTTCCAGTGCACAACTGAGGTCATAAGGGGAAAAGATCACCGCATACCTGTCGTCGACAGCCAGTCCTTCTAGAAGGGGACCGACGGAGACCAGTTTGGCGCGGAGTGGATCAGTTTCAGAGCGGGCCTCGGGATCACGCCGCGTCACCTTTGTGATGTCATATCCTCCATACTCCTGCGTGAATAGAGGATGATCGGCGGGAATTCGACTCCACGTTCCATCAGGAAGGACGGCTTGTATTTCTCGACGGAAAGCGGAAGCAAACTCCGCACTGGCGCAAATAGCGTCGGCAAACAGAACTCCCCCGCGTTCAAGGAATGTTGCCAGATATTTCTGCTCCGATGAACTCCAACTAAAACGACGACGTCCATGCATGAAGACAACCGGGAAATCGTACAGGGTTTCACTTTCCAAGGGTAACATGATCTTTTCGCTACTGGTCCTCAGCTTGCGTTTATTACCAACGAGTGCCAGCAGATTGCTCCAGGCTGAGGGGGCGTCATCACTCCCTCCCGTGTGACGGAGCTTGGGGATCCGCAGGATACCTCGGGCAGAGGGGTCGTCGGTGGCCAGCGCCGTGGTTTGTGGTATGTCGAGTTTGTTTTTCAGTTCGCGACCCGTCGCGTAAGCCAAAATGTTAGCGCCCAGGTTGTGCAGAGCAGTGATTTTTTCCTCAGTTGCCCGCGGGTAGCTGCGGTCCCGCTTCTTCATTCCCAGTTCCCAATAACAGGAAATATCTTCGGGACAATAGACAACACTGGTGCGGCAACAAGCGTCGATACCCCACAATTGTTCAGGAGCGTGATTGAGGTCTACCTTAGCTTCAGCAAACCAGATGGGATGATCGGGTGGCAATGGACGGAGGGGATTCTCCGGAAAGATCTCCCTCATCAGCTGTCGAAAGTCGTGGTCGAACGAGGTTCCATCACAACAAGCCTCGGCCAACAGAAATCCTCCCTGATCGACGTAGGCGCGTAGTGTGCGACGTTGATCCTCGTTCAATTGCAGGCTGTTGCTACCCGACAGGAAAAGCACGGGGGACTGTAACAAATCGGTCGAGCCGGCAGTTTCCAAGTCGATGATCTGCCATGTCATGTCCCGGCCCCACAAGCCTTCTACGTAGTGAGTCAGGTTCCCGATGTCGCTGCGGTGTTGGTTCCCGTCCTCCTGCTCGCCGCGCAGGCCTTTGGCAATCAGCACCGGACGTTGTCCCTTGGATAGAAATAACAGGCAAAGGGCCGTGCCGATCGAAGGATTGTTTTGCATCGCGCCGGAACCCTTCCAGGAACCTTGCAGCTTATTTTGACTGGCTACCAGGGTAGCAGCTCCTTCGCGGTACCAGTCGTGCCCGCCAATGAAACGATGGCCGGTGGTGCGGCCGACGCGTTCTAATCCGTACAGATAATACAGCAGCCAGGCTCGGCTGGCCTGCATGGGTCCACCCGCAACCGGGTTTCTGTTGACCGAAAAATTTCGACCCATCCACTGCAGACCTCGATCAATCACTTCGGTCGTCTCATCTTTTTGCCGCTTGCCACAACACTGCACACGCCCACTTTCTGTCACGATAGCGTCCTGGTTGAATCTACCGGCAGCGATTACCATCGAGGCGATACCCGCACACGTCATACTGCCGGTACCGGGCGTGCCTTCGATATATCCCCAGGATCCATCTGGGCGTTGATTTTTTGTCCAGTAGCTGAGAGCCCGTCGCCAAGTTTGTTTGCTCACCTCGATGCCAACTCGCTCGGCTTCATGCAAAGCCAGTAGCGCAAATTGTGAGTTTGAGTTGTCACCGCTGTTGCGCGCGATTTGGCTGGAATACGACCAAGCTCCCTGGCGATTCCCTTCCCGTATTTGCCAGTTTTCGAGGAGGCCAACATTACGTCGAATCAGCAGCCGGTCTTTTTTGGGCGTCGCTTTGCAGTAGACCATGGTTTGCAGGGCCGCAGCATACGTCCGTTGCGGGGCCTCCAGGTTACGGAGATATTCCAGTCCCATCGCAATGTGTTTTTCGTCAGGTTGATCTCCGGCACTGAGTAAAGCAAGCAAACAAAGTCCGGTGACACCTCCCGGCTGACTTTGATAAGCCGTCCAGTTTCCCTTGGGTACGTTCTGCTTTTGAATGAGGTAGGCACGAGCCCGTTGAATGGCCTGCTGCACCTCTTCAGAAGTCAGTTCTGCTTGCGCAGGAAAACCGCAGACTGCCAGAAGGACTGCGGTAAGCGGGATGAAACGAAACGCTTGGCGACACATGGGATGCAATTTCCAATACCTGATGATCCTACCCAGACTGCTTGCCATAAGTATATTACGTATTGTGGGTTGCGCAGGCAACGTCTGGCCATTTCCGTTGCTGTGAAAGGGGTCGGTCGATAGAATCAGGGGGATACGTGGACTGGCGAAGAGTTTTCGGGGTGCAAGTCTCGCGAGACTCAAGCCTTGCAGAAAAGCAGTAGGTTCAAAAACTGAAACGTCTGTGGATGAATTTTTCTTTCCATCAACTTGCCTGGATGTGAATGGGAAAAATTTATTGGATGGCACAATCATTAGGAAGAAACACTAACCAGGATTGAGCGTGACTACCAAGACCCGAAGTTTAGGCGATGTGTTGCAGGAATTCAGCCAATATCGTCAGTTGATGCGGCAGGAATTGCAGAAGGTCATCATTGGCCAGGACGAGGTCATCGAGCAGCTATTCGCGGCAATCTTCACGCGCGGACACTGCCTGCTCGAAGGAGTGCCCGGTTTGGCTAAGACACTGATGGTAAGTACCTTGGCCCGTATTCTGGACGTGAAGTTCAAACGAATTCAATTCACTCCCGATTTGATGCCAAGTGACATTACGGGAACCAACGTTCTGGAAGAAGAGGAAACCGGTCGAAGAGAGTTTCGTTTTGTCGAGGGTCCGATCTTCACAAATATTCTTTTAGCAGATGAAATCAATCGAACTCCACCCAAAACCCAGGCCGCACTCCTGCAGGCCATGCAAGAGCGAGAGGTTTCGGTCGGGATGAAAACGTTTTCTCTGCCCGCCCCTTTTTTAACGATCGCGACTCAGAACCCCATTGAGCAAGAAGGAACCTATCCGCTACCTGAGGCGCAGTTGGATCGTTTTATGTTCAACATCAAGGTCGGATATCCATCAGCCGAGGAAGAAGAACAAATCCTGGCATCCACCACTCGCAATGAAAAGACGGAGGTGAACCAAGTGCTTTCTGGGCGAGCGATTGTGAACCTGCAGAAACTAGTGAGCAGCGTGGCGGTGAGCGAATACATTGTCAAGTATGTGGCACGTTTGACCAGAGCGACGCGTCCACGAGATGAATCGGCACCGGAGATGGTGCGTGAGTTAGTCGATTGGGGTGCTGGGCCCCGGGCCGGCCAGTTTTTGATCAACGGTGGCAAAGCCCTGGCGGCTATGGAAGGCCGTTTTTCTGTTGGGGTAGATGACATTCGGAAGATCGCCGTACCAGTGCTGCGGCACCGGATCAGTACCAACTTCCAGGCGCAGGCTGCTGGAATGACGACCGAGGATGTGATCGAAAAATTGATGGAAACCATTCCCGAGCCAGAGATTGAAAAGTTCACAACTTAACGGGGCTGAATCGGAGGAACCGCGGTTCGCACACGGTGACCTGCGGCAGGCAGGTTGGCCAGACCGTTGGTGTGTGACTTTCCCCTGTCCTTTACCTCGCATCTTGGATCTGGCGAACGAGTTGTCATGACCGTTGACAAATATCTTAAGCCCGAGGTCATTCGCCAAATCTCGCGACTGGACCTGCGCGCAGAATTTGTGGTGAAGGGTTTTCTACAGGGTTTGCATGCCAGCCCGTTTCAAGGATTCTCCGTCGAGTTCAGCGAACACCGGAAGTACACATCGGGAGACGATCCACATGACATCGACTGGCTGGTTTACGCCAAAACGGACAAATACTATGTCAAGAAATTTGAAGCGGAGACGAATATTACGGGGTATCTGGTAGTGGATCTAAGCCAGTCCATGGCTTACACCTATCGACAGGAATTATCCAAATTTGACTACGCAATTTGCTTAGCGGCAGCTCTTTGTTACTTGATGATTCAGCAACAGGATCCTGTTGGTCTGATTACTTTTGACCAGCGGATACGCAATAGTTTAGCACCCAAATCAAAGCGAAACCATCTGGGAAATGTTTTGTCCCTGCTGACGAATCTCAAACCGAGTGGACCAACAGACATTGCCGGTAGTCTGGCACAAATCGCAGGAATGCTTAAACAACGTAGTCTGGTGATGGTGTTTTCTGATCTGCTGGCGGATCCAGAACCGGTTTTTCGTTCGCTCCGTCAACTACGCCACCGGGGACACGATGTGATTCTGTTTCACATACTTGACGAAGCAGAAGTGCGGTTTCCTTTCGATGGCTACATAGAATTTGAGGAGCCGGAGACGAATGAAAAGACGGAAGTCGATGCGACCGGATTTCGTCCCGAGTACCTGGAAGCAATCTCATCGTTTCGAGAACAGTTTCAGAAAGAATGTTTTCAACGTGGGATCGACTACGTACCACTCGATACCAGCATGCAGTTCGACAAAGCCTTGCTCGGATATCTGATCAGTCGGCGAGGGAGATTTTGATCGACAGCTTTAGTTTTCCAGCGACGTTTCCAGACCTTGATGTCACCAAGAAGTTACCCCCGGCTTCAGTTGAGGGGAGAAATTTCACAGAAAACCCTGGTTGCATGCGATGACCTTTGTCAATGTTTCCCTGTTGGCTGGTGCAGCATTGGTTGCGATTCCGATCGTGCTGCACCTCATCCTGCGTCAAAAGCCAAAACCTCTGATTTTCCCCGCATTGCGGTTTATCCAGGAACGCCGGGAAACAAATCGAAGACGTTTGAAGTTGCGTCACTGGTTGTTGCTGCTCTTACGGTGTGCCGTGATCGGGATCCTGGCACTATTACTGGCAAGCCCCAGTGTCGCTTCCACCTTATTAGCCAGTTGGATTCTTCTTGCGGGGATTGCCGTTTTACTGCTAGTCGTAATGTGTCTGATCGCGGTGGCCACCCTTCACCAACGAAGTGTGATACTACGAGGCGTTTTAAGTGCATTAGCATTGGGTTTATTCGTTAGCGGCACCCTGATTGTGGTTGCGATATGGGGCCGGGATGGAACAGGAACGATAGGAGACCAGGAGGCGCCGGTTTCTGCTGCCCTGATCTTCGACCTTGCGCCGCGGATGCTTTACCGGCATCAAAATCAGACCAGGCTGGAACAATCGCAAGAAATCGCTTCATGGCTACTGAGCCAGCTTCCTTCATCCAGTGAAATCATGGTGGTTGACACGCGACAGGGTGTGCCCATTTTTCTGTCGGACCTGGGGGCAGCTCAGAAGCAAGTTGCAGCGTTGCAAATCACAGGTTCAACCCGTACTCTTCCTGAAACGGTCAGTGACGTCGTGCAGAGTTTGGAACAGAGTCCACACGAACGCCGGGAAGTCTACGTGTTTTCTGATCTTTCGAGTGAGGCTTGGAAAGACTCAGCGGCCAATGCGATGTCGGACGTGCTTTCCACCTCCCGGAACGTCCATTTGTTCGTCATTGACGTGGGCGTTTCCGAAATAATGAACTTCGGGTTAGGAGAGGTGGAGCTTGCGGGACAGTCTTTGGCCACGAACAGCCCGTTACGTATTCAAACGGAACTCATCCATACAGGTCCGGGTGGGCAACGAGACGTCGAATTGCATCTGGAAACACCTGCCGACCCACCACCAATTCGAGAGGATGGAAAACTAGTCTTGCCAATAGCTCGAATTGCGGACCGCACGAGTTGCGAGTTAGGCCCGGATGGCGTTCAGACATTAGAATTTCAGACGCGGCTGGCCGAGGTGGGAACCTACCATGGATCGGTGAAAGTTCTCGGTGCGGACGGGTTGGAGGCCGATGACATCCGTTTCTTCACGGTGGAAGTCCGCGATGCCAGACGTGTATTGATAGCCAGCGGCGCCGGTGCAAATCCCGTGTTCATGAGCGAAGCACTTGCTCCGCGTGAGTATCGAGAGTCCCAGCAAGCACGTTTTCGTTGCGACGAGATTTCTCTGCAAGAACTGGAGCGGGTTGATCTGAGCGATTATGCCGCAGTGTGCCTCCTGGATCCAACTCCCTTGACTCCCAACGCATGGCAGCATCTTGTCACCTACGTCGCGCAGGGCAGAGGCCTGGGAGTTTTCCTGGGCCGCAATGCACGACCCGTCCAGGAATTTATGAAACACGCTGTTACGGAGTTGTTTCCGATACAACTTAAACCCCTCGTTATTCACCGGCCCGAAGGCGAAATGTTTCTGGCTGCGCAGGATATGAGCCACCCCGTCCTGGCCAAATTTCGCACTGCGGGGACGTCGATTCCCTGGTACGCAAGTCCTGTTTTTCGACATTGGGCCGTAGATAAAATCGACGAAAAAGCACAAGTCATTGTCACCTACAACAACAATCGTCCAGCGATCATCGAACAGGCGTTGGGGAGTGGCCGAGTACTGATCACGACAACTCCCTGGTCCGATGCGGCCAATCGCCGTGAACCGTGGAATTTACTCCCCGTGGGCAGCCAGTCATGGCCGTTTCTGGTACTCACCAACGAGATGATGTTGTACCTGGTCGCTGACGGGAATGTCCGCCTGAACTATCACGCAGGCGAAAGGGTTGTGTTGTCAGAGCATGTTGCGACAGGACCTGACCGCTACCGCATGTTCACACCGGATGGAACCTGGGAAGATTTACATCAGATGGATGGCGATTTTGTCATTCGCTACACAGAAGATTCTGGCAACTACCGTTTGCTTGCCGAGGATGGTTCCGGAAAACGTGGCTTCTCAGTCAACTATTCCCTAGCCAGCACCGATTTACAACGCGTCGACCAAGAAAACCTGGATCAACTCTTCGGTGACAGTGACTACAAATTGGTGCGAACTACCAGTGAGATTCTGCGGGAGCAAGGTGAAACAAGGATGGGGTGCGAATTTTATCCGTACCTGGCCCTCCTGTTGGTCGTGGTATTGGGATTAGAACATAGTCTGGCGAACCGGTTTTATCGGCACCAAGAAGTATGAATCCTTCCACTTCATTTGACTGGAATCCTATTTTTGGAAACGCCTTATTGGTGTTCATAGCGATTCTGGTGCTCGTCGCACTTCTTAGCCTAGCGCCGAAATTTCGAGAAATCTCGCAGCGCCGGCGAGTCATTCTGGTTGTTTTGCGGTGCGTCGTGATTTTGCTGGTGTTCTGCGCATTGATCCGACCGGCGTGGGTGATCACCGAGGAACAGCGAGATCCTGCGACACTGATTTTGCTGCTCGACCGCAGTCGGAGCATGAGCGTGACGGACACCGCGGACGGAAAGTCGCGTTGGCAAGCTTTGCGATCCGCTATTACCCGCGTGGAACCCCAGTTACAAGAACTGGGAAAAGAATTACAGATTAAAGTCTACACATTCGACGCCTCGGCGCAGCTTGCAACGTGGGTCGATGGCGAGCTTTCCCTGGAAGAATCGGCGGATGGCTTGCAGAGTGACATTGGTTCGGCACTCGGCCAGACAGTTCGAAAGGAAGTGGGTCACAGGCTAATGGGCGTTGTTTTGTTCAGTGACGGAGCTCAGCGTGCCTATGAACCGAGGGTGGAATTGCGCGAAGCGGCTCGAGAACTAAAGCGTCTGGGTTACCCGCTATATACGATCTCCTTTGGAATGCCGCGGGAAAAGTCTCAAGCGAAAGACGTTGCCATTGAAAACCTGCAAGACCATTACTCGGTGTTCGTCAAAAATGAGTTGCTGGTTCGCGGCGCTGTTCGTGTTCAAGGATTTGCCAACCAGGAACTTCCTGTGGAGCTGATTCTGGAAGACGAACAGGGCCACCGCGAGGCCGTGGCGAGGAAGGTGGTTCGGGCGGAGCAGGACGGGCAACTGCTGGATGTCTTGTTCACTTATGCGCCCCAGCGGGCAGGTCGTTTTCGTTTAACAGTCCGAGTCGCACCTCAACCGGGTGAATTGGTAAGAAGTAATAATGAACTCACCGCTTATGTCACCGTTCGAGAAGGTGGCCTTAAACTACTTTATCTGTATGGAAGTCTGGTGGGTGAACAACGGACCCTCCGTACGACCTTGGCAGATTCACCCGAAATGCAGGCGGATTGTATGTGGATTGATCACGGCTTTCGCGAAAAGTGGCCGGTTCGGGTCGGGGATATGAGTGATCAGCAGCATGATGTTTATATTCTCGAGAGTGTACATGCCGAATCACTCGGTGACACGTACCTGCAACAAATTGCGGACGATGTTGACAAGAAGGGTCGGGGACTGTTAATGCTCGGAGGAATTTATAGTTTTGGCGGCGGCGCTTATCAAAGTACACCATTAGTCGATGTGTTGCCTATTAAGATGAATCGATTTGAGCGGCAGGATTTTGATGCTCCCGTTCGTGACGACTTGCATATTGCAGGACCACTGCGGATGAGAGCGAAGTTGCCCAACTTTGTCACACGTTTGCGAGGCAACAAAACAAAGAATCGTCAGGTCTGGCAACAGCTGCACCCCTTGGATGGTGCGAACAAAATTGAAGGAAAAGTTGCCAGCGTGGTACTGGCCGAGTCAGCAGATGGGCATCCACTTCTTGTTTCCGGGCAATATGGTTCAGGTCGTACGCTGGTGTTTGCAGGTGACACCTCGTGGAAATGGAAAACCCATGGCCACGATAAAGAGTACCAGCGATTTTGGAGGCAAGTCATTCTGTGGCTGGCACAAAGGGATCAGGCGAACGATAAGGAAATCAGGATTCGCCTGGAACACCGACGTTTTCCACCCGCCGCCGATGTGGCATTTACGGTCGCTGCCACTTCGGCTGCAGGGGATCCTTTGGAGGGCGTCTCGTTCCGGGCTGAACTGGTACATCCTGGCGGTGCGCGGGATGCATTACGTTTGGCAAACGACGGAGAAATTCTAGCTGGCAGATGGCATGCGGCAACTGAGCCGGGTGAATACACTGTAGAAGTGGTGGCTGCGCGTGGCACTGAACGCATTGGAACCGCCCGCGAATCTTTTGTGATCTACGACCGCGACCTGGAACTGCATGACCCTTCGGCCAATCCCGCGCTGATGGCAAGTCTGGCCGACCTGACACAGGAGACGGGTGGTCGTGCTCTTGCCCCCGAAGAATTCCCAGGACTACTGGAGAATCTGGCCGACAACCTGGGAGCTTTAGATGTGAAGGTCCACAAAACCTGGCAATTTCCTGGTTCGGAAAAGGTTGGCTGGCCGTTCTTTCTGCTGGTGGTCGCGCTGCTCTCCTCAGAATGGGTTTTGCGAAAAAAATGGGGTTTGGTGTAAAAGGACGAGTCAAGTGTGTTTTCAAGCTGGTACCGACTGGTAGTTAGGCGGGGAGACTGAACTTCGTGTTTCAGCTGGATCTATCAGAGCACGGAATACGCGATCTTCGCCCAGTCGCTGCCGGAATGCGAGGAGTGGATCTTGCGAGCACGGCAGCCATCGTTCAGGGCCGGATGCTCTAAAAAATCCTTAGAACTTTCGGTTCCACTTGTCACAGGCATACTTCTGGCCGACCAACTCATGGGTCAATTGTTCGGGCCACTCAGTCGTGACTTCAGTAACAGGCCAGGCTTGCAGTAGAATGTCGCGTAACTGTGCTCTGGGGAGCGACAAATTGGTAACGAAAGAATCGTGATCCCTTCCTTGGCGGTATTCAGGTTGACGAGGTGCGGTTGCCAGGTATCGTCCGATTTGCCGGATTGGAAAATCGTAAAGTAATGTCCCATGATAAAGCAAGGTGTGTCGCCGACAGCGAAGGCTGTTCCCGGAGAATTTCAGTTGGTCTTGTGTGACGAGGTCACTGATGCCCGCGCGCTGGATGCCAGGAATTCGACTCGACAAGGCGACGGCCAGACTGTTCAGCACGAATTGATGTGCGTGTTCGATCATACGTAATCCGGACCGTCGCTGATAACTAAGAATGAGCGCATACATCAAGCAGCCAACTCCTGTTACAATGGCTGTACCCCCGCTGGTCCGGCGCAAAATGGGTACTCCGTCTTGCTGACATGTAGCAGAATAAGTTTCATTGCTGACGCGAGACGATCTTCCCACCACGACCATCAATGATTGAGGTTCCCAAATCCGCAGAGTTTCCGGGAAATCCGGGTCACGTTCGGCCGTTTCGATTAACGCTTCGTCCAATGCCAAATTTTCTTCGGGCGTATCGAGTGTCAGTTCCAGAAATTGCATGGGTTTGGTGAAGTACAATGCAAGTGGTTGACCTGCCGCATCCGGCGTCTACACTTTAGGTCAGGTGAACTGTTCGCTGCATGAGGGAGGTCACGACAGTGGCTGTCGAATCACAGTTTTCCATTCCATCGTAGTTTAAACGGTTTCAATGCTATAAAACCGGTCCTATGACTAAAGTATCTTCTACAACTGAAGACAACGCTACGGAACAGCCTTTTTCTCCGAACGAGACGCTTCCGCCGGTCGAGGTACCGACGGCAGGTTTCATCCTTCAGTTGTTCATCATTCCCGCCATCATCGTCGTGATTATTGCTACGGTCTGGTTGTTGTTCAGTTGGGTAGCCCATTTAGGATCATCACCGGAAAAACTCGTTCAGGACCTAGTCAGGGGTGGTGATCACAGCTGGCAAACAGCTTGGAATTTGGCGAAGGAACTTCAAAAACCGGGCAATGCCGGTTTCAGACAAAATCAGGAGTTGGCCAGTCGACTAGCCACTCTCCTCCAAGATACTCTGGAAGTGCCCTATCCGACAGGGAACTCACCTCAGGATCAATCTGAGAGAAAGGCAGCCATTCAATCACGAGTCTTTCTTTGTCGGGCGTTGGGAGAATTTGAACTTTCCCTTGTGATACCGGCGTTGGCTGCTGCCGCGAAGAGAGAAGACTACGTGGCCCAAAGTGCAGATGATTTTGGGGACAATTATGTACGCCAATCAGCGATCGAAGCCATCGCGGTATTGGCGCAGAACGTCAAATTGATGGAGCAGATTCGGGTCGAAGCAGTAAGATCAGCCCTCTATGCGGCGGCTTCTGAGCAGTCTGATTCAACCACGGATTGGGAGGGTCGTGACAAACTCCGGTCAGCCGCCGCCTACACGCTGGGGGTGATGGGTGACAAACGGGATCTGGAACGACTGGCCATTATGTGTCATGATGCTGTCGCGAACGTTCGTTACAATGCGGCTACCGGTTTGGCCCGTCACGGTGATGCCAGATCACTGGAAACGCTGTTGGAGATGATCGACCTCGACCAGAGTCAAGCAGTGCAGCGCGAGCGGGAAGAATTAGGGAAAGAGTGGAAACGAAACTCCATCATCATCAACGGTCTGCGTGCCTCGGAACAACTAGTACGTGCCAATCCAACTACCGATTTAGACCAACTGGAAACTGCCATTCAAAGTCTTCTGAATGGGAACGCGAATGGCCGTTTACAAGCTCAAGCCCGTAGAGCTTTGGAACAATTTAATCATCTAAAAACTCAGCAATAGAGGAAATTCCATGGCAACCACCGAAGAAGTCATTGACATGTTGAAGGCTGCATATTGTATGGAGTTAGAAACGGTCATGAATTACATCGCCAACAGCACAAACCTTGATGGTGTACGTGCCGAAGAGATCAAAAAATCGCTGGCGACGGACATCACGGCTGAACTGGGCCATGCTCAAATGTTGGGACAGCGTATGAAGCAATTGGGAGGACTGGTGCCAGGATCTGCTTCTGTGAACGTGGGAGCGCAAAGACAACCATCAGATGACACGACCGACGTTGTGAACGTCATCGAAGCGGTAATCGAAGCTGAACAGGCAGCATGTGATCAGTACAAGAAAATTATTCGTGCTACTGACGGTGAGGACTACGTCACTCAAGATCTCTGTATTCGCTTGCTAGCTGATGAAGAAGAACACCTGGTGCTATTTAAAGGATTCCTCAAGGAATATGCTCCCAATTAACAAGCTGGTTGTTCGGATCGTAAGGCCCGCCCTGTCAAATTCTAGGGGTTGAGTAGACTCTGCCAGCCTTGCATGCTGTGTTTGCGCCGAAAACGCTGTAGCTCATGTCGAACCTAGCATTTCGTTGGTAGAATAACGTTGGTTGGGATTGTCGTGGGCTGTGACCCAGACTAGTATTTGCGACCCCGCCCGTTGAGTCTTTAAACCTGCGATCTCCGGTGACTGTTCCGGGCGCATCGAAAACAGGCTCCTTATCCAGCGTTATTTCCAACGCACCGTCTTTTCTGACGAGGACATTTGAGCAATGAAACGCTACCCGCTGCTGGTTTCATTTTTGTTTCTTTTGCCACTGAGCAATGTCAGTCATGCTCAGTGTTGTTGCGACTATCGTGTCGTTTGCCACACGGTGTACGAGCAACAACCCATAACGGCTTACCGCCTGGTTTACGAAACGGTGTTCGAAGAACGGAAAGTGGTAACTCAACGGCCCGTCTGGCAGACGCAGACCAAAGAGCGTCGCTACCGCGTTGCTAAGCCGGTGACGGAAACCAGTGTCCGTGAGCAACGTTATCAGGTCAGGAAGCCTGTGTGGGAGACGCAGGAGCAAGAACGGCAGTACACCGTCCGCAGGCCCGTGGTTAAAACGGTGATGCAAGATCGAACTTTCACGACTCAGGAACCTGTTGTGACGATGCGTACTCAGAAGGTCGACCTGGGGCAGTTTGTCAACCAAGTTCATCATACGCCGGGACCAAGTCGCCGGCGCTTGAGGTGGCGAAGTCGGCAGTACTATACCGATTTAAACACGGGTGCCCGGCGTTGGCAAAGGGCTGGCTTGTATTGGGTTCCGGTTCAAGGAAGAGGCACGACCAAAGTGACCAAAACATGGGTTTCGAATGTGGTAACCCAACAAATTCCACAAACGACTTACCAACTGAAAGAGGTCGTCCAACAGGTACCGGTGCAGGTCACCAACTACGAGGATCAGGTAATTACTCAAAAGGTGCCCATTCGGACGTTTCGTTGGCAGACCGAGGAGGTTGTCCAGCAGATTCCGGTGACGACCATTCGTTATGAATATGAGGAACGCGTCGAACAGATTCCGGTACGTGTTTGCAAAATGGTGACTCAAGAGCAAATCGTGACGGTTCCCCGTTGCGTTGCCAAATGGGTACTGGTGACGTACCGCGGAATGCGCCCCAAAACGTTGGTCAGACGGGTACCATTGGATACCGGAGAGGTCAACGACGACTCGGGGACTCACGATTCTCGACAGAGGGAACAGACTGTCGATGAGGTTGTGCCACTGGCTCCGACAGATGCCGAAGAGTCGAGCGAGCCATACCCGGACGCTGCACATGAGGAGCCGCAAGAACAGGTTGATCCGTCTGAAATCCCCAGTGCTTCGGCAGACGATGATATGGATGCGCACCAGACGGTATCTTTTCAATCAGTCTAGGTGGTTTTGAAAACCGGCTTCAAGCGATTGTTACGAAGTCAAAAGGTCAGCATCTCCAACCGGCACGGCTTGTTTTCCGGATGCACGGCTCGAATGTCACACACTGGGTGTGCTGTGATGAGCCTGTTCTATCCAGAGACAAGACAGACATGCTTGCTGACCTCCGAGTCAATGGAATGCTCCTGGAGACCGTTGGCTGACAGTGACTCCAGTCACTCAGGGAGAAGACTGTGGTTGCGGGTGACCGCGCCTTTCTTCCAGGGTCAGAGTGGATTACAATCGTGGAGTTCCATAGTTGCTGCCTGTAATTGCATGAGAATCGGAATATCGTTGTGAAATTGGCCGAGACGGAAACGGATGATTCGTTGCAAGGAAAACGAGTTGCCTTTGTAGGCAAGTTGGGTGGGGTCACCAAACGCGAAGCGCAACAGTTCGTGCGTCAGCATGGCGGAGTGCCCGTCGAGTCCTCCTCGGAGGGACTCGATTTGATTGTTATTGGCGCTGACGAACTCCCCTTGGAAAACGAGGAACTTCTTGAGCCGGGCATTCGAGATGCGGCTGCCGAGGGTCGTTTGGAGATCATTCAGGAAACTCAGCTTTGGCAGCAATTGGGAATGATGGGTCACGACCAGGAGCGTGGCGTTCGCCGCCTCTACACGCCCGCCATGCTGGCGGATTTGTTGGCGGTCCCAGTGGCTGTGATCCGGCGCTGGCACCGACGCGGTTTGATTGTACCGGTGCGCGAGGTGAATCGCTTGCCGTACTTCGACTTCCAAGAAGTTTCGACGGCTCGTCATCTGGCCCAGTTGGTGGCTAGCGGCGCGTCACCTGCAGCGATCGAAAAAAAACTGGGGCAGTTAGCACGTTACGTTCCGGAAGTGGAACGACCGCTGGCCCAACTATCGGTCATTGTTGAGGGGAAGCAGATTCTTCTACGCCAGGGCGAGGGTTTGATCGAGCCGGGGGGGCAACTGCGGATCGACTTTGATGCTCTGGGTGTTCCAGTTACCGAAGCAGGTTCACAGGAAGAGACCGCCGAAGAGGCAATTTTGTCATTCGACGATTCGTGCATCGATCGTCCTCTTACTCCCGATGAGATGATTGAAGCGGCTCTGGAATTAGAGGATCGAGGGGAATTGGCCAAGGCTACCGAGATGTTTCGAGCGGTGATGGCCGCCGTGGGGCCGCGACCCGATCTGTGCTTTGAAGTGGCCGAACTTCTTTACCGGCAGGGCGAAATACTGGCTGCCCGTGAACGCTATTACATGGTCGTTGAGTTGGACGAAGAATATGTTGAAGCTCGAGCCAATTTGGGATGTGTCCTTGCGGAAACAGGCGAACTTCAGTTGGCAGTTGCAGCCTTCCGTGGTGCCTTGAGCTGTCACCAAGACTATCCGGACGTCCACTATCATCTGGCCCGGACCCTCGATGAATTAGGTGAAGAAGAGCAATCCGAGTTCCATTGGCGTTCTTTTTTAGCGCTGGCTCCAAACAGTCCCTGGGCTGAAGAAGCTCGAGCACGCGTTGACAACTGGCAGGAAGACAAATAATCACTCGGATGTCGAACACATGCGCCTGCACGCCGTTGCGGCTTGCCGTCCACAAAGGATGGTCTCCGGCCACAAATTTGAAGTTTCCAACGACAGTTGAAAAAATTTGGTTTCCGTCTGCCGGCCCGCGAGGGGAGCCGACCGGGGTTCGGAAGGCAGGCATTGCAGGCAGAATTTGTTCGCCGGCCTATTGCAAAGTCACTGCGTAGGATCGATGACTCGTCAGTTGGCACAACAGCCACAGTTCACCGAATTTTCCTAACCGTTGGACTCGTGGCAGCCAGGCAGGCCGATTTCCGGTGTGATTTTCCCGGCCGACAAGATCGCTGATCACCCTTGGAGTGGCCGTGCGCATGTGACATAATGCGGTGCCTGCAGGCATCTTGAAATTGAAGGCCAGTTTGCTGCGGGAAAATACCCACTGACTGGTGCTTACTCGGGGCGTGTTTCCCTGCTCGTACGCCGCCCATCAAAAAAATGTCACAGGAGGATAGTAAAGGTGTTCTTGAATTTAAACGCGGCCGCTTTGGGTATTTCCGGACATCAGAGCGAACTGATTGAACTGACGCTCACGTACGATTTTAAGGGGATGGAATTCGATTTGCTGTCGTTTGCCGGGCAGGTCGACTTGAACGGCTATGACCATACTGCGAGGTTTATTGAAAGTGCGGGACTTGTGTTAGGAAGTTTTGACTTGCCGGTGAACTGGCAGGGCGACGACGCAGTTTTTCACGAAGAATTGGAACGTCTTCCGGCTTTGGCAGAAGTCGCTGCCAGATTAGGCGCGACGGGATGCCGAACGGTCGTCATGCCCGCCTCGGATGATCGACCCTATCACGAGAACTTTGAGTTTCACCGTCAACGATTCACGAAAATTGCCGAGGTTCTTGCACCACATTCGATTTCTTTGGGACTCGATTTTCTCGCCACCGCTGGTCACCGTGAGGGTTTGCGCCACCAGTTCATTCATTCACCAGATGCGCTCGTGACCCTAGCGAAGACCGTCGGTCTCGATAACGTGGGTGTCTCAGTTGATCTCTGGCAGTGGCACGTTGCAGGAGCCAATTGGGATCTGTTCCGCGAATTGTCAGCACACGAAATCGTATCGGTTCGAGTTGCCGACGTGCCACCGGGTGTTTCCAACGAGTTGATATCGGATGAGCAACGTTTGCTCGCCACCGAAGATGGTGTGATCGATATTGGCGTGGTTATTTCACAACTGGAAATCGTTGAATATTCGGGCCCCGTAACTCCTTTTCCACATCCAAGTCAGTTAAAAAATATGACTCGGAATGCTACCATTCGTGCGGCGAGTAAAACCTTGGAACTGAAAGTCGTTCCCACCGAGGAGGAGCAGGTGGCGAGTTGATAGCGGCGACGGAGGAAGGTGGAGTCTAACTGCGGCCATTCAAGAGTGACGCTAAGAACTGTCCCGTATGACTTTTGGTGTCCGCCGCAACTTCTTCGGGCGTGCCTTCCGCCACGACATGTCCTCCACCTGCCCCGCCTTCGGGTCCAAGATCAATCAGCCAGTCGGCAGACTTGATAACGTCGAGATTGTGTTCGATCACGATCACAGTATTTCCTTTGTCGACAAGTTGGTTGAGTACGTGAAGGAGTTTTTTGATATCTTCGAAATGCAAGCCGGTCGTGGGCTCATCCAGAAGATAAAGAGTGTTTCCAGTTTCAACTCGCGACAGTTGAGTGGCCAGTTTGATTCTTTGTGCCTCGCCTCCCGAAAGAGTGGTTGACGGCTGGCCCAGCGGTAAGTATCCCAGTCCGATGTCATAAAGGCTCTGTAGAACTCGATGAATCGCGGGATGATTTTCAAAATATTCAACTGCTTCCTCGATTCGTAGTTCCAGCACCTCAGCAATCGATTTTCCCCGGTAGCGAATCTGTAGCGTCTGCCGATTGAATCGTGCTCCTCCGCAGGTTGCACAGGAAACAAACAGATCGGGCAAAAAATTCATCTCGATCTTTTGCAACCCGTGTCCTTGGCAATCTTCGCAGCGTCCTCCCTTGAGATTGAAGCTAAATCTCCCCATGGAGTATCCTCGCTGCCGTGCTTCACGTGTCCCTTTGAACACTTTGCGGATCTCGTCGAAGATACCCGTATAGGTGATGGGGGAACTTCTCGGAGTTCGACCAATGGGTGACTGGTCGATCGCCACCAGTTTGTCGATCTGGCTGACCCCACGGAGGCTTTCATGGGGTCCCGGCCGAACCGTTGTCGTACCCAAACGACGAGAAATCGCAGGTGCCAAGGTTTCATTCAAGAGGGAACTTTTCCCCGACCCACTGACACCCGTCAGGCACACCAACACACCCAACGGGAAACGGACGTCCACACCTTGTAAATTGTGAGTCCTTGCCTTCGAGATCAGGAGCGATCGGGTTCGAGTCACTCGTCGTCGTTGTTTCGGGATCGGGATTTGTTCCAAGCCGGCAAGGTATCGTCCCGTGAGGGATTGCGGATCCGCAGCCACTTCGGCCGGTTTGCCGATTGACATGACCCGCCCCCCAGCGCTGCCTGCGGACGGTCCGATGTCAATCAGGAAATCAGCCGCACGCATTACGGCCTCGTCGTGCTCTACGACCAACACGGTGTTGCCCTGCTGTTGTAGTTTTCGAAGTGATTGAATCAGGCGGCGGTTGTCACGTGGATGTAGACCAATCGATGGCTCGTCCAGAATGTAGCAGACACCCACCAGCCCAGATCCGATGCTGGTTGCCAATCGCACTCGCTGCATTTCTCCACCGCTCAATGTGTCGGCCGATCGACCAAGGGCAAGATAGGGCACTCCCACCTCTTCCAGAAACTGCAGTCGTTGGGTGATTTCTGCGACCAGGGGTCCTGCGATTTTCAGTTCCTGGGGACAAAACGATAGGTTTTCGAAAAAAGATCTTCCGTCACGGATCGAAAGATTGTTGATCTCGTCAATTCCCTTACCGCCCAGTTTGACAGCCCTTGCCTCGCCACGCAGTCGCGTCCCTTGGCAGGCACTGCAAGTCAGTTTTAGCCGGAAGGACTCGAGTCGCTGCCGCTGCTTTTCCCGTGTTGTGGTGACCAGTTCTTTTTCTAACTGAATCAGGATCCCGATGAATTCATCGTTGTCGCCATGTAAAAGTTGTTCAAAAACTGGATCGTCAACGTTTGCCCAGTTCGTGTTCCAATCCAAACCGTGTTTTTCCAGAAATCCATGCAGCCAGTTCTGTCGCTTCTTTGTCTGTGCGGTCGATGCTCCTTTCCAGGGTGCGATGGCATCCTGGGCGAGTGAAAGATTGCGATTGGGAAATACCATGTCCGGATCGAATGCGACTCGGTTTCCCAGGCCTTCACAAACCGGGCACGCACCTTGAGGGCTGTTGAAGCTGAAGCTTCGTGGCTCGATGGACTCGTAACTGATCTCGCAAGTCGGACATGCATAACGAGTACTAAACAAACGTTCCTCCCACACGACGTCCACGGACTTGGGGTCCTGCTGGGGCTGAAGGTAACATGCTACCATCGTGCCGGAGCCATGCTTAACGGCCATCTGGATTGACTCAGCCAATCGTCCTTCAATCCCCGGCCGAATGATAATGCGGTCGATAATGGCGTCGATGCTGTGTTGTTTCCTGGCTGAGATGTCAGGAAGGTTGTCGATGTCATAAACGTGGCCATCGACACGCGCTCGCACAAACCCTGCTTTGCGGATCTCGGCAAAACAATCCTCATGCTTTCCGCGCCGTTGGCGAACGATTGGCGCGATCACCATTGTTTTGGTGCCTTCTGGAAACTGCATCAGCGTTTCCGAAATCTGTTGTTCCGTTTGCTGATGAATCGGCCCTCCGCATTGATGGCAGTGAACAATGCCCAGTCGAGCCATTAAGAGACGCAGATAGTCATAGATTTCTGTGGCCGTTGCCACGGTACTACGTGGATTCTGATTGCCCGGACGTTGATCAATGCAGAGGGTGGGCTGAAGACCTGCGATCTCGTCGACATTCGGTCGTTCGAGTTGATCGAAAAACTGCCTGGAGTAAACCGAAAGGCTTTCGATATACTGCCGTTGGCCTTCGGCGTACAAAGTATCGAATGCCAGCGAACTTTTTCCTGAACCACTCAACCCTGTAAAAACCACCAGTTTGTTGCGAGGGATATCGATGTCGATATTCTGGAGGTTGTGGACGCGTGCCCCTCGTATACGGATGAGTTCCGATTTTTGTTTCTCGAACACCACCGTGGACATGTTCTGCGTTCTAGCAAAGGAGTTGGTTCTCGGCAAGTCGCAACATTGGAGGCCTCCGGACAGCAGGCAGCGTCAGGCACCTCTGGTTTCAGCCCGCCGTATCTTCGATTAAGCTCATTGGCAGCGAGTTGCCACAATAGACGGGTGCCTCGCGGCTGCCCTGAGACGAGGATCGCGGATAGATTCGTCGATCCAGCAGGCCTGGAAAGCCTAGTTTGGGAGGTTCCGGGGACCGTTCCAGTAACCACCTGCCACGCATGATTGTTTCTCTCCGATGAATTTTTTTCAGACAACGGCTGAGCGTGAACAAATCTTGCTCGCTTCGTATGCGATGCACAGTGCAAAATCTACGGGTCGCGAGTATCCGGAGAGCGAACACCTCTATCGAGGTCCTTATCAACGTGATCGCGACCGCGTACTGCATAGCGCGGCCTATCGTCGATTGGCAGATAAAACTCAGGTGTTCACAGGACACATGGGGGACTACCATCGGACCCGGCTCACTCACACGCTGGAAGTTGCCTCCATCGCTCGCACCATTGGACGTGCTTTACGGTTGAACGAGGATCTGATAGAAGCCCTGGCACTCCTGCACGACATCGGGCATCCTCCCTTTGGTCATGCTGGAGAAGATGCCCTGGATGAATGCTTGAGCGGTGAGGGTGGATTCTCGCACAACGCCTACGCCTTGTGCCTTATTCGGGAACTGGAAATCCGTTACGCCGATTTTCCCGGACTGAACCTGACACGTGAAGTGTTGGCCGGACAACTAGCGAGGGCTCAAAAGCAGACCGGACCCAGCCCAATTCTTGAAGTTCAGGTTGTCGACTTGGCTGATAGTATCACTTATGATTCCCATGATGCTGATGACGCTATGGAGTTGGGGCTAGTCACGTTGCACGAACTGAGGGAAACGTGTCTCGTGGCGGAGGTGGTCGACCGAGTTCTGGAGCGAAATGACGGCTTACAAGGCCGGATGCTGCGAAAAAGCGTCGTTCACGAACTGATTGATTGGCAGGTCGGCGATGTCCTGGATCACTGTGGTACCTGGTTGCGGGAGCACAGGCCCGCTAGTGCAGCAGCCGTGCATGCTGCTGGTTTCCACTTAGGGGTTGGGAGTGCATTGGAAGAAAAAAAGGGGGAGCTTGAAGCGTTTCTTCACGAACAAGTCTATCGCCACGAAAAACTGATCCAACAGCGGAAGCAGGCTCAGAATCAACTGAGAGAAATGTTTCTGGGATTTCAGCGGAATCCGCATTGGTTGCCGAAGAGATTTCAACAAAGAGCCGATCAAATAGGGCTGAAGCGGAGCGTTGCTGATTATATTGCTGGTATGACCGATCGGTATTGTCAGCAACAGTATCAACGGCTGTTTGCCTCAAATGCGGGGGGCAGCTCGGTCGAAACCGTGTGTTAGAATAGACATATCATGACACTTCTCCTACTTCGTTGCGCGTTTTTTCTGGCAGCCGTCGGCGCGGCAGTTTCGTTCATCAGTTCCGAAATGCCCGCCACCGATAACTCCTGGCTGCCCGGCACCTTTGTCGCGGGTGTTGCGCTGCTGGCTGCCCTGGTGATTGCCGTTGATATGCTGGTGACGACCAAACGCATTGACACCATCTCGACCGTCTATTTCGGCACCCTGGTGGGATTCTTTCTTACGTACATTGTTGGCATCGCGCTTACGCCACTGTTGGAACAGACTGAAGTGCTGACTCGCTACCAAGACGCCATCCGAGTCAGTATTGGGATCACACTTTGCTACACCTGCATCAGCTTGCTAATGCAAACTAAGGATGATTTTCGTTTTATCATTCCCTACATTGAATTCGCCAAGGAAGTGAAAGGGTTGAAGCCCTTCATCTTGGACACAAGTGTTATTATTGACGGCCGCATCGCCGACGTCGTGGAAACGCAATTTACCGACAATCAAATCCTCATCCCCCGATTTGTCCTTGCCGAGCTACAAGGCATCGCTGATAGCAGTGACAAGCTGCGGCGCAGCCGGGGCAGGAGGGGCCTGGATATCCTCAATCGACTGAGAACGAACAAGGCAATTGATTTACACATTCACGAACATGAATTACGTGAAATGGCAAACCTGCCCGTTGACATGAAACTCGTGATTCTGGCCCGGCACATGAACGGTAAGGTGGTGACAGGCGACTACAATCTGAATAAAGTTGCCCGTCTGAATAACGTGGAGGTCATCAATCTCAACGATCTGGCGAACTCGTTGAAGCCGGTGTTCTTACCGGGGGAGCAGGTGGAAGTGCGGATCGTCAAAGCGGGAGAAGAGTCTGGCCAAGGAGTTGGCTACCTGGATGACGGGACCATGATTGTTGTCGAAGGAGGACGAGAACATGTCAACAAGAAGGTTCGGATTTCGGTCACGAGCGTTCTACAAACCAGCGCTGGACGCATGGTGTTCGGCCGATTTGATGCGACTGCGAGTGTTGCGGATTAAGTCTGGATGGCTCGTGGCACTTTTCCCGGCGCCGGCGTCTGCGTTTTTTCCCTTCCTGCGCCAGCCAAACTTCGTGTAAGTTGTTTGCCCTGGTTCCGATCCGGCCTTTGTCGCTTCTGAAGATTGCATTCGGGCAGTGCGAGTGTCGAAGTTTGTCGATGGGCCTTATTCAGACTGGGACCACACCCTGGCTTCGCCGTTTTCTTCGATCTCAACGTAAATCACGTTTGGCCGGCAGCAAACGGGGCAATCTTCTACATATTTTTGCCGAGCTCCTGCCGACAGATCGAGAGGCACCACGATTTCTTCACCGCAGGCAGGGCAGATATAGGATCCATCGTTTTGCATAAGGGCAATTCTAAGCGGACATGGCGACAGGTAGAATGACCCCTGACCTCTCAAGAAAAGAATCGGTAGGAGCAATGAATATGGATGTTGCGATCATTGGTGCCGGGAGGGTCGGCACCACCCTGGGCTCCGCTTGGAAGTTGCAGGGACATCGGATCTTATTTGGCGTCAGAAATCCGCAAGACAGTAAATCAAGCAAGCTTGTCGCGGACGGATTCAACGTTGGTATTGCAGAAGAGGTAACTTCGCAGGCAGACGTAGTGACGCTGGCGACACCGTGGCGCGCGACAAAAAATGCCATCCAGTCGGCAGGAGACCTATCGGGAAAGGTGGTCATCGATTGTACGAATCCTTTGAAGGGCAGCCTGGCAGGCCTGGATGTTCCCCAGAATACGTCCGGTGCGCAGCAGATCGCCGAATGGGCTCGAGGCGCTCGGGTTTACAAGGCATTCAATCAGACGGGAACCGAGAATATGGTCGCGCCGGTTTTCGGGTCGCAGCGTGCTGTGATGTTTGTTTGTGGCGATGAGCCTGGCGGCAAAGAGATTGTGATGCAGTTGGTGTCAGATGTCGGTTTTGAGGCGGTGGATGCAGGAGGACTCGAGTCAGCCCGGAAGCTGGAAGAGTTGGCTTTGTTGTGGATTTACCTGGGTGCGAATCATCCAGACCTACGCCGGCAGTTCGCTTTCTCTATTCTGCGACGACGGTAATAGTTAATTGCAAACCTGTTCTTAAAGTTTCAAGCCCGTTGCCGGAGCGTGTCACTTGCTTGGCTACCTGTGTGCCATGTCTTCGGGAGGGGACCTTCCGAACCAACGGGCTTTAGCATAAATTGTTTTTAACGAGTGGGCTGAGCGCGGATGGGAAGCAAGCGACAGCAGAGAGAAGCATCCGGAGCAACCCATTTTTTCTCCGGTCCCCTTACCCGCTCCACGATCGGTAAATCAGGTTGTATTTCACAGATGTCTCCGTAGCTCAATTGGATAGAGCGTCGGCCTCCGAAGCCGAAGGTTGCAGGTTCGAATCCTGCCGGGGATACTTGCCCTGTTATGCTGGTTCGGGCGCATGGGGGCCGGTTGTGATGGCAGCGCGTTTCGCGGAGTGTCGCAACAGTCTCTAGCGGACTGCGGCCACACCTGCCGCAATGCTGGAAAAGGCGCACAAAAAACGGCCACCCTGACAGATGCAGGGTGGCCGTTGCAGCTTACCTTCCGGTGTGAAACTGGTTCGCTAGATGTCGTTCTTCTTGTTGAAGATGTAAAGGATCAAGCCCAACGCGACCAAACCGACAACACCTTCGTTTCCGAGTGCTGAGATCAATCCTGTGATTCGCGATACGACACCAGCTGACCCGCCTAAAAATGGTACGGTGTCACCGAATAAAATCGCGGCAACAATGCTTAGGGCGACCAGCAACACGCCGATTTCCGTTAACGCTCGTACCCAATGTTTCGTGACTTCAATAAGAGTTGCGCTGTTCATGAGTCCCTTCTCCCTTAGATCAAAATGGTTCCCCGGACTTTCTTTTTTCTGCCCACTTTCGACCTGAATTACATCCTTGTAATTCGTCCAGGAATCGGGTTTCTTTACTAGTAATATCGACGTCGTCGGATCGCACTCTTCAACTGTTTTGAGTTCATGCGCACCTACAGACTATCCCGGTTCCACAGATTAACGACGATTTTGATCTATTGGGGAAATTCAGCCTCATAATGGCCACCGATGAGATATCTCCTATCGACATTCCTTCAATTTCGAAGCCGTGGTCTGAACTCGGAAATTTCGAGAGGCATGCTGGGATTGCTGCTAGCTGCCCGATGAATTGCCGGCTGTCGGTTTGCTGTGCGCAAACGAGAAGTCATCTTTGGCATGTGTCGCACAACCGGTGACGGTAAAATTCCAGCTACGGATTCTCCGAAGAATAATGAAACCTAACGGAGGCGTCAGGATCGGAAACGACGACCCGAAAGCCCGTATGGCTGCCACGATAATGAGGCGGCCCCCGGCCGCGAAAGGCACTCTGGCAACCTTTAGGATAGTTGTGCCAGGAGGCTCCCCGCACCACACGAAGGCCCTGTTTGGTGGCCCTGATCCAGGCGCTTCCATCTGAGGGAGCACCATCGTAGTTGTCCCGCCAGACGTCTTCACACCACTCCCAAACATTGCCGATCATATCGTGCAGGCCGAATGGATTGGGGAGAAAATGACCCACCGGTGCCGCCACGGCGTATCCGTCGCTGGCCTCTTGCAAAGCGAAGTCCCACCCCCAGAGCGTGTGCGCCGTCCGGTCGGCCAGATTGGCCACGCGGCCTGCCTCGTCCATCCGGTCACCCCACCAGTTGATTGTCGTCGTGCCGGCCCGGCAGGCATACTCCCACTCGGACTCTGTCGGCAAGCGCGCAATTCGCCCCGTTCGCTCACTCAGCCAGCGACAAAATGCCTGGGCATCATCCCAGGAAACTCGAACCACCGGGAACCTGTCATCATTCAAATCCTGGCCTTTATATTTTCTGGAGTCGTGATCCGGTCGGAAGCAGCGATACTGCCCGTTGGTCACTTCGTACTTGCCCAGGTAAATGGCGTGGTCCAAGCGAACGAGATGGTGGGGCATCTGGTCACTGAACCATTTTTCCCGAGCGCCGTATCTCTGTGTGAACCTCGCAAGCTGCGCCTGCTTGAGTTCCAGTGCGGCCTTGGTCACGTCGGAGGACCGGCTCCCCATGATGAACTCGCCCGGCGAGATACGGGCCAGCTTCATCGAGATCTCACCACCAAGGTCTAGCGTGGTTGGGTCGTGCCGGGCAGGCGACTGTTTCTCCTGGGCGAGAACCACCGGGTTCGTGTTGTTCAATCCTGCAGTGACGGCGTCAACCGCCAACAAGTTTCCCGGCAGATGGCAACCAATTAAGCCCAGTAGGACGCTTGCCCATCGATAACGGACGTTCATTTGCGTGTCCTTCAAACGTAATGCACGTAAATTTCAAACGATCAACCACGAAAGGCACGAGAAGAGACGAAAGCCGAGTTGATTTTCTGCATCGTCCCGTCCGCTTCAATCCTCCTCAGTGTCAACACTCGCACCATCGGGATGATAATGTTGATCCGGGTCAAGTAGAGGGATGCGGACGGATCTGATCAGAGGCCTCTCAATTTTCTCTTGAAGCATGTTAAAAGATTTTAAGCCATCGACGCGTGGAATTCCATTCTCTTGCCAGACAAATCTTACGCTGTGCGGGCAATTCGGTTCGCCTTTCTTCCGGGCACGCATTGAACTCTTCACGCGGACCAGAGGTCCTGGAAATGACAGACCTCGCCAGTGGCGTGGAAAGCAGCCAGATCTGGCTGATGGGTAGAAAGACAAGAACTTCGGTAGGCGGTAGGCACCGGGGAATTACAGCTTGTTAGAATGAGTTGCCTTGCAAACTCGAAGCCGTGTTCGACACAGTGCAAATGGGAAATCCAGGATCAGGTTTTCCGCTCAAATGATTCCCGGTTGTTTCAGAAATATTCGGGGGTTTCTCAGAGCGGGTGATTGTAGGAGAGGAATCATGCATCGAAAAATTCACGACGGCAGTTCAGGTCCTCGGAAGTCCAGAGGACTTTTCGGTAAAGGGCTAACAGCGAATGCTGTGTTCTTGCTGGTGTTCCCGCTGGCGGGTTCAGCGCGGACTGAGAAAACTCTCCATGTGACGACGCCTCAGGCCCCACACGTTTACGATCTCCAGCACTCTACGATCCACCACGACAAG
The DNA here is from genome assembly GCA_963578105.1 of Planctomycetota bacterium. Classification (GTDB taxonomy): domain Bacteria; phylum Planctomycetota; class Planctomycetia; order Pirellulales; family Pirellulaceae. The sequence goes on from CAUZBP010000018.1 coordinate 42,124, forward strand.
AGCTGGTATTGCGCTCATCCTCGGATGGTGACCTTCAAGTACTTTGGCGGAGGGGAGATTGTTGTGGGGCACAACCACGCGCTCTGTACCTACCATGAAGACACAGACGCGGGCCGCGCTCTCAAGCTGTGGGGTTCGTGGCACGATCGCCGCACAGGCTATTACACCCGATCCAAAGTGCTGCTGCAACGTTCCCTGGATGGAGGGAGAACGTGGCCCGAAGAGCACGATGTGATCGTGTAGGACGAGGGCATCTCTTCGGCGGAGAAGCGCAATTTTCTTTACCACCAGGATGGCCCGCGTGAATCCTACGACATGTTCCGGCCGGAGTCTGTATTCTTCTTCGGCCAGGCATACCTTCCGAAGGTGCGTGACATTATTCCCGTCTGTTTCGCTTTGCGTTCGCCGGACAAAGGGGCGACTTGGGAGAAAGTGCCGACGATCATTAAGCATCCCGACGGCGATAAAAATCCCAACGGCGATTACATTTTTGTGCTTAGGAATTGTTATCCAGTTGTCCGCATGCCAGACAAGCGGACCTTGCTAGCGGTGGTGGTCGATGTCAAACCGGGTGGTGGTCCGATGGTCTATAGTAGTAGGGACCAGGGTGTTACCTGGAGCTTTCTCAGCCATGTGGCTGTTGACCGGTCCAGCCCCGGCCGGTTTACCTATGAGGGACTGATGTTGCTGCCCAGCGGCGAATTACAGTGCTATTATCTACACATCTCCTCGGAGGATCAAAATGTGCAGGGCGTCAAGAACGCGATCTGTATGTCCGTATCCAAGGACGGGGGAAAGCATTGGTCCCAGAGCGTTCCGATCGTGGGCGATGGTCGAGAGTGCTGGAAGAACCCGGGTGGTCCTGGCGTTGACTATCGCTCGCCATGGCCCATTCGACTCAAGGATGGTCGCATCCTGGTGGTTTTCGGCCGGCGACGGATGCCGATGGGTATCGGAGGGGTTCTCAGTTCCGATGGAGGCAAGACCTGGAGCAAGGAATTTGTCATTCGAGATGACGCAAGTTCAGGGGATATAGGTTATCCCGTCGGTGCCCAGTTGGACGACGGTCGCATCTTTACTGCCTACTACTATACCCTGCCTGACGGCAATAAATTTAACGGCACACGTTTCATCGCCAGCAGCAGCTTTCGCCTCAGATGAACCACGTGCAGAGACAAGAGTGCAGTTGAGGACAGTAACCCTGCGTCACGTCAAAGATTTGGCCTGAGACTCTATGGCAAGGCTGCACGCCAACCCTGCTGTTGAAGTTCTCGCAGCCGGATCAAGGCGTCCTTGTAGACGGGCCGGCCGATCACGTTCGTGTTTTCCTGCGGATCACCAGCGTGGTCGTAAAGTTCCTCGTGGAGCAGTTCGTCGGTGGCGTGAACCCGCCAGGTCACGTAACGGTATCGCCTGGTGCGCACGGCGTTACCTCGGACTTCACCATGTTCGGGTACAAGATCACGTAAGAATTGACTGAACACTGCTTCCTTCCAGGGTAAATCCGGCTTGGCAAGCAGTGGTTTGAAGCTGGTACCCTCGACATGCGCCGGGACAGGCAAACCGGCCAATTCGCACAACGTCGGATAAAGATCCACGGATTCGACCAGGGCGGAAGTGGATTGGCCCGCCATCTGGTTGCGCGGGTCGACGACGATCAATGGAACGCGCGTGTCGATTTCGTAATTAGTTTTCTTGCCCCAACTTCCATGCTCGCCGAGCTTGAAACCGTGGTCAGACCAGAAGACAACGACTGTATTGTCTGCCAGACCCAAACGGTTTATTTCTGTCATCAGGCGTCCGACTTGGGCATCGACGAAACTGACGGCAGCCAGGTAGCCGTGTACGAGTCGACGACGGTCTGCTTCCGCCAGTTCGCCTTCCCAGGGTTGGGGGACCTCCGCGAAGTCGCAGTGGTAGCGTAGTTCGTGCATCGTGTTCATGGCGACACGAGGCGCTCCGTCAGGTAGAAACGGATTCTTCGCCTCCGGCAGACTGTCGCGGTCATAAAGGTCCCAGTACTTCCGCGGCGCATTGAACGGCAAGTGCGGGTTGACGTAGCCGACCGTCATGAAAAATGGTTGTCTCTGCTTGGCGACGCGTCGCAATGTAGCGAGCGCGGCGTTGGTCATCGCGCCTTCGTGGCGCAAATGGTCTGGAACATCAGCATCACACGTGGTCGGTGGACGGAGATTCTTGATAATCTCGTCAGGACGACCTTCTCCGCGGAGACGTTCTCGCACCTGTTCTAAAAAATCCCACTGTTGGTGCGTCCAGTACTTGATCGGTGTTTTGGAAACTCGATGTGGCTCGCTCCATGACTGGGGATCTGGAAACTTCAGGTGGTAGACCTTTCCCCGTCCCACGGTGTGATATCCGTGGGCCATGAAGTGCTCTGGTAGAGTGGTCACAGCGGGGACGTTGTTACGGAAGGGGGTTGCAAGCCGCCAAACTCCGGAGGTGTCCGGGCGCAATCCCGTCATCATGGCAACTCGCGAAGGATTGCATGCTGCGACTTGGACATAGGACCGGTCGAAACGCATGCCGCGGCGGCAGAGGGCGTCGATGTTCGGGCTGACTGCGGTTGTGTCTCCGTAGCTTCCCAGCGAACAGCGCAGGTCGTCAACCACAATCAGTAGCACGTTCGGGTGTTCAGCACCTCGTGGAACCTGCTTCACTTCGGCGACATGGTCATCTTGCGAACAAGCGGACAGGAAGGCGCAGCAGCTCAAGAGCAAACCTAACGCCACACGTTGCGTTTCAGCCATCGGCCCTCTCATTAGGTAGTTTGCAAGTCTTGGTTGGGATTATAGCTTTCGGGCGGATTGAGCGTCAATGAAATCAGTCAAGGATGTTGGAAATCGAATGACTCTCTGTAGTTGTTGGTCCGGACCTAGCTTACCAATGGGGTCAGAATCCTGGCGTCATATTCGTCGGTGAGTCGTTCGTTACGACCGTGCGAATCATAGGTCAAGTCACGATGATGGAGTCCAAGCTGATGCAGGATGGTGGCGTGCAGGTCGGAGACTTTCACAGGGTCTTTGACCGCGTAATACCCTAAGTCATCGGTCGCCCCGTATGCCTGCCCGCCGCGGATTCCTCCTCCTGCCAGCCAGAGGCTAAAGCCCTGCTTGTGGTGGTCACGCCCGTTACCACCCTGGCTGACCGGTGTACGGCCGAACTCTCCGCCCCAAACGACCAGAGTACTTTCGAAAAGGCCGCGGCGTTTAAGATCTTGCAGCAACGCGGCAGTCGGCTGGTCGGTTTCCAGGCAGCACTGCTTTGTTCGATTGGCATTGTCTTGGTGCGTATCCCACATCTGCCCACGGATCATTACCTGTACAAACCGCACGCCATGTTCGACAAGCCGCCGGGCCAACAAAAGTCGTGTTCCGTAGCTCGCGGTCTGCTCGTTGTCGAGGCCATATAATTGGTGTGTTTCCCGGGTTTCCTTTGAAAAGTCAAACGCCGCGGTGGCAGACACTTGCATACGACCAGCCAGTTCGTAGCTGGCAATGCGAGCTTGAAGTTCTGAGGCGATGCCCGGGTGGGAGTCCTTGTGTTTTGCGTTCAATGTTTGCAGAAGATCGAGTCGTAATCGCTGCACTGGATCAGAGACACCAGAACTTGGATTTAAATGCATGACCGGTGTGCCCGAGTGACGGAAGTGTACGCCCTGGTAACGCGGCGGCAGAAATCCTGCAGACCAATTGCGCATTCCATCAACTGGCAATTGTGAATCATTTCGGAGCACGACGTATTCAGGCAGGTTGCTGTTTTCGGATCCCAGGGCGTAACTTACCCAGGCACCGATCGTCGGGCGACCCGAGACGGTTCGCCCGGTATGCATCATCCAGAGGGCCTGTTCATGATTGTTGTGCTCCGTGTACATCGAACGGATCACGGCAATGTCGTCCGCATGCCGGGCCGTGTGTGGAATGATCTCCGAATACTCGACACCACATTGCCCCGCAGGTCGAAACTTGAAGGGCGTGCCCATCAGCCCGCCATGCTGGCTGATCTGCACCAGATCTTTAAAGGATTCGGGCATCGGTTTGCCGTCGTGCTTGTTCAGTGTCGGCTTGGGATCGAACAGATCCATATGGCTCGGACCGCCATGTTGGAACAACTGAATGACAGCACGGGCCTTACCGGGATAATGGGATCGGCGGACCATTTCAGCCGTAGAACTTTCATTGAGCAACAGCGAACTCAACGCGATTCCGGTGATACCGCTGATCGTGTGGCGGAAAAGTTCGCGTCGAGAGATCAGACTCCCGAGATCAAGCTGATCATAGTTATGGCACGGCATGGAAGGTTTCTCATTCAGTCTACAAACAGAAACTCATTACTATTGAGCAATACCAAGCATAGCTGCGTCCAAGGTGTTGTACGAGCAGCCTGTTGCTTGGACTGTCCGGGTGTGTCTGTGTTGTGATCAAGTTCGCTGTGAACGGCGTGGTCCAAAAAACCGAAGACCGCCTGCTGTTCTGATTCGCCCGGCGGGCGCGAGAACAATAGTTCGTAAGCTTGCCGGAGGCGGGCGGTTTCTGCGTCCGGTAACTCGCTGAACAACCGGTCTGCCAGAACCTTGGCACTGATTTCCATAAACGGACTGTTGAGCATCGAAAGCGATTGAGTGACGACAATTGATTCGACACGTTCCGGACAATTGACTTCCATCCTGGGAGTATCGAACAGTTCCAACAGGGTTACCGGCTGGCTGCGGCGAACGATCAAGTAGACACTCGATCGGTTTCCCTGGCCACTGTCGGCGACCACAACCTGGCCGTCCGGCTGATGTGTGACCGGTACGGGATGACCAAACATTTGTCGGTTCAGTTTTCCCGAGACCTGCAAAACAGTGTCTCTTACCACTTCACCCTCATGCCGTTGCGGCGTCCACAATCCGAGGAGCGCGTTGTCAGGGTCTGTCTCCTGCAAAGCGACATTGACCTCCGACGACTGGCGGTAGGCAGTGGACGTTAGCATCAGCCGATGCATGTGTTTCTGGCTCCAATCGCCTGAGATCAACTCGCAGGCCAGCCAGTCCAAAAGATCCGGATGGGAGGGAGGCGACCCCAACTTTCCAAAGTTGTCCAACGTGGCAACGATCCCGCGTCCGAAGTGATGCGCCCAAATTCGATTCACATGCAGTCGGGCGGTCAATGGGTTTTGTGGATCGATCAACCAGTGAGCCAGTGCCAGACGTCTTCCCGTCGACTTGTAGCGAGGTTCAATCAGGAGCTGCCTATTGTTTTCGGACAACACGGCTGGAATGCCCGGCTCCACCGGTTCCCCCTTCTTGTTGAAGTCGCCCCGTACCAGCACGTGTGCCTGGGGCGGTTCGTCGTCCAGATCGACGAGACCCCGCAGTTGGACGACCGGTTGCTTCAGTGCCTCTTCCGCTGCAACGGCCGTCTGGAGCTTGGTGAGTTGTGCGCGAAACGCGGGGAAACGATTGGCCAGTGCATCCTCTCCAAGATCCACCCCTTCGGCATGCTGCTCAACGAGTTGTTTCTGTTGCTTATTTCGCTCTTTTGGATCGATCAGCAGGGCGGCTTGAATTTGCTTGCGCTGATCGGAGGTAATGTGTGTTCCCAACACCTCGTCGAGCGTCCTGATGCGATAGGTTTCAGTTGCCGTGGCGATTTCGGAACGCAGTTGGTCCAAGCGCGCATCGACCTGCTCATTCTGCTGTTCGATTCGTGTCCTGTCGGCATCGGTGGCCAAGGGGATGAAGCGAGCTTGCGAATGGAGCCATCGTTCCGGGTCGTATGACGATAAAAAGATCGCGTGTAGCCGATAATAATCTTTCTGGGAAATAGGATCGAATTTGTGGTCATGGCAGCGGGCACATTGAAGGGTCATTCCGAAGAACGCGGAGCTGACAATTTGGATGGTGTCGGCCAACACCTTGTGACATTCCAGTGGCTCTGCATACTTCTCGTAGGTCGGATCCAATGCCGTACGGAGAAACCCCGTGGCGACGAGGTTATCGACCAGTTCGGGAGTCAGTTCGCGGGCACGCCGCCAGTCGGCCAGTTCGTCGCCAGCAATCTGTTCCAACACAAAACGGTCGTATGGTTTATCTTCATTCATCGCTCGAATGACGTAGTCCCGATATCGCCACGCTTCCACGCGAATCCGGTCGGCCGCCAAATACCCATCCGAATCGGCGTATCCCGCCACGTCGAGCCAGTGCCGACCCCAGCGTTCCCCATACCTTGGGGAACTCAACACCCGGTCGATCAACCGCTCATAGGCATCGGGTCTGGAGTCACCCAGGAACTGATCAACTTCCTGAGGCGCGGGTGGCAAACCCAGTAGGTCAAAAAACAGTCGCCGGATCAGCACCCGCCGCATGGCATCGTGACGAAAGACAGTATCCTTTGCTTCCAACCTGACAAGTAGAAAAGCATCTAGCGGGGTACGGACGCGGTGTTTTAATTGAACTGCAGGCACCGCCGGTCGGGACGGCGACTGCAAGGCCCAGAAGGATGAATCGTCTTTTGAAAATGGACCGTCATCGGAGGACCGAAGTTCGTGCGCGCTCAACAGCAGAGCGAATGCCAAACCTGACACGAGTGAAGACAACGACAAAGGTCGAGAATTCATCAGAGCCAACTCAAAAATTCAGGGTAGAAAAATAAAAACCATAGCCAACCACAGTTTTTGATTTTGCAAATTTCTTTTGCCGACGTAAAGTCCGAGTTTAAAGCAACAGAGAAACCAACGGTGATTCATCTTGGTACGAATTTGTGCAGGGTGACAGAATCCGTCAACGGTTTGATCGGTAAGCGGGTCTCCATGTTCTGACAAGAGAGACGAATTTGCACCTGCTATTATACTGGTTGGGAAGGAATAAGTGGAATCTGTCCGGATGAGAAATACAAGCAGCGTATCGGCGGGCTTGAGCGGGTCCGTTCCTGCCACGTGGTGCCCCAAACGCCCCGGATGTTTATTCCACGGGAGGTCATGGCACAAGATGTTTTCGGATTTCTCGAATGTTCAAGGGTTAAGTTATCCAAAACCGAGTTATGTTTCCCGGATCGAAAACCGGGTGGAAAATAGATTGTAGAACCAAGCGAAAAGTGCACCTCCGATCAGGCCATCCGTAAACGCCCACACAAATCCAATGATGCTGCCAGCAGGAGAGATGGTGAAGCCGCGATAAAGACGCCCGATGAAAGTCGCTTCACCAGTCGCGCCATCAAACGCGATCAGCCACCAGGTCAATGAGAAAATACCGATTCCCCAGAAAATTCCGCAGGTGAGCGCAAACGCTTTGACATGTAATTTCATTTCAGCACTTTCCTTGTTTGGATGGGCGATCTGTGACTTTACAGTACCTTTCGGACGTTCGTTGACCCAACTTGTGACCAGCCGAATGGACGATCGAATATAGAGGCAAGTTGATGGGTTTTAAATCCACTACTTTTCATGTAGCGATGACTTGTGAAGTTGAAGGAACTCGCGTCGAATTGAAACTTATCAGCGTACTCTTGAATAGACAAAAACAAAGCGAATGTTTCATAGGCCAATTCATAAAGGTTCTTTCTGTTCCGGTTCTGGAAACCGTCCAACACGGCGTGTGTCCTATTAGCTTCGCTTCTCTACGATCAAGGAGTAAAACATCGGGGGCGATAGGCCCGTACGTACCGCTCCTCTCCGCCGCGTGGTACAACAACAATTGGCCAAAGCGGGTATTTGACAGACAATTTCAGCAGATTTAAGTTAAACTTCGTAGGCCCATACCAATTTCTATCAGTCCTTGTGCTCCCGCCCGACCAGCCGTCGGTAGCGGATAGAATGTGGGTAATCTCCACCGAAACAATGTGGGTAATCTCCACCGAAACAATGTGGGTAATCTCCACCGAAACAATGTGCAGGAGTCGAAGATGTTCGATCCGAACCGGCGAGACTTTTTAAAATCGTCAAGTGCCGCTGTTGCCGCGGGAACGGTATTGGGAACGGATGCGCGGGTCACCGGTGCGCAGTCGCAGCGGCCGACAGAAGCGGGCATTCCCCCGCACCGACCCCTGCCTCTTGACGAGGTACACACCTACACCAATCGACTGAGTGTGGCGGCGGGTGAAACAATTGATTTTCACGTCAGCAGCACATACCCCTATGAATTCCAGGTTTGTCGGCTTGGGCCGGACGTGGAGAGTCCAAGCCAGGATGAAGTGCTCCAATCGTGGCAGGTGGCCGAGCCAGTGATGCAGCCCATTCACCCAGGGTCCTACATTCACGTTGAGTCGTCGTTGCCGACAAACCAGGACTTGCACGCGGTGACACTGGAATGCTGGGTCCGGTTGTGGAACGTGATCGGAAAACAGGGCGTGATCACCCAACGCGACCAAACGCAATCCGGGGGTTACGGACTCCATGTGCGAGAAGATCGCGCTGTTGAGTTTTACCTTGCTGGTATACAGTTCGGGAAAGAAACACACAGCACCCGGCCGGGATCCCTTACCGGTCCGGGCGAAAAGGACGACAGCGACTACTTCAGGATTTCGCCGGCCAAGCAGTGGCACCACTTGGTGGCAACCTTTGACGGCACTCATAAGAGAATTTTCATCGACGGTCATCGAGCGGGGCAATGGAAGATTACTGGTCGGGTCAAGGTGCCGGACGCACCGTTACGGATCGGTGCCGACGGTCGAGCCGGTCAGGCGGATGATTTTCTTGATGCCGATATTGCCATGCCCGCGGTGTATCTGCGGGCCTTGTCGGCCACCGAGATCAAAGAACGTTTTGAAGCGAAGGCGCTGCGGCCACCAGCAGGGGACCGGCTACTAGCTTGTTGGCCCCTGGCAGAAGAACAAGGTGACCACATTGCTGATATCAGCGGTCACGAGCGACACGGCCGCCTGATCAATCATGGGACGTGGATGATTGGTGGGCCGAGCTTTGATGCCAACGTAGGGCAGTTCAGCACCTATGACCCGAACAAGGATGCGACCAGGGGACATGGTTTGCGGCTCGCTTCGGACGACCTATACGACTGCCGCTGGCAACCAACGTTCCAATACCGGATTCCCGAGAACGCTAAGTCAGGCGCCTACGTGGGGCGGATTCGGTTCCAATTGGACGGCGAGAGCCGACTCTATCACTCGCTGTTTGTCGTCAAGAAATCTGCTTCGGCTCCTCGGGCTCCGGTTGCGTTTCTCTTCTCGACCAACACGTGGAAAGCCTACTCTGCGACGCCATTTTCTCCCACCTGGCCCGGCTTCAAGGCTTCCATTGGCGCCAGAGGGTACTGGTTTGACGCCAACGATCCCAAGTCGCCGTACTGCTGCTATCGACACCATCGCGCGGGACAACCGACGTACCAGATGGGCATGCGCATGCCTTGGCCCACTGCCGGCCCCTATACCCTGGAGGGGAGTCCGCAATCCGACTTCAGTCATCTTTGTCGCGCGGACCGCTTCACAGAAACCTGGCTCGCACGGGAAGGGTACGACTATGATGCGTACAGCGAGCTCGATCTTCATCAGGATCCACACCTGCTGGATGGTTATCAGGCCGTGATGATCGTAGGCCACAGTGAGTACTGGTCCCGAAAGCAGTACGAACATGTGCGGCAGTACCTGGAGTCAGGTGGAAATGTCATTTGTCTGTCGGGCAACACGCTTTACTGGCGCGTCAGCTTTGACGAGGACCATTTGGTGATGGAGTGTCGCAAGGCTGACGGCTGGGGTGCCCAGTTGAGGCCGGAGCGGCGTGGTGAGTGTTGGCACAGTCACGATCGCCGACGCGGTGGTGTCCCCCGTGATTGCGGCTTCCCCGCGTGGAAACTTTTAGGGGTTGAGTTTTTGTCCTTCAATTCCATGAAATCGGCAGGAGCCGGCCCGTTCCGTGTCAGCCAGGCGGAGCATTTTCTGTTTCAGAAACCCAATCGTGTGAATTTAAAGAATGGTGACCGCTTTGGATTTGACCCGGACAACCCGCGTCGTCAGGCGATTGGCAACGAATCCGATGTGCGTGTTTCCACGCTCATGCGGCTTGCCGCCGGACCGATTCCTGAAGATGCTCCCAGCGGTTTAACGGACCCTCCGGGAATCGATGTACTTGCCGAAGGCGTTTACGATTGGAAACAACTGGGTCGCGGCGGTACATTTCGAGATTACTACCACCGTGTCTTGCCGCCGGAGCTGAGTGAGTCTCATGACGTGGCGTGCGAAATGATTTACTGGGAACGGGACGACGGTGGTCGGGTTTTTGCGGCCCCGAGCATCTCGGCCGCGTGGCCGCTCGCCCGGGACGAACACTGGTCGAAGTTGCTCAAGAACGTGCTGGACCATTTCGGTGTGCGGCCAATGCGTGCTTGATGTTTTGAGTCCGGGATCATTCCAAGACCGCCCTGCAAGGGTCCCGGAGGTCAAATCTAGACGAACGCGTCTGCCAGCGACCAGCGAAAAAAAACGGTGTCCAGGCGAAGTTTAAAATGGATGAAAGAACCTTGAAAAAAACAATCTTCTCAACCAGGCTCGAATCCCGACCGGCATTGAAATTTCCATCGACGGGTGCTGGCATGGATTCTACTTTCCGCATTAAAAAGGTCTTGATTGGGTTTCACCTCATGCGCGCCTTATTCGTTGCACTGCTAATCGTTGCGGCCATTCCGGGAACAACGGATGCGCAGGAATGGACACGATTTCGTGGTCCAAACGGTTCCGGAATCAGTGACGCAAAGTCGATTCCCTCCCGCTGGACCGAAGACGTTTTCAATTGGAAAGTCGCCATATCGGGTTCTGGCTACTCGTCCCCGGTCGTTTGGGGCAACCGGCTGTTTTTGACATCGGCTGACGAAGCAAGCGGCACATGTTCGTTGTGGTGCATCCACACGCAAGACGGTCGAACGATCTGGACACATGAGTTTTTTAAGGCGGACTATACGAAACATCAGCTCAACAGTCGCGCATCTGCAACCCCCGCGCTGGATGAGAATCACGTCTACGTCTGTTGGGCCACCGATGACGAATTAGTGGCTCAGGCGATATCTCACCAGGGCGACAAGGTGTGGACAAAGTCGCTGGGGCCGTACAAAGCGCAGCACGGGATCGCTGTATCCCCGATCGTTCATGACGGCCTTCTATTGATTGCCAACGACCAAGACGACGAGAGCAGCGCCCTGGCTTTAGAGGCCACGACCGGAAAGATAAAATGGTCAGTGTCGCGCAATACGACGGCCAATTATTCGACCCCGTGTCTGTTCAATACGGGTGACGATATGTTTGACGTTATATTTTCCAGTCGCGACAGGGGATTGACTGCCATTGATGTTCGTTCCGGGAAAATTGCCTGGGAATTGGCCTCTTTTCACTCCCATGTCTCCGTCGGGTCACCAATTATTGCGGATGAGTATATCGTCGGCGCCAGCGGTGGCGTCGGGGTGCCCGATGAAGTCGTGACCGTCGGCTTCCAGGATAAACGAAACCTGCAGGCCCCCACGGAACTTTACCGTCTTGAAGTATCCACTTCATTTGTCACGACACCGCTTTCACATCGCGGCATGTTGTTCACCGTCAGCGACGAAGGTATTATACTGTGCGTGGATTTAAAGACCGGTAAGGTTCACTGGAAAGAAAGACTCAAAAACAAGTTTTATTCTTCGCCGGTCTGCGTCAACGACAAGATTTATTTCACGGCCAGGGACGGAGAAGTTGTTGTTGTGGAAGCCGCAGACGAATTTAATCTGCTCGCTCGGAACCAGGTGCGGGACGAATGTCATGCTACCCCGGCAGTTTCCGGTGGCAGAATGTACTTGCGAACGTTTTCCTCCCTGATTTCCATCGGCGGAAAACGCTTCTCAATTGGAGAACAACAATGAGTCGGTCGCCTCAATTAACGCGCCGCGTGTTTCAAAGTAGTGTCGGTTCAGTGTTACTTGGCGGAGCGGTTGTCGTGCCGCTCACGAGTGACGTGCCGGGTGCCCAGGGAGCGGAAGCCAAACAGGACCCGACCCGCATCGGGCCCGCCTGCGATTTTCGGTCTTCGTTCATGACCTGGGATGTGGCCTACCGCAAGGACACACGTCCTGATGCGCGACACAACATGCCGCATGGGAATATGGCCCGGATACAGTTGGACGCGTTGATTGATGTGATTGATCGCCGCTCGGGCCAGTCCGAGCGATTCGTACTGATCGCGCCCTGCCGGACAGAGTGGGTCTATGCGGAAGATCGCCTGTTTCACATGCCCAACGAGGAATATCGCAAGATTTATTCGTTGTCCGAAGATCGCAGCATGGGACAAGCAATCACGGACAGCGGCAGGCTCCGCCGGGCGCGCAAGGTCAGTGGCGTTTACCGGTCCCTGAAGATCGATGTGTGCACGAGTTCCCGTACGCGACAACTGTTGACCCCCGCTGAAATCGTCAAGGCCACTGGAGAGAACCTGCCGCTGGTCGGTCGCACGCGACTTGACGATCCAGATGGAAACCGGCACTACGTTCTAGAGTATCCCATCAAGACAATGAACTTTCAGCCTGTCACAAATTCCTTCCAGGTTGACACCGGCCCGCTATTGATTCCAGATTTTGATTCACAGGCCGAGTCCGTGATCAATCGGTTGGCAATGGCCCACGTGGCCTACAATCGTCTGGACCGCGCAGAGTTCATTCTTCGGCGTCCGACAGAGGTTCAGGACGAACAGGGGAAGTCGCTCTGCCAGGTGTTGCACTATTCCGAGGTGCGGGAGGACAAGACGCAGAACGTGATCCTGACCGCGGAAACATCCTAGGCCAGTGTTCGTAAGGAAGACTAACTACAAGGCATTGTTATGACCAAACCCGTCGACGAAAGTGGTGGAGCGCGGCGTCTGTTTCTGAAGTCCGGTTTTGCGGCTGCAGCATTGGCTGCCACAGACGGCCGTCTCGAGTTCGTTGATCCATTGTTGGCGGGGCAAGCGGCTTTTCCAACGCCAACAGGCCGGCCTGCTCTGAACCTGGACACGACACCCGACACGTATGTGCTCTTTCTGGACATGCAGGAAGTCGAAGAACTTCTTCTCTGCGAGCAGGTGGTGAATCAGGCCACGAAACATCCGTCAAATCCGGTCCTCCCGCTTGGCACCGAAAATCAATGGGATGGAAACCGTGCCAGCCCGTGGGGTGGGTCATTGTTTTACGATGCGCAAGAGAAAGTTTTCAAAGCCTGGTATCATGGTCACGATGTGGAGACAGGAGCAAATACCCAGCGCCGGATGGCGATTGGGTACGCGGTGAGTGAAGACGGAATCGAGTGGCACAAACCGAAGCTGGGCCTTTACGACTACAAAGGGCGCACGGACAACAACATGTGCTACCGCGCTCCTGACCGGGCGACCGGGCACTTCAATGTGGTCAAGGATCCGAAGGAACCGGATCCCCAGCGCCGCTACCAGGCTCTGGCAGAGATCAACGTGGCCACCGATGGAAGCAGACGAGTTCGCCACGTGGCTCACTACTCGGCGGACGGGATCCACTGGCAGCGGTCGGGAAACGGCGTCCAGGAACCAGTCAACGGTACGGATGTCGGTTTCATTTTTATCGACGAAGCTGACGTTCCCCAGCGCCGGTTCAAAGCTTATGGCCAGCATGCCTGTTTCACAGGGCCGGATATCGAACACCTGAAGTTTGTTGGTAAAGTGCTCAGTGCCACCGATGGTAACGAACACGAAAACCACTTCGTCCACACGGCTCGGTACCGGGGCCACTTCCCCATGTTGTACGACTTTAACCGTTTTCGCCCTTACTATGGGCACCATGTCCCGCGTGATGCGGAGCGGCAGAAAATCGTGTTGAGCCGCATCGAACGTCGTCGGGGTTCATTACCTCTGGAAGATTTAGAAAAACAGTATGACATCTGTGTGGGCGACGTCCGTTTGGCCACCAGCCGCGACCCGCTGGCGATGTTCCAGCGGATTCAGCCTGACTCCGCTGTGGTGCCGCGTGGCGAGCGCGGGGAATGGGATAGCGGTTATCTGGTGCTGGGAGGCGGCAGCCTGATTGTACACAACGATCAAATTTTGATTTTCTACTCGGCAATGGCCGAGGAGGCCGCTTCAGCATTTCCCGGCCCGTCGGGACGTACCGGCCCGGTTATGACCGGATTGGCCACGTTACCCAAGGACGGTTTTACCTACCTCCGGGCCCGGGACGGGCTCACCCGGGGAGCGATGACCACAAAACCGATTCTCGTCAGGGAGCCGGGTAATGTGACGTTGTCCGTCAACGTTTCTCACGCCGTGCCCTGGCATGACTGGGTGAGCGTTGAACTCCTTGATGCGCAGACCCTGCTGCCGATTCCGGGTTATAGTCGGCATGAATCGATGGGAGTCATGACCAACGGGACGAGCAGGATTGCGCGCTGGCAGCGTCACGCGACTTTGCAAGGCGTCGACGTGTCGAAAATTCGCCTCCGTTTTTATTTTTACGGAAAAGCGCGGTTGTATTCGTTCACGTTTTCGCCGGTGTGAGAGATGGGGGCTCAGTCGCCGAACGTGACCGGGCAACAGGTGTCACCAAGTCCCGGTTGTTGTTCAACCGACACCTAGTTCTCCGACTCGTTTCCCTCTTCCGCGTTTTGCAACCACTCGAGATTGAATCGTGCCACACTGATCTTTTCACAGTCGCCCGTTTTACCATTGGTATACAAGCAGAGAATGGTTTCGTCCGGCGTGACTGCCAGATCGCTATAGCGACAGGGATTGGGTTCGAGGACCCGGGAAATTGGCCAGGTCACGCCTTCATCAAAGCTCAGACGCACCGTCATGTTCTTTGCCGGACTGCCACCTGGTGGATTGGAAAAGAGCAGGATGTTCTCTTTTCCATCTTGGCTACTGGAGAAGCGCGCCAGACCCGCATGCAGGTTTCGGCATCTCACATCTTCGTGTTGACCGTGCTGGCGGAAACTCTCGCCGCCGTCAGCGCTGCGTGCAAAATGCCGTTTGCCGGTGCGAAGCGAGTTCTTGCGATACGTGACGTAGATGCCGCCGTCGGTTGTTTCCACCAGGTTCACTTCATCGGAACCCTCTGGCAGGACGGCACCAGCTCGCCAACTCTTTCCATTGTCGTCACTATACAACAAGCCACCCCGAACCCCCGGCACCTGTCCGGGCTCACCTGCCTTGTAAAGAAACGCTGGTAGAACCAGACGACCGGCAAAAGGTTCAGAGACCAGTTGGATGCCGTGAACACAGTTGTTGGTCCAGGCGACCCAACCATCGTCGTTTGGTTGTGGCCTGACGTAGAAGGGATCGGACCAGTGTTGTCCCTCATCGGTACTTTGGATCAGCCAGAATCCACCGCCCTGTTGGGCGTATTTGCTGAAGTAACCCAGATCGTCCACCACGCCGTCGGGCATTTTCCAAAAGGCGACAAAGACTGTACCGGTGGTGCGGTCTTCGAAGATAGGCCCCAGAAAAGCGGAGATGCCGGGCTCCTGGAAAATGACTTCCTGGCGCTGCCAGGTTCTCCCGTCATCTTCGCTGCGTGACATCATGACGTCGATTCGGTGACCGCTGTCGGCCATGGAGTGATGACGTTTTTGACAGACGGCAATCACTGTTCCCCGCGCCGTGACGAGCAGCCCCGGCAGGTGTACGCCGAATCCGTCGTACTCGTGATATTTCGTTCGTGTAAAGTCGATTTCGACCGGTATTTTGGCGAGGGCCTGAACCTCTTGTCGGGTCATCCCTTCCAGGTGGATGATCGCTGTTTTGGGTTCGCCGGTGCTGTAATAGATGTGGCCGACCGCCCGCTGGTCACGCTTCCAGTGGGGTACGGGTGCCTGGGTCAAGGTGTCGCCGAGGCCGGGAAAAAGTACATCAACTTTTTCAAAGAATGGTTTGTCTTTTCGGGCCTCCACCTGGTCATCGGCTGCAAGACTGGTTGTGATAAAGGTTGGTTGCTTGTGTTCCTGCCCCGGTGTTTCTGCCAGCGAATTTTCATCCTGCAATGCAGACAGGCTTCGCTCGTCCAGCGGTTCGTTGGAGCACCCGAAGGCTACGAGCAGCACAGCCAACAGAATGGTGGGGTTGAATCGCTGGATCCCGAGCGCGTGGTCGGTATTCGGGCCGCTGTCGCGCTGGCCAGGAAGGAAATGTTTCAACATGGTCCGGTATTTCGTAGTGAATGATAAAAGCGATTTTTCCCCGGCAGATGCCGACGGATGATCAAGCAGGGTATGCACAGCTTAAGCCAGTTGGTCATTCAAATCTACAGTGATGGTATGAATCTCCACCGGATGTGGTTTAAGAGATTGGGTACGTGTATTCCCCCTTTTCATTGTCGACTACTTTTTTCGCGTCCAGTACGTTTTGCACAAGCAACTCCACATGCTGTTCCTCGACAAAAGGAGATAGCATGTACGACTTGAGACTAACAATCGATTCACCATCGTTTGTGTCCCGGTAGCAGTTGGTCATGGACAGGTGAACGGACTGCCCGCGCATTGCCCGTGTTCGCAATTGCTGGAATATGCTGCGGTTGTATGTGTTGTGTCGTCGTAGTTCGTTACGGGCAGCAGGGTCGGATCGTTCACGTTCCAGGATGGTGCACGTGTCTACACCATCGGGATAAACACGAAATAGGGTGACTGGTCCACCACTGTCTCTATTCAGCACCGTGATCGAAAGGTGTTGCTCCAACTGCTGGCGCAGCAGTTCGGCCATTTCCACAAGGTGTCCCAGTAGCGCGCGCATGCCTGTTTTTCCAAATAAGTTCAAGTTGGCATACGCTGCCAACACGCCACAGCCGCTGCGCGATGTTTCCAGCGTATAAAGTCCCGGATGTTGTTGACCTGTTTGGAATAAATAGGGCGTTTCATGACGTTTACGCAGCAGTGGTTGCATGTCCTGACGTGCACGAACGAGAAAGAGACTTGAGACATACGGGGTAAAACCAGTCTTGTGAAAATCGATTCCGACGGAGTCGGCCAGATGTAACTTAGATATGCGGCGGTGGACCGTGGCCAACGCCCGTAGTGTCGGTTGGCGAAACCCCAACTCGTTTTCTTCAAAGTCGTAGTCGTTAAACACGGACCATGCCCAACCAATCACGGCGTCGGCGTGGATATGTGGACTGTAGTCGAGCTTGTATTCATCCACCAACTGATTCCGTAAATGCGTCATCGATTCCAGGTCATCGATTCCAAACGCGTCAGTGGTTCCCATTGTCGCGATCATGGCGACAATTTTGTTCCCATTTTCGATTGCCTGTCGCGCTGCCACCTCCAACTGATCAATCTGCATATGGTTTTGGGTGTCAGTGGGCACTTCAATGGCGCTTTTGGTTCCCAATCCCAACCAGCCCGCCACATGAAGTCGACAGGAATGACTCTGGGTCGAGGCAAGGATGACGCCGTTCTGTCCAACGCCGTGTGTCATCGCATCGGGAAATGCTTTTTCAACGCCCAGCTTGAGGCCGTAAAGGAGTGTGCCCGTGCCACCAAACGTGAACACTCCGTCCGCCTTTTCTGGATCGTAGCCGATCAACCGGCATGCCATGGCAGTCACGTTCACTTCAGCCACCCCTACCTCGGCAGACGAATCCTCGGAGACCAGGTTTGGGTTGTAGATGGTTGGTAGCAGCCAACCGATGATGGCTGGAATGGATGCTGGCGCGTCGACGTTCATTTGAATATGCGGATGACCCCAAACGGGCATTCCCTGCAGCTTGTCCACGAGTAACTGAGTAACCCGTTCGACATCGCTGATGTGGGTGGGTACCAGCGTTTTCCGGGCTGCTTCGTAATCCGGTTGCTGCCTCTTGCCCAGGGTCGCGCTTTCCAATTTCATCGCATCGACCTGGTTCAATGTGCGAAGTATGGAAACGACAAGGTCTGTGTCGTGTGTTGGATCCGATGTGGGGCTTGGAAAGGCCTCACGTAGCCGTGCCAAAATGTCGTGGTAGGCCGCGATTGTCATCGTGTTGCCGTTATATCGATCCTTCCGTCGCTTGGTTACCGTGCTTCTATCGTATCGCTATGGGCGGTCGGCGCGAATCAACGACCGATCTCGTTTGCAGGACTACCCTGGTGAGTAACATGAGGGCGCGGAACCGGCCGGGATCCGCCTTTCTGCAGTCAGCCGGAATGGTAGCCAGTTGAAGTGTTCCGACCCTACGCTGGATCGGATTCCGGCAAGCAGGGAAAAATCCGGTTCAATTCTGTCCCAGTCTGAAGTTTTCGTGGGGGAAAATTCCGGAAAATGTCTTCGCAGACAAATGATCCTGCTTGATTGAATCCGCACAATGACCAAGCTTACCATGTTGCTCACGGTTGGGAACTGAGTGTTCGGTCTTCAACTCGAAGAACGCTGCTGCGTCGTTGATTCCGGTGTTTTCATGCTGCCGCAGGAAAAACACAACTGCTACCCAAGCCGTTTCCGTACGCGTCAGCCGGCAACATTCGGGAGGATTTCCTCAGCTTCTGGTGCTGAAAAACCAAGCCTTACGGGCGTGGAGATTGTTGCAGAAAAGGAATAGAATTTAACAGCTGGGTCAGTCGGGATTTCCAGTCGTCCTGTTGTGTCGGGGGGCAGTGTGACGTTAAGAGGCGTCTGAAGCACCTGCAACGAACTTGCAGTGGTATCGGAGCGAAGCGTTACGAACGGTTTGACGCCGGATAAAAGGATCTGAATCATGCGAAGTTTCTGCACTATGGCCGTGCTGGCGATTCACCTCCACATCGTCCTGGATGCGGGAAGGAGTCATGCGTGTAATATTCCTGTGTTCCGATACGCACTTCAGCGCTGGGAACCGGACAATTACGAGTTGGTCGTTTTACACCATGAATCGTTGAACGACGAGCAATTGGAACTGTTGCAAACACTTGAAGTGGCCAGGGAGGATCCCGTGTCGCCGGTCAATATCAATGTGCGCCTTGTCGCTTTGGACCAACCGCTGCAGCAGCGGGACCAACAGCTGTTAAGTCAAGTTGACCCTCCGGACGTGTCGCCGTGGATGTTGGTCAGCTATCCGGCGTTTACGAACACGGATCGACTCGCGTTCAGCGCTCCGTTCAACACGGAAACTGTGCAGGCGTTGCTCGATTCGCCCCTGCGACGCGTGGTTGTTGAACGGATTCTGTCCGGTGATTCGGCTGTCTGGGTACTGATCGAATCGGGAAACCAAGTGCAGGATGATGCGGCGGAGCAAGTACTCAAGCGATGCCTTCAACAACTTGAAAAGACGCTCCAACTGCCAGGTCCGGTCGAAAATGAAATCGATGATTTGTTCCCCACGGAGCAGTCGGCTTCCCCGGATGAGCAGGAACATCCTCCGATCCGTTTTGAATTGATCCGGATTTCTCGAGAAGTCGAGAACGAGCGAGTCTTTGTATCGATGCTTATCAACAGTGAGCCGGGTCTCCACGAATTTGATGAACCTGTTGCAATTCCAATTTTTGGTCGGGCGCGGTCCCACTTCGCGTTGGTTGGTCGAGGGATCAACGAGGAGAACATCGAAGAGTCCTGTCAATTCCTCGTGGGTGCCTGTTCCTGTGAAGTGAAATCACAAAATCCGGGTGCCGACTTACTTGTCCGAGCAAATTGGGAGAGTGTTGTTACCGATGAGGATTACGACGATGTGTCTTCCCTGCAGTTAACCGGTTTGGGGTCTTTAGAAATAGAACAGCCACAGGCTGAAATGTCCGGTGAAACGTCACCTACCGAGGTGACGCAAGAGAAACCGACGCTTCCTGCGGAAGACGTCAACAGCGAGGTACAGGGCGTACCGCTGACGAAGGTTTCGAACAAACGGATGTACCTGTCGACAGCGGTCGTTCTCGCCTTGGGGCTAGTTGTTGTGACTGTCGGCACCGTGTTGATCAAATATCGTCAAACCAATGGGTCCAATGGGGCTGAAGGACGTTTACGGTAGTGGTGGAACTGCGGACGGGGAGGAAGGTGGGACAACGGGTCTTTCGGTGTTCGTTTTGGAACTCCAGCACAACCATTGTGGCTGGGATTTCAAGATCGAGGATGTCCCGACCCCTGCCCGAACTACTCGTTGGTTCCAGTTGGTTTTGTTTCCTCGACCCGCAAGTCAAGTCTGCCGGGCAATAACAATTGACTCTGAAAAACAATTGACTCTAAAAATGAAACTCAGCCATTTAGTTTGGAGAGAAATTGCCCATCGCCGGGGAAATTTTTGTTTAATGTTGATTTCGGTCGTTTTAGCGGTCGCCTGTGGCGTGTGTGCCATCACGCTGTTTGACGCGCAGCATCAATACAACCAGCAGCAGATCGGGGTGCTGGACAACGAAATTCGTAAAATCACCAAAAATATGGGCTTCAATATTTTAATCCTGCCACGCGATCAGAATTTGGCTGATTTTTACGCGGACGACTTCGCATCTCAAACGATGCCGGAATCTCACGTCGAGCAATTGGCCAAAAGTCGTGATGTGTTTACCATTCGTCATTTGCGTCCCGCACTCGTGCGTAAACTTACCTGGCACGAGGAGAATCGGCAGGTGATTTTGATGGGGGTGCGCGGCGTGGTGCCTTTTGCACATCGTAATCCCAAGAAACCCCTTGCGGATCCTGTTCCGCCCGGCAAGATCGATGTGGGCCATCTGTTGGCTCAGGAATTGGCAATAGCACCGGGACAGCGCGTGACATTGCTGGGAGTCGATTTCGAGGTGAACAAGGTCAATCCGGTGCGGGGCAACAAGGACGACATTACCGTGTGGGTTGATCTTGCTCAGGCTCAACAAATGCTTCATCTGCCGGGTAAGATCAATATGATTCAGGCCTTGGAATGCAACTGTGCGTCCGTTGACCGGTTGGCCGAGATCGAAGCCGAGGTTTCAGGCGTATTGAAAGACGAGGTACAGGTAGTTGAATTGGCAACCAAGGCCATTGCTCGCGCGAAGGCACGGACACGCGTGAGTGCAGAAGGGGAGGCCAGGTTGCAGCGATGGCGACGAATCGCGGCAGCCGTGATTCCTTTGACGATCTTCGCGGCTGGTCTCATGGTGGGCCTCTTGTCATTTGCAAATGTACGGCAGCGTCTGCAGGAGATTGGTATTTTACGTGCACTGGGCTTGCGATCGAATCAACTGTTGGGGGTCTTATTGGCGAAACCGGCGGTGGTCGGTATGGTCGGGGCTGTGCTCGGGTATCTGGTGGGCATCGGCGGAGCCTGGAGCTTGGAGACCGTTTGGTTCATGTCCGCGGATTACCAGTCCCCGCCACAGTGGGTTTTCAAGTTCACGGTACTCCTGGTGGTGTTGTTGCTGACGCCTCTTTTGACGGTAATGGCTGGTTGGCTGCCGGCGTTTTACGCGAGTGGTAAAGATCCCGCGGAAACTTTAAACCTCGAGTAGGAATTTGATGTTGCTGGAACTGGAAAATGTGAGCAAAACGTTTTCGTGCAATGATCACCCGGTGCGGGCGGTAGAAGAGTTGTCGTTGCAACTCGACCGTGGTCAATTTACGGCGGTGTGTGGTCCCAGCGGATGTGGAAAATCAACATTACTACTGATTTGCGGCGGACTCTTGAGACCTGAGACGGGAACCGTGACCCTGCATGGACATGATCTGCTCTCTCTCTCGACCGAAAATCGGGCCAGCGTACGGGCGGCGCACATTGGCTTTGTGTTTCAGCAGTTTCATTTGGTACCGTACCTGAATGTGCTCGACAACGTGTCGGTGGCGTCCCTCGGCCTACGTCCCGGATCCGCAGAGGATGGTGGCAGTGTGGAAACACGTGCGTTAGAGTTGATTGACCGCTTTGGTCTGCGAGACAGGATCCAGCATCTTCCCTCGGAACTTTCGACCGGCGAACGACAGCGCGTGGCGCTGGCTCGCGCCCTACTGAACCGGCCGAAGTTACTGCTGGCGGATGAACCGACAGGAAATCTGGACGAGGACAACAGCCAAGTTGTTCTGGATCACTTGCAGGAGTTTGCCGCCGCGGATGGCGCTGTGTTGCTGGTCACCCACGACGCTGCGGCGGCCGACCGGGCGGATTGCATGGTCCACATGGCAGGGGGTCAGATTGTCGACCCTGTGATGTCGAAAGGTGAGATGTGATCAGGTCCGGAGCACTTCATAACTTGTGGTTGTTGGCGCTCTTGTCGCTGGCGATTGCGGCAGGGTTAATTGCACTTCTGGTCTGGAATCCCCTGGCGCCACACTCGACAACTTCCAGTGGATCCTTGTTGATGTACTGTGCGGCGGGCATCCGTGTTCCGGTTGACCTGATTGCAGAAGAGTATGCTCGCCAGTCCTACGGCCAACCGGTTCAGTTACAATACAACGGGTCCAACACACTTTTGAGTCAACTTGAAGTTGCGCGAGTTGGTGACCTGTATCTGGCAGCGGATGACAGCTACATGAAACTCGCGATTGAAAAAGGTTTGGTACGGGAATCACTCCCTGTCGCCCGGATTCGCCCAGTGATTGTGGTCCCGCGTGGCAATCCGAAAAACATCCGTACCGCGGACGATCTGTTGCGCCAGGACGTGCGTGTCGCATTAGGTAACCCCGATGCAGCAGCCGTTGGCAAGAAGGCTCGCAAGCTGATGAAAGCTGCGGGGCATTGGGAGTCATTGTCGAAAAATGTGGTTGTATTCACCCCTACCGTCAACGAGATCGCCACAGCGGTGAAAATTGGCAGTGTTGATGCGGGCATCGTATGGGATGCGACCGTTTCCCAGTACTCGGAATTGGAAGCGGTTCGAATTCCGGAACTTGATGTGGGGACAGCACAGATTGTGCTGGGGATCCTGACTTCATGCAAGCAACCCGTGTCGGCGTTGCGGTTTGCCCGATATTTGGCGGCGCGAGACAAGGGGCTAATGATCTTTCAGGAACAGGGATTCGAACCCGTAGACGGGGATAAGTGGGAAGTCACTCCTTCTCTCACGGTCTACAGCGGGGGAGTGAATCGTCTTGCCATTCAGTCGACGCTCGAAAAGTTTCAACAACGTGAAGGGGTGCAGATCGACGTGGTTTACAACGGTTGTGGAGTTCTCTGCGCGCAGATGAAGGCGATGCGCGAGGGAGAGCGACATGGCGCGTTTCCAGATGCATATTTTTCCTGCGATGTTTCATTCATGGAGCAAGTGAGTGACTTGTTTCTGGAGCCGGTCAGTGTTTCTGAAACCGACATGGTGATTGTTGCACAGACCGGAAATCCCCTTGGAATTCGCGTACTTCAGGACCTGACCCGTCCCGGCATTCGATTAGGAGTGGCCAATCCGGATGAAAGTGCATTGGGCGCCCTGACCCGTCAATTGTTGCGTGAATTGCAGATCGAACACGAGATTCAAGCCAATGTCAGTACCACAACACCGACTGCTGATCTGCTGATCAATGCGTTGAAAGTCGGGGGCCTCGAGGCTGCCATTGTGTATCGCGCCAATACGTCGCAGGTGGCTGACGAACTGGAAGTGATCGACATTAACCACTCGCTCGCCCGAGCCGTACAAACGTATGCCGAAGCCCACGACACGGTTCATCGTCATACTTTTCAGCGGCTGATGGCTGCCATCGGTCAGTCGCGATCGCAGTTCGAGGCGGCCGGCTTTCGCTACCTGCTGGATGTAGGGTCACCATGATCCCGGCTGCACCCATTGACGAGTCCAGTGCATCCCGGGTGCCACAGCCACCCGGTCCGGCGGCACATCGTGTGGGGTCCGATTTTCCTTTCTATGCAGGACTCATTGTACTGGGGGGCGCGTACCTCTTTTTGCTACTGGCCATGTTGATCGCGGATCTGTTCTATACATCCCCTGACCACCTGTTGGCGGCGCTGGGAAAACCGGCCATTCAGTACTCCATTGTGTTGAGTCTTATTTCGTGCAGCGTCACGGCATTAATTTCTCTCTGGGTAGCGGTTCCTATCGGTTACCTATTGGCGCGATATCGATTTCGCGGGCACAGTCTGCTGGATGCGATTTTGGATATTCCGATCGTGTTGCCTCCGCTGGTCGTGGGTTTGAGTCTTCTGATCTTGTTCCAGTTCTGGCCGTTTCGACTGGCAGCCGATTGGGTAGTCTATCAAATTCCGGCGGTGATTCTGGCGCAGTTCATGGTCGCTTGTGCCTTTGCAATACGCACATTGCGGTCCACCTTCGACCAGATCGACCCCCGTTGCGAGCAAGTTGCTTTAACGCTTGGCTGTACCCGGGCGCAGGCATTTTCCAGCGTTGTATTACCCGCAGCACGACGGGGTATCATCACCGCGGCCACATTAGCCTGGGCCCGATCGTTAGGTGAGTTCGGGCCTTTATTGATCTTTGCCGGAGCCACCCGGATGAAGACCGAGGTACTCTCTACGACGGTGTTTTTGGAACTGAGCGTGGGAGACCTGGAAGCGGCGGTGGCGGTGTCGATGATCATGATTGTGGCTGCCGTTGCTGTTCTGATGATTGCTCGTATTTGGGGTTCACGTGACTTGACGTTATGATCATGCTCCCTACAACGTTTGATAGAAAACACGGTTCGCTGTCTTGGATCCAGAGAAAATTTGCAGATGATTTGTGTTGACGATCTTTCCGTTTGCCTAGGCGACTTTGCTTTTAAAGGGGTGCAACTGCAAGTTCGCGAAGGTGGATACGGCGTCCTGATGGGTAAGACAGGCAGTGGCAAGACGACACTGCTTGAATCGATTGCCGGGTTGAAGCCAATTCAACAGGGCCGTATTGAACTCGGTGGCAGGACCGTGACCCACATGCGTCCGGCGGAACGCGGTATTGGATATGTGCCCCAGGATGGTGCGCTGTTTGCGACGATGACTGTTTACCAGCACCTGGCCTTTGCGCTGGTTGTGCGCGGAATCCGCCGTCAGGACGTGGAGCGCAGAATTGATGAAGTTGCGGGGCTCCTGGGAATCAGCGACCTGCTTCAGCGCAAACCGGCAGGTTTAAGCGGCGGTGAACGGCAACGGGTTGCGCTGGGGCGAGCCTTGTCGTTTGAACCGCCCGTGCTGCTGCTGGACGAACCACTCAGCGCGCTGGACGATGACACGCGTTACCAGATGTACGATGTGATTCGTCGCGTGCGGGAACACACCCGGGTGACCACGTTGCACGTCACGCACAACCGGCAGGAGGCTTCAGAATTGGCAGATGTACTTTTCCAGATGACAGATGGAAAGGTATCTGAAGTGAGGGGTGGTCCAGAGGCAATTAGTAATCACATTGAAAATCCGGGTGGATGAAGAAATAAGGAAGGTTAACAAAGTCCACCGCGTCGCTTTAACGGGAAAAGCAATTTGCATTGAAGGCCATTTTGAACGTTGAGAATGGCAAGCGATCCACTGTCAGGCAACGCTTCGTGATCATCGCAGGCCACAATCAATATCTGAACATTCCATGACCAATCAGCGAAGACTAACTGACGAAGAACGTGCGATTTGGGAATGGCAGATGTGGGTGCCAGATTTCGGGGAGGCCGGACAGGAGAAATTGAAGAATGGCACAGTGTTAATTTCACGTTGCGGTGGAGTGGGAAGTGCCGTGGCGTACCAGTTGGCGGCGGCAGGCATTGGTCGACTGGTGATTGCGCACCGCGGAAATATAAAGCCCAGCGATCTGAACCGTCAACTGCTCATGACCCATGACGCGATTGGTACACCACGGATAGACTCGATTGCCTGTCGTTTGAAGCAACTCAATCCACGAATGGATGTTGTGGTTGTGAATCAGAATGTGGGGGAAAACAACGTGGCGGACTTGGTGGAACAGGCCGATGTCGTGGTGGATTGTGCTCCACTGTTCCAGGAACGTTTTTTGTTGAATGACCAGGCAGTTCGCCTTGGCCGGCCCATGGTCGAATGTGCGATGTACGACCTGGAGGCGCGCATCACGACGATTTTGCCCGGCCAGACGGCTTGCTTGCGGTGCCTCTATCCGCGTTTTCCCAGTGAATGGAAACGCGAATTTCCGGTGTTTGGAGCTGTAGCGGGGACGGTTGGAA
>CAUZBP010000019.1:0-67571 GCA_963578105.1 Planctomycetota bacterium
CAGGGACTTCTGCTCATCAGGGACTTCTGCTCATCAGGGACTTCTGCTCATCAGGGACTTCTGCTCATCAGGGACTTCTGCTCATCAGGGACTTCTGCTCATCAGGGACTTCTGCTCATCAGGGACTCCTGGTCTCTGCGCCGACGGGGCCGGCCAAAGGTCCCCCTGGAAGTTGCTGGTTTGTTTTGCTAACTTACCTGCACACGGTTGTTGATGATTTCTGACAGGTCAAAACGAATGAAACAAGCAATTGCAGGTGTTGTGGCTCGGGATATGGCCGAAGTCGATGTAATGACGGTTTGGCCATCCATTGCCGCCTATCCTTCGGGGCGGTTTTTAGGACGCCTGTACGCAAATCGGGTTGGGATCTACGTTTTTCGGATCGGTAATTTGATCGCTTTGGCATCCATACCGCATGCGCTGGCTCTCTATTTTTATCGCATTCTTCCCTGGGTCGGTTCACGTTACACACTGACCAACAGGCGAGTGATCGTCCAGCGAGGTTTACAGGCAGTGGAAGACAAATCAACGGAACTGGGTCGATTCAACCGTATCGAAATTGCAGTTCAGCCGGGACAATCCTGGTTCAAGGCAGGTGACCTCCTGTTCTACCAAGGAGAGACTGAAACCTTTCGCTTAGAAGGGGTTTCCCGTCCGGAGGTGTTCCGCGAGATCTGCATGAAATCCAACGCGTCCTATTTAGGCGTAAAGGCTGCTCTCGAACGACAGGCTGCCAGCGCTTGAAAAATCCGCCCGGCTGGCCGGAAAAGGTGCTGATTCTACCAAGCGGTTTCCTTCCACCACGTCCAGCGGGCCACTCTTCTCACGACCTGCACTGGAAAACCAGTGTTTCCGGTTCGTTCGGATGGCTGATTCAGGGACCCCATTGGCTTTGAATGCCGGTGGAAGGCCGGGGAGCGTTTCCTGCGGAAGAGGGTAGCAGATACCCATGACGATAGTTTTCCCTACTGCGTCTGGGATGGGAGAATGCTTCCGAAGTGTCGTCAGGTAAGCGGGAATCCACTTGATAACGGTAAAAGTTTCGAGGTAACCCCAGCGTGGTAGTTGCTGGACCATTGGTCCGTTGCTGGAACCATCTTTTCGATCGAATACCCGTGGTACGGAATTGTAGATTTGGAAACTCCGTCCCTTCCGTGCTCTCCTTTGTATCGGCTTGGAAACCACTGCCGATTCCTGTCCTACGACCGTCCAACGGTTTCCAAGGGTATTGAAAAGGTTTTGTAAATCGCCTTTGCCGGAAACCGTTGGTGTCGGGAGAACCCGTTTCGTTGTCCACCGCGGCCTCTTCTTCTTCGGTCGATGTCGATTCGTCTACCTTGTCGGCACCCCCGTCAGACCGTGGCAGGTTGGCGAGGCTCGCGGAATTATAGTTAAGCTCGTAGTTTTTAATGTCCGCCAGCCAGTCTTCGAATTCCTCCATGGGCCGGATCAGTCCCTCACGATGTGAAGTTATCGAGAGCAATTCCTGCGGCGACTTGTCAGAATCGCGCGTGGGAAGCATCTCGGAAAATTCCTTTTTGTTTCTTGTTTTTTCAAACGCAGACTCTCGCCGCTCCGTCTCTGTTTCATCATCCGACGCCACATCATAGGAACGCGTGGTTCCAGCCCGGGCTCCCCAATGTCGCTTGTCTTTTGTAGAGTCCGTCGGCGTCATGTTTTTCAGAAACTTTACGTCCGTTGCCAGTTCTTCCTCCTCCGCTTCTCGGTCCAACTGCTTCCGAACTTTCCGAACTTTCCGATCGACTTCCATCGATTCCACCAGAGACTCCACATTTATCGGAGGGCCGTTGAGAAATGCTTTGTCGAAATTGGGGTCGTTTCGATGGGCAGACCGCCGATCTGCCCGGGCGAGTTCTTCTTTTCCAAAAACTTTGTAGGCTTCACATCGCATGTAGTACCCCTCGCAATCCGAGGGATTGATTTCGATGGCCTGTGAAAAATCCTTGATCGCCTGCTCCAGTTCCTTCTTGGCCATCCACGACCGTCCACGCAAGATGTAGGCGCCGCTGTTGGCCTGGTCCTGCTCGACCGCCTGGCTGCTGAAATCGATAGCTTGGTCCCACTTGCTGTCGAGAAACGCTCCCTTGGCAAGTTCGGTGAGAGTCAATTGCTCCTGCTGCTGACAACCCGCGAGTGTCAAAGCAACCAAGATGACCAGCCAGGGCAAAGAAACAGCCAATTTCATCCCCGAAACTCCTCAGAAGAGAATCACCAGTACCACTCCACAATCATAGAACACCAGCGGGCATTAGTGAAGGTTTTAGGGTCCCAAAACTGATTCAATCGGAAAAATCCGGCCTGAACCCAGCACTGCCGCTGCGGGAGCGGGGGGCTCTCGCAACAGGGCGCTACGCGGAGGAGCCCAGGCTGGTACGTCGAAACGCGCAGCCCGGGAAAAATGACCCCGACGGGACTCGAACCCGTGTTGCCGGCGTGAAAGGCCGGAGTCCTAGACCACTAGACGACGGGGCCTGGCGCAAGAGCATACCAGTGGTTCGGTATAATCGTGGTAATGACTCACGGTCAAGTGGAGATAGGAAAACCAGAGGAACTCCCGACTTTGCCAGAACACCAGTTCAGAAAGGCAACTTCAAGCCGATTCGAGAGTGGCCATGAATCGTCAGAGTGGTTATTTCAACCTGTTTCAGCCTGTTCGGTTGACGAACCCGAATCCCCTGCAGATGGTTGTTCGTCCTCAATACCGTGAATGGCGTTGTAAACTTCCTGGCGGTGAACCGGAATTTCCTTGGGAGCTTCCACACCGAGCCGAACTTTGTCCCCGCGAATCTCCACAACGACGATTGTGATGTCGTCGTTAATGATAATACTTTCGTTTCTTTTACGGGATAACACCAACATAAAACATTCCTTGTTGTAGTCAGGTGCTCCAAGTGCACCGTTTAGCCGCAGGACACCTACAATTACGGAGGCCGTTTGACGCGTTTGACGACCGAAGCACGTGAACTTCCTTATTCCACTCTAAGTGCTCGCGTAAGGGAGTCAAGGAACACAGGGCAAACTAACCTTTTTTTTTAAAAAAAACCCTATTTTTTAAATAACCCTTTGATCCGGGCGTCTTATGTCCCGTCTCCCGCAGTTTCAAAGCCTGTCGCGGCCCCGATTTAACTTCTCTCTAGAATCCTAAACTAATACTTCAGCACCAGTTAGAACAAATCTCCAAGTTCGACCCTGTTTTTCCAACTAATTTCAGCGGATTTTAGGTAGCTGAGCCGTTACCAACCTGAAAAACTCCGCCTGTTGGCAATTCCAGACATCGGTGATCGATTGAGGCAGCCAACACAGGCCCCCCATCAGTACTGGAAATCTGGTCTATTTCGGGACCCCGTTGCGAGCGTCCCGACTGCCGCTTCAGACAAATGGACGGTACAGAAGGGGCGACGAACCTGAAAACTCCGGGCAGGTGGAGCGGAACTGCCCACCGGGCTTCAGGCACTAATTGAAGGTATCCGTAGCGAACAGTGAAAGCGAACAGTGAAAGCGAACAGTGAAAGTGCAGGGATGGTATCTCACTAGCCGATTCAAACCGAGTCGCCCGATGCGTCTGGTAGTTCGGGTTCGCGTAGCGGTTGCGAATCCAATACTGGCGTCTATAATTCGTCTCATCTTGCGCGTGGTTTCGCGCTGGACTGGTGAGTTTTTCAAAGCGGAGGCGAAAGGACGTTGTCAACCATGAAGTGGGAATGGGCTCGGAACATCTGGCAAACGATTTCCACGGTGGTCCGGGGCATGTGGGTCACGCTACGATATTGGTTGAAAACCTACCATGCAGACCGTGGCACGTTTACGGAAAAGTTTGAGTATCCGGAATTGCCAGTTCCAGTTGCTGCTCGGTATCGAGGCTTCCATCGGTTTGACTTGACGACCTGCATTGCGTGCGATCAATGTGCAAAGGTCTGCCCTGTTGATTGCATCTACATTGGCAAAGAGAGGGTGCAACAGGGCAAGGGGTTCAAGGTGACTGGATATGCCATTGATTATTCAAAATGCATGTTTTGTGCTCTCTGTGTCGAACCCTGTCCGGTAGACTGTATCTTTATGGGAGCTACGATGGACTTGAGTTGTTACAGTCGAGACGGTTGCATTGTCGATTATTCACGGATGCCGGTGGAAATCGCATGGGGTCGCAGCATGCTTAATCCGACAGCAGTCGCCGAATCGAAGGTGATTGTCGATCCTGTGCATGGGGGACCGAACTAGGTGCTGCAACGGTTTTTTTATTATGGACTCACAACAGTGTTATAAGCCAAAGAAACTTTTCACCGTGAAAGAAGCAAACACCACTTTGCCACTGGTGCGTGCGATCACCAGCGATCTAGCACGGCTTTCCCTGGAGCTGACCGAGCGTCGACAGCGTTTACGTCACCTGCTTTCTGGTCGAGAATTCGAAGCTGGGGACCCCTACGGAGAGGAACTAGCCCAGGTGGGACAGGAACTGGAGCAGGATGGCTTGCGGTTACGAGATTATGTCGACGAATTGCGCGAGTTGGGTGTGGAACCAAAAGGGGCCACGGAAGGTCTGGTCGACTTTCCCAGCATGCTCGATGGACGATTAGTATTTCTGTGCTGGAGACTGGGTGAATCGGAAGTCATGCATT
The DNA here is from genome assembly GCA_963578105.1 of Planctomycetota bacterium. Taxonomy (GTDB): domain Bacteria; phylum Planctomycetota; class Planctomycetia; order Pirellulales; family Pirellulaceae. Next base: position 4,638 of record CAUZBP010000019.1, read on the forward strand.
GGCATGAAATCGACGAAGGGTTCGCCAAGCGGCAGTCACTGGGCGCGGACAGCGTGACTGACAAGTCGGAGGACGAGGGCGATTTGCGCACCTGACCCTTAAGTCACGCCTTGCAATTTGGCACAAGCCCTCTAAAATTCGCGTTTGGCCGAAGTGGGTAACTTCTGGCGATTGCCTCCTGCATCAGCTGAGGCGTGACGTGTCGTTGTGAACAACGCACGGGTCGATTTTCCGGAAAGCGGCGGGTTCGAAATCTCAGATGTCAGCATCGACAACCATCGTCGGCTATCTGGCCTTGTTCGCTGCGGTCGGATTTGGCTTTGTCCTGCTCAATCTGTTGATTGGTCGGTTTCTGCGCCCAGCCAACCCCAGTCCGGAAAAACAGGAAATCTACGAATGCGGAGAATCAACCATTGGCTCCAGCTTCGTGCAATTTGACTTACGGTTCTACGTGGTTGCTTTGGTTTTCATCGTGTTCGACGTGGAAGTCGCATTCATGTTCCCTTGGGCGACCGTCTACGGCAAAGCTCTGCATCTCAGGACCGCTAGTCAGCAAGCCGAAGTTTCTCCAGGTTTGACAACGGGAGAAAACGGGCTGACGGATGAAATTCGGGGCTTGTACCGGGAACTGGGTGTTGCTGATCCGTCTCTCGCGATTCCCGAAACCGGTGATGCGTTTTCAGCAGTGCAAACCGGCGCAAATAACCTGGTGTGGCTCTCTGCGGGAGCGATGGCAGTGTTCTTCTTTGTCCTGCTACTGGGGTTCGCTTACGAATGGAAGACAGGAGCCATGGATTGGGTACGTGCCATCACGCCACCTGACACTGCTTCTCTGGTTCGCGCGCCTCCCGCAATGCCGCGTGGGGAAGAGCCTGCACTGACCAACTGATGGATATGTAGACAGGCGTCACAGCATCCCGGCCACGACAATCGATTTTGACGGAAGGTATTTACCAAATGACAGGTGTGGATTTCTTAAATAAACTGAAACAGCAGTTCGCGGATGGCGTCGTGACGGCGAATCTCGAGGCGATTGATCCCTGGATTGAAGTGAGCCCGTCCGCGCTGGTCGAAATCTGTCGGTACCTTCGGGACGAACCAGATTTACGATTCGAAGTGCTCAACTGCGTCACCGCAGTCGACTACTTTGAACCGGATCCCAAGAAAGCCAAGAAAGTCGATTGGGAGCCGCATCTGGAGGTCGTTTATCATGTTTCCAGCGTCACTCACAAACACAGTCTAGTCTTGAAAATCAATTTGGCACGCTGGAAAGATGATCAAGAGGGCCAACTTCCGGAAGTTCCCAGCGTGGCCGCCGTGTGGAGCACGGCAGACTGGCACGAGCGGGAGGTGTTCGACCTTTCAGGAATTAACTTCACTGGACACCCTGACCTGCGGCGGATCCTTTGCCCCGAGGACTGGGTAGGGCATCCACTGCGAAAAGATTATGAGATGCCGTTGGAATACCACGGAATTCGCGGACGGTAGATAAGAGGAAAGCGAACGAAATCATGGCGACTGCTGAAGATCCTCGAATCATTGAATTCGATGTCCGCACTGACGAAATGCTCGTCAACATGGGCCCGCAGCATCCCAGTACACATGGTGTGCTGCGTTTGGTCTTGAGGACCGATGGTGAAGTTGTTTCGGAAGTCATGCCGCATATCGGGTACCTGCATCGTTGTGCTGAGAAGATCGGCGAGAATCTAACGACGCGGCAGTGGGTTCCCTACACGGATCGCATGGACTACCTGGCGGCCATGAACATGAATCTCGGATGGGCCTTGACCGTCGAAAAACTGCTGGAACACGAACTGCCCGAAAAGGCTCGACACTTGCGCGTGATCATCGCCGAAATGGGTCGTATTGCCAGTCACTTGGTTGGTATGGGGGCCTATGGATTAGATCTGGGTACTTTCAGTCCGTTCCTTTACGCGTTTCGCGAACGGGAAAAGATATTGGACCTGTTTGAAGACGTGTGCGGAGCCCGGCTGACCACGAGCTACCTGACACCGGGAGGTGCCACGGCCGACTTGCCCGGTGGGTGGTTACAGAAATGCGAGAAGTTCCTTGATCAGTTCATACCCAACATCCAGGAATACCACACGCTGCTGACCTCCAACGCAATTTTCATCAAGCGGACAGCGGGAATTGGTGTACTGGCTCCTGAGATGGCCCTCGACTATGGCTGCACCGGGCCCGTGTTACGGGGTAGTGGAGTCGATTATGATCTACGCCGGGATGGCGAAGAACGTTACACGGAGATGTACGACGGCTACGCGTTCGAGGTCGTTTGTGAGCGTGACGGACATTATCCACGGGACCACGATTACCCACCCGTTCCTTCGGAAACTGTGTTGGGAGATTGTTGGCACCGGTTCTATGTACGGATGCTAGAAGTCGTGCAGGCAATTGACTTAGTGCGGCAAGCCATGGATCGTTACAGTACGGCTTCAGGAAATTGGGGAGAACCGATTAAAATAACTCAGAAGATCCCACGTGGCGAAGTCTACCTGGAGACGGAGGCTCCGCGAGGTCAAATGGGGTTTTATTTGGTATCCGACGGATCGTCGATCCCCTGGCGAGTCAGAGCTCGTAGCAGTTCCTTTTGCAACCTCTCGGTTTGTCCCGAGATCTGCCGAGGCTGCCTAATTGCGGACGTGCCTGCCATCGTGGGTTCCACGGATATCGTTATGGGCGAAATTGATCGGTAGGAGACATCTGCGGGGAGCTCCAATTCGAGTGAGCGGGGGCTTGTCCTGAGCGGTGACTTTGTGACATATTTCACGATCTCAGTAGAAAGTAACGGGCAATCAGACAACTCCTTCGGGGGATGTCTGCAGTTCGAAAGTGAAACGGATGCCCCTGTGATAAAGAGGGATAGCCTAAAGAGTGGCTGACTGGATCAACGAACAACTCGCTATTTATTTAAGCGCGGTGATGCCGGAGTCCGCGGAGGCACCTGGCTACGTGATTGCTGCGCTGATTCAGGCAGCGTTGATCATTCAGGTTCCGGCAGTTGGTGCACTGGTGTTCATCTGGATGGAGCGTAAAGTTTCGGGACGAATTCAGGATCGGTTGGGACCCACACGCACGGGAGGCAAGTTTGGTTGGCTACAGACGTTGGCCGATGGTCTCAAACTCATCACCAAAGAAGACCTCATTCCCGGTTCGGCCGATGCCATGCTGTTCAAACTGGCACCATACTTGAGTTTTGCGGCCAGCTTTGCTGCTTTTCTCGCTCTACCTTTCGCAACTGGTTGGGTTGGTCAGCACATCAATGTAGCGGTCTTCTTCGTGGCAGCCGTGTTGGGGCTGGAAGTGTTCGGAGTCTTGCTGGCCGGCTGGGCTTCGGGTTCGAAGTGGTCACTGTTTGGAGCCATGCGTGAAGCAGCTCAGGTAGTGAGTTACGAAGTCCCCATCGGTTTATGCATCATCATCCCCGTCATGGTCTGCGGAACGATGGACTTGATCACCATCGGAAACATGCAGGCAGGTTTGTTCACCAACTGGTTGATTTTCCACGACCCGTTCACCTTCTTCACGTTTTGGATTTTCTTCACCTGCGCCACGGCCAGTGTCAACCGGGCTCCTTTTGATTTAGCAGAAGCCGAAAGTGAACTGGTGGCTGGTTTTCACACAGAGTATTCAGGATTACGTTGGAGCATCTTTTTCATGGCCGAGTACGGCTCGATGTACATCGTCAGTGCATTGGGTGCAATTTTGTTCTTCGGGGGTTGGAATGGTCCGATCCCTATCTTCCATTGGATCGGTTGGGCCTACTCGGGTGTCGGCGAAACGCCCACGCTTGCAGGATGGCTTGCAAACTTGTTTGGTTGTGGCAACCTGATTCTAAAAAGTGTGGTGGGGGTGACCGTCATGATATGGGTTCGCTGGACCCTGCCTCGCCTGCGCATTGATCAGGTAATCACCACGTGCTGGAAATATTGCGTGCCGTTGAGTTCGGTGATGTTTGTCGGTGTCTTGCTCTACACCGCGACCGATACCTGGTCTCCCAATGATTTGTTTCCTCACCGAAGTCGGGCATCCGTACGTGAAGGTTGGATCTCGCAGGACCAAGCACGTTCCGCTGGCAATCCGGAAGAAGACGAGGAGCAGGCGGCCCGCGATGAAGATGACCTCGCCAGGACTTCAAATCAGCCTGGGGAAGAATTTGTTCTACTGGCCCGATCAGCGGAGGAACGAAAATAATGCTCCTCTTCACTGCTCTTAACTGGCATACGCTTTTCTTTCTGATCTTCGCATTGTTTGCCTGTTTTTTTGCCTTCTGCGTGCTAGTGACCAGCAACATCGTACGTATGGCGTTTTACCTGACCTTAGCGTTGGGAGCCACTGCCGGATTGTTCATGTTGGCTGGAGCTCATTTTGTCGGCGCCATGCAATTGATGATTTACGTGGGCGGAACACTTGTGCTGCTGGTATTTGGAGTCATGCTAACGGCCCAGGACAGTTTTGTACGGATGAGCACCCGGGGTGGCGACTGGGTGTTGGCCGTGGCCGTGGGAGTTTCCTTGCTGGCGTTACTTGTGGTCGCTGCGATCTATCTTCCACAAGGGGAATTTCATGCTGATGCACAGGCCAAGATTCCGGCGGATGTTGCAAACCAAACAACTTCGCTCGGCTTGGCCTTGTTGAGCACGCGCCCCGACAAACTGGTAGCAACAAATGAAACGTTGGCAGCAGGGATGTCGGGATACCTATTGCCTTTCGAAATTGTCTCCGTCCATTTATTAGTGGTGCTCATCGGAGCAGCCTATCTGGCGCGTGCCCGGCGGCACGCACCACCACCATCATAGCGATTACGTGTGAATCAATGAGTCTCTTTGAACCTGTCGGTGTTACACATTATCTGATCGTGGGTGCCGTGATGTTTGTGATAGGTGCCATCTGCATGGCAACTAAACGCAATGCCCTGGGCATATTGATGGGGATTGAACTGGTGCTGAACGGGGCAAACATCAATTTCGTTGCTTTTGGCAGCCAGTACCTCCGTACCGAGACTTTGGGTCTGGACGGGCAACTGGTCGCCTTATTTGTCATTGTCTTGGCTGCGGCCGAAGCTGCCGTGGCCCTCGCAATCGCGCTGAACTTCTACAACAATCATGCGACAATCGATGTCGACAGAGCGGATGAGCTAAAAGGTTAATGGTTCCTTCTGAGTGGTTACCAAGGTTACTGGGAATTGCGGTACTTCTGCCGCTGGTGGCGTTTGTCGTAAACGTACTGGTCGGCCCCGCGCTGAAAAAGTACGCGGCCTACCTCTCGACTCTCATGATCTGTCTGGCGTTCGTCTGCTCCATGACGTCCCTGGTCCTGGCATGGCTGCCATACCACGATCCTGCGCCGGCAGGCCATGGTGACAGTGAACCCCATGCGGCGGCAACCAGCATGATCATTCCTGTTGCCGACCAACCCCAGCAGGCCCACCAGGAAATTGCTGCATATACCGGATACTGGTATCGCCTGGGCCAATTCGGGTCGCTGCACCTGGACATCGGTTACTACATCGATTCACTGGCCGTCTGCATGTTCTGCATGGTGACGCTTATCGCGTCCTGCATCCATTTCTATTCAATTGGATACATGCACGATGAAGAGTCCGAATACACCGACCATGAAGTGACGTTGAGTGACGGTTCTTACTTGACAAGACCCGGACGTTTTCCGCGATTTTTCCAGTATCTGTCGCTGTTCTGCTTCAGCATGCTGGGGCTGGTCATCTCGGGAAATATCGCAATGACATTTGTTTTCTGGGAACTGGTCGGTATCTGTTCTTATTTTCTGATCGGTTTCTATGTCGAACGTCCGAGTGCATCGACGGCTGCCAACAAAGCATTTATCGTAAACCGCGTGGGTGACTTTGGCATGATTATCGGACTGATGGTGATCTGGTCAACGTTGGGAACGTTCAACTTCGGAGACATCACAAAGGATGAGCCGGGAATCTTTAGTTTGGTGCGTCCTGCGGAACATCAGCATGAATTGATCGTGCCCGCCAAGATGGTACAGGAGGCAGCCAGTGAAAAAGTGGCTGAGATTGTACAACATTCAGAAAGCCTCGAAACAGCCCTAAGCGAAATCGATGCGTGTACAGATGACTGGCGCAAAGAAGGCTACGGATATTGGCTGATGATTGTGGCGGGTCTGGGAATCTTTTGCGGATGCGTGGGTAAAAGTGCGCAATTCCCGCTACAGACCTGGCTGCCCGATGCCATGGAGGGACCGACACCGGTTTCCGCATTGGTGCATTCGGCAACGATGGTGGCGGCAGGTGTGTTCCTCGTGGGAAGATTTTTCCCAGTCTTTGTTCCCGAAGTATTGCTGGTGATTGCGGTGGTCGGCTGTATCACGCTCTTCATGGCTGCCACCATCGCCATCACGGCAACCGATATCAAACGCGTCCTGGCCTATTCGACCATCAGTCAGTTGGGATACATGATGCTGGCCCTGGGGGTTGGTGGCTGGATGGCCGGCATGCTACACCTGTTTACCCACGCCTTTTTCAAAAGTCTGTTGTTCATGTGTTCCGGTTCGGTGATCCACGGAGTTCACACCAACGAGATGACCGAAATGGGTGGCTTGCGCAAGAAAATGCCGGTCACGGCTTACACGATGTTGATCGGGTGCCTGGCAATCTCCGGCGCAGGGATACCGTTTTTAATTGGTTTCAGTGGATACTATTCGAAGGATGCCATCCTGGAACAAGTTTTCTCGTTCTGGAGGTACCAACCGGAAAACGCCGGTTGGGGCGCTCTGTTTTTCCTGGTAGCGGCCGGCAGTGCGGGAATCACAGCCTTCTATATGTTTCGTCTGTGGTTCATGACCTTTGCTGGTGCGCCACGCGATCAAGAACGGTACGACCATGCTCACGAGTCGCCCAAAGTCATGTACATTCCGCTCATCATCCTGTCGATTTTTGCTGTCGGTGTCGCCTGGAACTTTTTTGATGTGAGCCTGACGAATTTACTGGAACAGGCAAGACCTTTAGGTACCGCCGCATCTGTGCAGGGTGAGATTGTCCAGCAGTGGTGGCCCGATGAACACCTTGCTCATCAGGAAAAAATAGTCTTTCCGGTGACGCTCATCGCCTTCGGAACGGCAGTGACCGGGTTTTTGCTGGCGATGCTCTTCTACGGCTTGCGTGTTTTGAATGCGCAGGAAGTTCAACAGCAGTTTCACATGGTGTATCGATTTCTGTTAAACAAGTGGTGGTTTGACGAGTTGTACGACTTCCTTTGGGTGCGCCCCACGCTCTTGATCTCACGTTTGGTGACGGGTATCGATCGACGGTGGATCGATGGCTTGATTGACGGTCTTGCGGACTGCACTAAACGGTTCTCTCAATGGGGAGATCGCTGGGTGGACCAAGGCGTGGTCGATGGATTTGCCAATCTCATCGCTCGTTGGACTTTTAACACCGGACTCTCACTGCGACGAGTTCAAACCGGTCAACTCCGGCAGTACGTGATGTTTATAGCCCTGGGCACCGTTGCCATTTTTATTTTAATCAGCCTGTTTTGGTCCCGCACTTTGGCGGGTTAAGTGACGGACTTTGGTCATCATGGAAAATCCCCTGCTTCTTTTCAGTCTTATCATTTTTGCTCCTGCCCTCGGGGCCCTGGTGCTGGCATTTGTCCCCAAAGACAAGCCCGACATCATACGGCTATTCACACTGTTCGTGACGATTCTGGTGCTGGTCCTGACAATCCTAATGGCCATTCCGGGGCAATTACCGGTCAGTTTCGATCTATCCGTTGATACGATGCAGGGTGCCTCGCAAGTCTCCTGGATACCGACCTTCAATATCGACTACTTCCTGGGTGCTGATGGCATCAGCTTTCCCCTGGTAATCTTGACCACCCTCGTCACGATGTTGGCAATGGGTGCCAGTTGGTCCATCACCAAACACGTGAAAGGCTACTGCATCCTGTTCTTGTTGCTGGAGACTGGAATGCTGGGAGTTTTCCTGGCACTTGACTTCTTTCTGTTCTACGTCTTCTGGGAAGTCATGCTGTTGCCGATGTATTTTCTGATCGGCATCTGGGGCGGTCCCAGAAAAGAATATGCAGCGATCAAGTTCTTCTTGTACACGCTTTTCGGCAGCGTATTGATGTTGGTCGCCATCCTCATGCTGTACTTCAGCAGTGACCTTACGGCCCAGGGAATGGAAGCCGAACAACTCGTCGCAGCCAAGATTGTACCGCTGCAGGAAGGGTCCACTCCTGAGCTTGCACTGGAAGCCTGGATCGACGCGGGCAAGGGTCTGGCGGTCGAGTACGCAGAGAAAATGAACGATCCGGCACAGCCCATACACACATTCAACATCCTGGCCTTGCAGCAGATGGGCCAGCACACCGACCTGTTCGGTGGTCAGTTATGGGGCTGTTCGATTCAATGCTGGGCGTTCGTTCTACTGTTCATAGGATTTGCCATTAAGATACCTGTGGTACCTATGCATACCTGGTTACCTGATGCGCACGTTGAAGCTCCGACTCCCATTTCCATGATTCTGGCAGGTGTGCTGCTGAAGATGGGTGGCTACGGAATCATCAGAATTTGTTATCCCATCTGTCCGGAGGCGGGATTTGAACTGCGATACTGGGTCTGCGCCATCGGGGTCATCAGCATGGTTTACGGCGCATTTGCAGCCTTGGCTCAGAAAGACTTTAAACGCTTAGTAGCCTACAGTTCAGTGAGCCACATGGGCTATGTCGTGTTGGGCCTGGGCGTGTGGTCGGCATCTGCAGGGAATTTATACAACAGTGATTACTGGAACATGGGGATCCAAGGTGCCATGTTCCAGATGATTGCTCACGGGATCAGTTCGGCTGGAATGTTCTTTTTGGTCGGTGTGCTGTATGACCGGGTCCATCACCGAAACTTGGACGAGTTCGGAGGCATTTACGGGAAAATGCCCCTCTACACAGGATTGTCCATTGTCATCTTCTTTGCCGCCCTGGGACTACCAGGATTGTGCGGATTTATCGGTGAGATTTTCGTGGTCCTTTCCGTCTGGAAATTCAGTACAACCTTGGCCGTCATTTCGGCAGCAGTGGTGATCTTGACTGCGGCCTATATCCTCTGGGTGATTCAACGGGTCTATCTGGGGGCCGAGTACAAAGGGCCACATGAAGAGGCCTTGACTCCCATGAACCTACGCGAAGTATCGATTGCCATACCTTTGGTTGTTCTGGCAATTCTGTTCGGTGTTTTTCCAGGAATTCTTTTGCAGTACATGGATCCAACGATTGATCGTCAGGTGCAGGAACTGGTTGCCTGGCAAAAGCGTGAAAAGCCTGGGGAACTTGGCTCCACGCAATCTGACAGGTCACCAAACGACACGGCGGTATCGGTGGGTGTTAGCAGCCCTGAGCAGCATCCCGACCTCGACATGACCGATCAACAGCTGAGCCTGTTTAAGAGATCATCGCCCGACCATCAATTCATTTCAGAGTCACCATGAGCACGGGCAATAAATATGCGCTGTGAAAATATAGGATGAGGTTCGGTGAACTTTAACTCTCTCGTAGACCAGGCGATCGACAACACGATTTGTACGAGTGTACCGCTATTCGGTCCTGAACTCGTAATCTGTGTGACGATCTTCGTGTTGCTCGCGACAAGAGTCCTGCCGCTGGTTGAAAAAATCGACGCCTTCTATCTGGCTCTAATCGGCCTTTTTGTGGCATTGTGCATTCCTTTCGGTGGACAGCCGTGGCGCATGTTGGCTTCGTCGGACGAGTTTGCTCGCGTCGAAATTTTCTCCGGAATGCTGGTCTATGATGGTTTCACCGTCTTCATGCGCGGAATCTTGTTGGTTTTCGCTATTCTCCTGCTGTTGCTTGTTCGGCTGTCCAAGGTTTTTGACAGGCGGGATGGAACCGATATCTACACGCTTCTGCTGGGAGCAACGCTGGGACTTTCCCTGATGGCGTCCGCAAACCACCTTCTGATGATTTTCCTGGCGGTCGAGATGGCCAGTGTTCCGTCCTATGTACTGGCAGGTATGCGTAAGGATCGACGACTCTCCAGCGAAGCTGCGCTAAAATACTCAATCTACGGCGCTGGCACTGCCGGGATTATGCTCTACGGCATCAGCCTGGTGGCTGGTGTTACCAACACGCTACATTTACCGACCGTGGCCACGCGCTTGGCCACGATGTGGCCCGAATTGTCCGTCGAGCAAACCTATGTCCTGGCATTGGGTGGTTTGATGATCATGATTGGCCTCGCCTTCAAGCTGTCGGCCGTACCGTTCCACTTCTGGTGCCCGGATGTGTTTGAAGGCGCCAGCGCGGAGGTGAACGCATTCTTGTCAGTCGCCTCCAAGGCAGCAGCTTTGGCCTTGCTGGTGCGCGTGGTGATCGGAGTCGGTGTAATCCCCTCCACTGCAGACCATTCAACCGTAGCCTTAGCGCACGTTCCTCCGGCAGTGGAAACAACGTTCTTGAATGTGTCCGACGAGCAACCAGGAAAACCCAGCAATGGAATTCGCGGCGTTGCTTCAGGTCCTTCCCGTGCTGGCCCGGCCGGCTTGAGAAATTTCATGGGCCTGCTAATCGCTGTCATCGCAGCCGTCACCTGCACCTTTGGTAATCTGGCAGCTTACGGTCAGCGAAATATCAATCGCCTGCTGGCTTATTCCACGATCGCCCACGCAGGTTACATGATGATGGCAGTACCGCCCGTCGTTGCCATGACTTCGCAGAACATCGACGGCGCCGAAAAAGCGGTTGCAGCGTTGGCAATGTACATGGTCATTTACCTGTTCATGAATCTGGGAGCATTTTCCATTGTGGCAATCCTCCGGGATCAACTGGGTAGCGAAGAGATCGCTGACTACGCCGGTTTGATTCGTCGCTCGCCGGGAATTTCCATCTGCTTCGCAGTCATTCTGTTTAGTTTAGTGGGGATTCCTCCCTTGGCCGGCTTCATCGGCAAGTTCGCAATCTTTGCTGCGTTGGTCGATGGCTGGAAAGTTTCTGGGCATGGTTATCTTATGGCCTTGTTGATCGTGGGCGGGATCAATACAGCCGTCAGTCTGTTTTATTATCTCCGGGTGGTGAGAGTAATAGCGATCGACCCTGAGCCGGAAAATCGCCGGTCCAGCGAGGGCTCGCTGGTCTCTCGCGTGCAATTTGGTTATGTCTTGCTGGTCACGATTCCGGTCGTATTCTTTTTCTTTCAGTGGGACTGGCTCAGTCAACTCGCGCGGGCAGCGACAACTCATTTATTATCCTAAGGGGGGATCGAACTCGTAATGAGTTCTGCCACTGTACTACGATCGTTAAATCGCCTGTTGGCTTTGCATTGCCAATCCGTACCCATGTACCTCAGCTACACTACCCCTTGGATAACCAAGGCGGATGAAAAAGTGCGGGCAGTTCTGCGGCATCTCGTGGCCGATCAGAAAACTCATAGCGAGCAAATCGCTCGACTGATCCTCGATTTGGGCGGCAGTCCAAATCGCGGCCAGGGGCGAGATCTGACCCCCTTGAACGATCTTGCCCTCGGTTTTCTGCTGCAACGCATCATCGAATGCCAGGAGCAGGACATTGGTACCATCGAAGAATGCTTGAACGACCTGACAGAACATGCTGAAGCTTCAGCGCTGGCACAAGAGGCTTTGGGCATGGCTAAGGGCCACCTCGAATCACTGGAAGAGTTGGCCCAGGCTGCAACGAGCGCCACCTAGCTCGTTGATGTTCGATTTTCAGCGTCAGCGAAGTACAGGCTACACGATCGACCGTGTGAGTTGAACTGCATTTGTTACTTCTCGAAGTTATCGACAAACGCTGGCAGTGCAGCAATGAATTTTTTTGACACACACGCGCACCTTGATGACGAACAGTTGGTCGATGATCTTGAAGAAGTCGTCACTCGAGCTTCCAATGCCGGAGTTAAACACATTCTGGCAGTGGGAACCACCGCTGACTCCAGTGAAAAAACAGTTGAGATTGCCGGACGCTTTCCGGAAGTTCACGCTGCCGTAGGTTTACAACCCAACTATTGTTCAGAAGCGGGACCGGATGATTGGGATCGAGTGCGGGGACTTGTTGGACATTCTGAGGTAATTGCCCTCGGCGAAACTGGACTCGATCGATATTGGGATTTCACTCCCTTCTTTCTCCAGCAGGATTACTTTGACCGGCACTTGCGGCTTTCGCAACAGACCGATCTGCCTTTTATTGTGCACATGCGAGACTGTGTCGAGGACATTTTAGTGATGTTGCGTGAAGCTCGCGTTCGTTCACCTTTACGAGGAATCATGCACTCCTTTACGGGCACCGCAGAAATGGCGGCGGAGTGTGTAGAATTGGGACTGCATATCAGCTTTGCGGGCATGGTGACCTTCAAAAAATCCGCGGACTTGCGGCACACTGCCGCCGGGATCCCGACTGATCGACTATTGATCGAGACCGATTCACCCTACTTGTCCCCACATCCTCACCGTGGACAAAAACCAAATGAACCAGCCCTGATGATTCATACTGCTGAGTGCCTCGCAGAGACACGCGGCGTGACATTGGAAGAGATGGGACGTCTCACCACTCTGAATGCGCACCGCTTACTGCGTACCGAACCGAAATCCTGAGCGTGTGCAGACGCTCTTTTGAAAACAATCGTTCCCTGGCAGTCAAACGGTGGCCGGAGGTGATGAGTGTAGTGCCAACAGCCTGCCACGGGACACGAATCAGCCACTTTCAATTAACTGGAAATGGCCTTCACCGGGCTGATCCGTGAATCGGCCGACAGCTGACGAACGATTTCAGCCGTGCTTCCAGTTTCCGCCAAAATCTGGCGTTGTCGCTCAGCCCAACTGGAATGATCGGCAATCCGCTGGTTGTCTTCTAGATATTCCAGGCAACCTAGCTCCTGAGCGACTGGCTGAAGACGTGCAATCAGTCCCCCTATAATTTGGCTCACGGTTTGCACTTCGTGAGTGTACGAGTTGACCAGGTGCGCTTGGTTTCCGAACCGGCTGGCTCGCCATTTGTTCTGCCGAACCATCATGGGATGACAGTCATGCTGGTAGGCTCCACCGTCGATTTCATCCGAAAGGAATTTAACCAAGCATTGAATGAGTGCTGCAATGGCCAGTACATCGGAAAGATTTCCGGGCATGTCACAGACGCGAACTTCGACGGTTCCAAAATTGTGATGAGGTCGAATGTCCCACCAGATCTCACGAATGGTGTTAAGAAATCCAGTGTCGACCATGTGGTTCACAAGCCATACGTATTCACTCCAGTTCCGCATCAGTGTAGGCAGGCCGGCTGTTGGCAAACCTTCCATGATCTTCGAGCGATGTGATTGGAGTCCCGTGTTCCGGTTTTCCCAATAAGGGCTACTGCAGCTCAGAGCCAACAATGTAGGCAAATGTTGCATCATACGGTCGCAAATCATAACGGCTTTGTCACCAGAATCGACACCCACATGCACGTGCAGTCCGAAAGTGACCAATCGCCGGGCCATTTCCTGCAGAAGCGAGACCAGGTTCAAGTAGCGTTCATTGGGAGTTACCTTTTGCTCACTCCAAAGTGAAAACGGGTGGGTGGCCCCCCACCACAGCCGCAATCCCAACGGATCAATGCTCTCCTCCAGACGCACGAGTTTGCCATGTAGATCCCGTCTTGCATCGTCAATTGTTTCACAAATGCCTGTGTTGATTTCAATGCAACATTGCATGAGTTCAGGTTTGTAGATCGCATCGGCAGTTCCATCGCTCAACACCGTCAGGACCTGTTCAATCGAACTGGTGAGAGCCATGCTTTGGCCGTCAACAAGACCAAGCTCTAGCTCGATACCCAAAGTGGGTTGCTGATTAAAGTTGAAATTGAGCTTCCCCATCACAAAACCTCCCTCATGGGAACCTGCCGACTCACTTCTTTCAGCGTAGCATATTTTGCCGCAAGGCTAGCCTCCGAATGGCCGTCAGACTTGGCGTGAACAACGGTTGCTGCGAACTCCAACGCTCCGCCCGGCAACCGCTCTCTTCATCACGATTTCGCGACAATCCGGTCTTTACCCATGTAAGACCGCAGCGCCTTTGGAAGAAGTACACTACCATCTTCCTGCTGATGGTTCTCCAAAACTGCAATGATCGCACGGCTGATCGCCACGGCTGTACCGTTGAGGGTATGAACGAAATTTGTCCCTTTTTCACCCTTGGTTTTGTAGCGTACTCCTAAACGGCGGGATTGATAGTCAGTGCAGTTGGAAGTACTCGTGACTTCGGCGTACTCTCCGCCATCTCCTCGGCCGGGCATCCATGCCTCAAGGTCAAATTTACGATAGGCAGGACCACCCAGATCACCCGTGGCTGTATCGACCACTCGATAAGGAATTTCCAATTCGTCAAACAAACGACACTCAAGATCACGTAAACGGCCGAGCATGGCATCGCTCTGATCCGGCAACGTAAAGGCAAACATTTCCACCTTGGTAAATTGATGAACGCGAAACAACCCCCGCGTGGCTCGTCCGTGGGCACCCGCCTCAGTCCGATAACAATGGCTCATTCCAGCAAATCGCAATGGCAGATCTTCGGCATCCAATGTTTGACCCGATAGCAACCCGCCCAAGGTAATTTCTGCCGTAGCGATCAGACTCAAATCGCTGTTTTCGACGCTGTAAATTTGTGTTTCAGGCCCACGAGGAATAAATCCAACTCCTTCCAGTATTTCATTTCGCGCAAGGTCGGGAGTGATGGTGGGCGTAAACCCCTCGGCAATCAGCAGATCAAGTGCGTAGCGCTGAAGTGACAGGTCCAGTAGAACAGCATCATTCTTTAAAAAATAGAAGCCATGCCCGGTAATCTTCGCCGCGCTTTCAAAATCAAACAGGTCGAGTCGTTGGCCCAGTTCAACATGGTCAAGTGGCTTGAAACCAAACTGGCAAGGAGCATGTTGCCCCTTGCTGATCTCAAGATTGGCTTTGTCGTCTTTCCCAATAGGGGCGTCAGGATGGGACAAATTCGGAATCAATCGTTGAATGCCATATGCTTCGGCATCTAATACATCGCATGCAGCTTGTGCCAAATCCTTCCGCTCCCGTAATCGCCGACCCTCTTCGATGATGGCTTCCCGCTGTTCAGAATCCGCCGCCTGTTTGATGCGCTTGTTATTAGCATTTGCCTGAGTGTTAAGTTCCTGCACTTCATTTTGTTGAGCACGCCGATCCACCTCGATTTGCACCAGACGATCCACGTCGACTTGGACACCACGATGGATACAATTTTGCTGTACTGTGCCAGCATTTTCAGTGATAAATTTTCGATCAAGCATCACTAACCGTCATTTTATAAGAGGGAATTTAACCAAGGAACATGAATTCAAAACACAACCCGACTGAAGGAATTCAGCAAATCCAATTTGTGGCACACGTTCGGCCCGATACTGCCTGCAATGGTTGTCATCAGCTTCAGGCCCCTATTTCAATTTTGCTCAGCTCTTGCCACAGATAGGCACTCGCCTTGATTCCTCGATGGAAGTCGGTCAGGGAAAACTTTTCGTTGGGGCCATGCGTGTTGTCGTCATCAAGTCCCCATCCAAGAAGTAAGGTGTCGATGCCCAATGTTTCACGAAAGGTCGTCACGATAGGGATGGATCCACCTTCTCGAATAAATACCGGAGGTCTGCCGAAACCACATTCAATTGCCTTGGCTGCTGCCGCCACATAGGGACTGTCTAACGGAACCACGATTCCTGGAGCACCATGTAGGTCGATCAACTCCAATCGGATCCCGGGTGGGCAAAGTTCGGTAAGCCGCGATTCCAGTGCAGCTCCAATTTTCTTGGGGTCCTGGTCAGGAACCAAACGAAAGCTGAACTTGACAGTCGCCCTGGCCGGAATCACAGTCTTGGCACCTTCACCCTGATAGCCGCTCCACAGTCCGTTGATGTCGAATGTCGGACGAGCCCAGCGGTGTTCCAAGGTCGAGAACCCACGCTCGCCGTGAAGTCGATCGATCCCCAAACGTTCCGCAAACGCAGCCTCATCAAAGGGCAACCCGTCGAATTGCTCCCTCTCAGAATCCGACAAGGGAATCACATCCTCGTAGAAACCGGGGATCAGAATCTTGCCGTCCTCATCCATCAAACCGCTCAGCATCATGCACATCGCATTAGCCGGATTGGTGAGGCAACCACCAAACGTGCCGGAATGCAAATCTTGCTGGGGTCCGGTAAGCCGGAGCTCGAAGTAAGCGATTCCACGCAGGCCATAGGTAATCGCAGGTTTGCCACGTGCAAACTGACATGTGTCGCTCACAACGGCAACATCCGACTTCAGCTTTTGTGGATGTTCAGCCAGAAACTTTTGTAAACTGGTGCTTCCGATCTCCTCTTCACCTTCAATCACATACTTCAAATTGAGCGGCAATGAGCCTGCTGTTTGCACCCAGGCCTGGGCACTTTTTACATGAGTCAACATTTGCCCTTTATCATCCGTAGCTCCACGAGCATAGATATTTCCGTCACGTTGTGTTGGCTCAAAAGGTGGTGTGACCCACTCTTCAAGAGGATCGGGGGGTTGAACATCGTAGTGTCCGTAAATCAAAACGGTAGGGGCATTCTCGACCTGAGGTGATTCAGCATAAACAATCGGATGGCCGGAACCTTCGATCGTTTCGGTTTCGAAACCCAGTAAACGGAACTGATTTGCCACCCATTTGGCTGCCAATAGCACGTCATCACGGTATTGCGTGTCGGCGCTGATGCTTGAAATCCGGAGCAATTCGCATAGATCCGCTTCAAAACGTTCGCGGTTTTCTCGAAGATAATCGTCTAATTCAGTCATGGAATGCATGCGTGAATCCCTTTCCAACGGCGGTGGCCTTACAATATAATGATTGCCGTATGGCAGATCTAGGTGGAGGAACATCAGATGGATCAGTGTAAAGCTACGGTCGTCCCGGATGCTGATACCGTGACACCGGAGCGTGGCAAACGGACTCATCCTGGCAAACCCCGCAGGCAACCCCGCTATAATGTGTTACTCTGGAACGACGACGATCACACTTATGAATATGTAATTTGTATGCTGCAAAAGCTGTTCGGTTATCCCCGGGAAAGGGGAAAACAGATGGCCAGCGAGGTAGATCGTTCCGGAAGGGTCGTTCTGTTGACAACAACTCGGGAACATGCGGAACTGAAACGTGAGCAGATTCATGCATACGGCAAAGATTCCATGGTGCGACGCTGTGCCGGGTCGATGAGTTCAACGATCGAAGCTCTAACAGATTCTTCGTGATTGGTTTTCCAGAAAATGCCTCCTTGCCGATCGGCTGAATTGTCCAACCCCACCCAATCCGAACAGTCGAAGATCTGATCCTTATGTCGGGCGCCACACTGAGAACCGCAACCCTGGGTTGTAAGGTCAACCAGTACGAAACGGAATTCGTGCGGGAAGTGCTACTTGATCACGGATTCCAGGAACCTGAGACAGACGAACCTGCCGACCTATGTGTCGTCAATACCTGCACAGTGACCAACGAAGGGGATGCCAAAAGTCGTCAACTGATCCGGCGACTGGGCAGGGAAAACCCCGATGCGAGAATCATTGTCATGGGGTGCTATGCGACCCGAGCTCCAGAGGAAGTCCGTAGCCTGCCCAACGTGGCGGAGGTAGTCACCGACAAACGAGAAATCCCGGATCTGTTGGGGCGATTTGGGGTGATCGATATTCCTACAGGAATTTCTCGCTTTGGTAATCGACACCGGGCGTATGTCAAAGTCCAGGACGGTTGTCTTTTAAGGTGTAGCTATTGCATCATTCCCCAGGTACGGCCTCAGCTAACCAGCCGACCTGTCACTCACATCCTCGAAGAAGTGCAGCGGCTGGTATCCAACGGCTATCGCGAAATCGTTTTGACGGGCATCCATCTTGGACATTACGGTGTCGACTGGAACGTCAACCAACCCAAATCAGCCTGGATGCGTCTTGCCGATTTAGTGCGCCGCCTGGCAGAATTACCCGGAAACTTCCGACTACGCTTGTCCAGCATCGAAGCCACGGAAGTCACGCACGAGCTGATCAAAGTGTTGGCCGAATATTCCGAAAAAATCTGTCCCCACTTGCATATTTGTTTGCAGAGCGGCTCCAATTCTGTTTTGCGACGAATGCGACGTCGATGGTGTACCAAACGGCTGACCGACCGTTGCGAGCTGGTCAAGCAAACGCTCGAGCTACCAGCCATAACGACAGATGTTATCGTTGGCTTTCCCGGAGAATCTGAGAGTGAGTTCCAGGAAACGTGTGACACGGTCCGGCGAATCGGGTTCTCCAAAATCCATGTTTTTCCGTTCAGTCCACGTCGAACAACACCAGCTGCCGAGATGGATGACCAAGTTCCGCCGCAAATCAAAGCCGAACGTGGCCGCAGGCTTCGGCAAATTGAGTCGGAATTGCGGAGCCAGTATTTCCACAGGCTGATCGGCAGGAGACTTCAGGTTCTCGTAGAGTCCGCCGATGATCAACAGCAAAACCGATTCTTGGGAACCTCTTGCCGATACGCACCGGTACAGGTCACTGCAAGCAGTCTCGTTGCCGGTGCATTCGTCGACGTCATTGCCAGCACCGCGGATGAAACAGGGATTGTGGGTAGCGTTCCGTGATTTCTTCTTCGTCCTAACGTGCTACTCTGTGTTCGTTGACACATGCCGCCTCACGGGATGCTATAAATCGATCTAGGAGATGGGCGACGGACTTGCTAGACTCCGCACCTCTTGTCTGCCGTGTCTCGCTCCTTGGGGCACCTTGATCAGGCTTTTCCTTCTCGTTGTTCAAATCAGGTCAAGTCGCTCTATGTTCCAACCATTTTCTCGGTTTGTTTTGGTGGTCCTTTTAACGATTGCAGGACTTGCCATTTCAACCGTACATGCTTCCCCCTTTGGTTCCTGGAATCCCTTCAAAGAAAAGGTCTCGGCAGATCCCGAACAGTCATATTTACTCACCGAGGCCAACGGGCCTTGGACAATTCTGGCCACAACGTTTGTCGGCGACGGGGCAGAAGAAGAAGCGCACGCACTCGTGATCGATTTGAGAACAAACCTGAATCTAACTGCTTATCTCCATAAAAAGCGATTCGACTATTCAAAACCGTTGGTAGGTAAAGGCGTGAATCGCTTCAACGAATCGCCCAAAATGCGCTATCGGAAAAACATTGCCTTTGATGAGTGGGCAGTGCTTGCAGGGGACTTTGAATCTATCGAGTTACCCGTGGTGAAACGAACACTGAAAAAAATCAAGTATGTGCAACTGGATAGTTTGCGCCGACCGAAAACGCAGCAGTTCAGAGGACTGCGAGACTGGCAACGCCAGTTAAATCGGAATCCCGCCAAACGTGGCAAAGGTCCTATGGGAAACGCGTTCGTAACCCGTAACCCACTTCTTCCGGAAGAATATTTTGCTCCCAGCGGAATGGACAAGTTTGTTTACGACTTGAACAAAGATCTGGAGTACTCGTTGCTTGAATGCCCGAGAAAATATACCGTCCGCGTTGCGACTTTCCGCGGAAACATCATCATCGATCAGAAGACTATTCGAGACATCTCGAACGGCGCGGAGATGAAAAGTCGCCTGGCACTTGCAGCAGAGAAAACCGATACACTTACCAAAACTCTACGCAAGCAGGGAGTCGAAGCATATCAGTTTCATGAACGCGACGTAAGTATTGTCACGGTGGGAAGTTTTGATTCAGTCGGGACCCCGGCACAAAATGGAAAGGTCCTCTACCACCAAGGCATCATACAACTTATCCAGCAGTACGGACCAAAACCGGTGAACGTCACGGGCTCCTCCGGTCTGCAACCCAGGATGATGGCGGGTATTATCTTCGACATGCAACCAACTGCTGTCCGGGTCCCAAAATACTCAGTGAGCCATGATTACGCGCAAGCCGGCAAATGGTTTCGTTAGTCCCGCTCCGTTGACTCCAAATCGCTTTTGGTCTTATAAAGGACCACGTTCTCGAGAACTGTTCGGATCAACATTTGAAGGACCTTCAAAGGCCCAGTTCTCGCGGCTACCTCGGAATGCTGGCGAGTCTCAGTTGACCTGAGTGGGTCGCCCAGAGCAGGACAAACGTTTCCAAATCTTTGACGTTTTCGGCCTGACTTCACCACCAGATCTTCGCCACGGCTTGGCTCTGCTACGAACCAGATCGTCACCGGGTGATCAAAGCCGGATCCGGGACTCTCTGGGCGATTCCACTTCCCTTTTTTCAGCAGAGTTTTCCTTTTGGGACGCTGGTCCGCATCCTTCCAACGCGATAGATTGGGAAAGTATGTCCTCTGTTCGCCTGCTTGTACTGGGAACGCGAAACCGAAAAAAGGGTCAGGAGTTGGGCCAGCTTCTGGCACCGAGCGGTTTCCAGCTGCGCACGCTTGCCGATTTCGATAACTCCATCGAAGTCGTCGAAGACGGTGACTCGTTCGCGGCCAATGCAGAACGAAAGGCAACACTACAGGCGTTGCATTTAAGACACTGGGTGCTGGGTGAAGACAGTGGCCTTTGTGTGGAAGCGTTGCAAGGGGCCCCCGGAATTTTTTCAGCCCGTTACTCAGGGCCCGCTGCCACTGACGAAAAAAACAATCAACGTCTTATTGACGAATTGGCGGACATTCCTCTGGAACGTCGCAACGCACATTACGTCTGTCACATGGCGGTGGCGGATCCGCAAGGAACGATTCAAGCCAATGCAGAAGCTCGATGTTATGGAAGGATCCAACTTCGCCCGGCAGGAACAGGGGGTTTCGGTTACGATCCATTGTTCCAAGTCCTCGAATATCACCGTACATTCGGTCAGCTCGGGGGAGCGGTCAAAGCGGCCCTCAGTCACCGGGCTCGTGCCTTCCGGCAACTGTTACCACAACTGCTCCGATTAGTTAGAAAGGGGAATTGGCAGTGAAACTACGCCATCCATCGACGAGTCTCAGTATGGTCGTTTTTCTACTCTGCGCTGTGTCGATTGACACCTCGATAACATCCGCCGAGACACCTGGTGACTGGGTGCATGGCAATTTGCAAGACGTCGTTGATTTATACCGTCATTTTCACGCGCATCCTGAACTTTCCTTCCAGGAAGAACAGACGGCGGCACGTTTAGCTCAGGAATTGAGAACCTTGGGAGCGGAAGTTGCAACGGGTATCGGTGGACACGGTGTTGCGGCTTTTATTCGCAACGGTGAAGGTCCGACCGTCATGGTGCGTAGTGACCTGGACGCTTTGCCCGTAACGGAAAAAACAGGATTGGTTTATAGCTCGCAGGTTCGCGTGAAAAACGAGAAAGGCGTGGAAGTTGGTGTCATGCACGCCTGTGGGCATGATGTACACATCACAAATTTAATCGCTGTGGCACGATATCTTTCGAAAAACAAAGACCTGTGGAAAGGTACATTGATGCTGATCGGCCAACCTGCCGAAGAGCGTGGTGCCGGTGCCATCGCGATGTTGCAGGACGGTTTGTTCGAGCGATTTCCGCAACCGGACTACGCACTGGCACTGCATGTTGATGCAACCCTTGCGGCGGGCAAGGTAGGATTTCGGACGGGTTACTCATTGGCTAACGTAGACAGTGTGGACATCACGGTAAAAGGGCAAGGAGGTCATGGAGCCTATCCACAGACGACAATCGATCCAATCGTACAGGCGGCTGATCTTGTGATGTCACTTCAGACGATCGTCAGTCGCGAGGTCAAGCCCCTGGAACCTTGCGTGGTGACTGTGGGCTCCATTCATGGAGGTACGAAACACAACATCATCGGAGACGCCTGCCATCTGCAACTTACAGTCCGTAGCTACACGGATGATGTTCGCCAACAGCTTCTCGACGCCATCCAGAAGCGGGCTCGGGGAATCGCAACGGCTTATGGAGCTCCGGAACCAGTCGTGACAATTTCCGAAGGTACACCGTCACTGTGGAACGATCCCCAGTTGGGAAATCGGATGAGCCAGGTATTTCGGCGGGTTCTCGGTAAAGAACATGTGACGGAAGCCGAGCAATCCATGGGTGGAGAGGATTTCAGTCAATACGGTAGGGCGGGTGTTCCCATCATGATGTTTCGCTTAGGTGCGGTGGATGCAAGTCGATTGAAACGTTATCAACAATTAGGACAAAATCCCCCATCCCTGCATTCGCCAAACTTTTATCCGGACGCCGGAGAGACTCTAACCACCGGTATCGTCGTGATGTCCAACGCCCTGTTGGAGCTGTTGAAACCTTAAACATTCCCCTATCACCGGATAAAGATGCAGTGACCGTCAACAAGAACTCCAAGCATCGATCACGATTGTGGGTGGCCTGGTCGTACGCCTGCTTTCTTTTGCTGTTGTCTGGGTTTCTGATCTACGTGCGAGCCTGGACTCTTGAAACACTCACCACTCCCAAAGCTTCCGACGATTGGAACCATTGGAAACACAGCGCCAGCCGGTTGGAGGAAGACGACGGTCCTGTCCAGCGCCGTGCGCCGGCGAGCGACGAACCACCGGGTCTAATTCTTCTTCGAGATCACTTTGCCATCTGTGGGCTGGCTGTGATTACGTTCGGTTCCCTGTTGTTCTTTTCAACGGTCGTGGCCCTGCGCGGTGTGTTGACTTCAGACCCTGCGATAAAGCACGATTTCCCGTAAGGCGTCTATGCCATCCAACCCATTCCACCCCTCCTTCTCCGGTTTTACTTTGGTCGACGAAAGCCAGGCAAACAGGTCGTTTTTCCGTCAAGTTCGGCTTGGAGGCTGGCTCCGCCTTTCAGCATGTTTTACCAGTTGTGCGGCAGGGCGCGGGGATTCCATGCCAGATTGGACTACTACTTGCATCCTCCCGCGCGTTAAATTCCTTGTGCGATTGTGCCGGCAGGATCCGACGAGAGTCCGATGATGCAGACCTTGCGAAAGATTTTCCCCTACAGTGTTTTCTTTGGCTCTCTGCTTGCGCTGGCCTGGGCAATTTCATTTGGTAATCTACCCCCCGCCGACTTTACCTTTGTCAATGGCACAGAAATTCAAAGCGTGGATCCAGCACGAGTCACCGGGGCGCCGGAAGGCCGCATCATCCGAGCAATTTTCGAGGGTCTTTACCGCTCATTACCCAGGAAGGGACAGCCCAACGAATTAGAACCCCAACCCGCAGTGGCCGAAAGCTGTACGATTTCAGATGATTTGAAAACCTATACGTTTCAAATCCGCCCGACAGCTCGGTGGTCAGACGGAACCGCACTGACCGCACATGATTTCGTCTGGTCCTGGCGTCGCTTTCTTCATCCGGAAACCGCCTCAGAATATTCTTTTCAACTGCACTACGTCGTCAACGCCGCCAAATATACGGCCGCAGCGGTCGAGCCGGGTGACCGCGTCGAGATTGAATTAACCGACAGAAAAAAACCCTATCAGACATTTCCCCGGGGAACAATCCTCGCCGGAAAACTGGTCAAGGTTCAAAAACCTCCCCAGCCCGAGGCCACTCCTGCCGGAAATCGCAAAGAAAAACAAACACTACTGGCCGATTGGCGCCAACGTTGGATCTACACGGTGGAGGTAAAGCCAATGCTAGACGGTGAAGTCGATTGGAAATCGAGCGGCAACGTACGCGACTTTTGCAAGATTTCCGATCCACATTTAACACCGATGACTGAACAGTGCCTCCATGTCCTACCACACTTTGAGAGTCAGGTAGGCATTCGAGCGATTGATGATCATACACTGGTCGTCCACTTGAAGAATCCTACGCCGTATTTTCTGGACTTGGTGGCATTTTATCCACTCTACCCGGTCAATCGAAAGTGTGTCGAAACACACGGAACACCTGCCTGGACCAAGCCTCACAACATCGTCAGCAACGGGCCCTTTGTGATAAAGTTCCGCCGCATCCGCGACCGGATCAGGCTGCAACGCAATTCCGAGTACTGGAATGCTGCGTCGGTTCAAATACAGGTGATTGACGCCCTGGCAGTCAACTCAGATACAACCCAGTTGAATCTGTACGAAAACGACCAAGTGGATTGGATCACCTCCGTCCCCAATTCGATCATTCCGGAACTGGAAGACAGAAACGACTTGCTAAAATCGCCCATGTTGACCACGTACTTCTATCGCGTCAACGTTTCGCGGCCGCCGTTTGATGACGTACGGGTTCGTCAGGCCCTGAATGCAACCATCAACAAACGCGAGATAGTCGACTCTGTCACCCGGGCGGGACAAATCCCCGCACGTAGCTTTGTGCCACCCGGTTTACCCGGCTACGAGCCCGGCTTGTCCGGAGCTTTCAATGTGAAAGCGGCCCGCCAGTTATTAGCTGATGCCGGATATCCGGAAGCCCGGGGCTTTCCCAAAATCCAGATTCTCTATAACACCAGCGAAGGCCATCGCGATATTGCAGAGGTCGTCCAGCGCCAGTGGAAAAACCATCTGGGAATTGAAGTCGAACTCAAGAACCTCGAGTGGGGAGTTTACTTAGATGCCGTACGAACAGGACAGTACGACATTGCTCGAGCAGGTTGGATTGGGGATTACCCGGATCCCAACACGTTTCTGGATATGTTTGTCACCGACCGACCCACGAACCAGACCGGTTGGTCCGATTCAAAATACGACGAACTCATTGCATCCGCTGCTGCTGAATCCGATCCGACCGCACGATTCGACATCTTGCGGCAAGCCGAGCAGATCTTGATGGATCAGCAACCGATTATGCCGATTTACTTTTATGTTTCATTGAACATGGTACGTCCGTATGTGAAAAACTTTTATGCAAACATACAGGACGTTCATCCACTTTTAATCCTGCAGGTCAATCCGGATCACATGCATAACAACCTTTCCAGACGAGGCCTGCAGTGATCCGATTTCTCGTCAGAAGATCCGTCTGGATGCTGATCACGTTATGGTCGGTGTTTACAATCAGCTTTTTTCTCATGCGAGTTGTTCCCGGCGGTCCATTTGATCGAGAACGAGCATTACCCGAAGACATTCAGCGTAACATCGACGCCCGGTTCAATCTCGATCTACCGCTTCACCGTCAATACGGAGCACAGTTGTGGAACACAATCTGTTTGGATTTCGGCCCGAGCTTCAAGTTAAGTGATTACACAGTCAACGAGGTAATTGCAGAAGGGTTTCCCATTTCGGCATCTCTAGGGATCATTGCGCTGTCATTTGCAATTATTTTAGGAGTGACCGCAGGAGTCGTATCTGCGATTCGCCCTCACTCGCTTAGTGATGTGCTCCTTATGTCATTGGCAACGCTGGGCATTGCCGTTCCCAATTTTGTATTGGCCAGTCTGGCCATTGTGGTATTCGTGTTCGTCCTACCTTGGTTTCCTGCTGCGGGTTGGGGAAGTCTGTCGAACATCTTTTTGCCCGCGATCTGCTTGGGAGCCCCATTTGCTGGTTACATTGCCAGGCTTACGCGCACGGAGATGCTGGAGGTACTAGGACACGACTATGTCCGCACCGCCTATGCCAAGGGCTTGAAGCAGCGTCATGTCATCGTCAGGCACGTGCTGCGCGGGGCGATGCTTCCCGTGGTTTCTTACTTGGGACCTGCAGTTGCTGGAATCATGACAGGGTCTTTGGTGTTGGAGCGAATCTTTGCCATACCCGGCATGGGAAGCCACTTCATCGACGCCGCAATCCAAAGAGACTATACCCTCGCCATGGGCATGGTGATGGTTTACACGGTGATGCTTTACACAATGAACACCATGGTGGATATCGCGTACGCACTGATCGATCCACGTGTGACCATTGAATAGCACACGGCAATCGCAATGGCAAGTGAACAACAAGACCGGGAGCATTACACGGATGTCCTCTCAAGGGCCGGGCAGCTGAAGGGTGTTTCCCTGGGACAAGATGCGTTTCGGAGATTGCGCAAGAATTGGTCTGCCATGGCAGCCCTGAGCGTTTTAACCGGCATCGCATCCCTCACCTGCTTGACACCTTTGATTCCGTTGCAATCACCGATCGAGCAACATCTGCAGAACCGACCCGAAAGCAACGGTCAACCTGCGCAAAAAGGGCGCCAGTTTCAACCTCCTAATCTTTCCCCCGTTCAACTGCAACTGGAAGACGAGTTGGCGAACTTCGAACGAAAAATACAGCAACTACGCACTGCAAAATCACAAGGGTCTGCGGCTGAGCAAGACCTTCTGCAGCAGCATCTACGCGAAGTGTACCTGCACAACGACCCGATTCGCGGCCTGTGGCACAAACCGAACGGCCTCAACCGCGCCCTCACTTGCGCCCGCGTGACTCTGTTTGGAGACTGGTGTATCCCTTCCATCTGTGGTACGGACCACTTGGGACGCGATCTGCTCGCAAGATTATTTTGGGGTGCACGGATATCACTGATGGTTGGTGTTGTGGCCGCATTGGTGTCATTGGTCATTGGTGTGAGCTACGGTGCTACAGCAGGCTATTTGGGTGGACGAGTGGACAATCTCATGATGCGGGTCGTTGATGTCCTTTATTCCATTCCGTTCATTTTCGTAGTGATATTTCTCGTGACCATATTGAGTGAAGACAGCATCAAAAAAGAACTGGAGTTCCTGGGTCTGGATCAGATTATGATTTTTTATATCGTGATCGGGGCTATCTATTGGCTAACCATGGCCCGCGTCGTACGGGGGCAGGTGATCTCTTTAAAACAAGAGTTATTTGTGGAGGCGGCACGCACCATCGGCGCAAGCCAGACACGGATCATCTTTATCCACCTTGTCCCCAACGTTTTGAGTGTCGTCATCGTCTATCTGACACTGACGATTCCAGCGGTCATGTTATTCGAAGCCTTTCTTTCATTCCTGGGATTGGGAGTCTCTCCACCAGATGTTTCATGGGGGTTACTGGCCAATGAAGGGGTGAAGATGATTACACCGATCAAGATCTATTGGTGGCTAGTACTCTTTCCGGGCCTAGCTTTAGCGACAACGTTATTTGCCTTGAATTTCTTGGGTGACGGCCTGAGAGATGCCCTTGACCCGAAAATGAAGAATCGATGAAACCAAGACCTGTTCTCGAAGTGAATGATCTGGCCGTGCAGTATGATACGGACGAAGGCCTGGTCGAGGCCGTTCGAGGTGTCTCCTTTCAGGTGGCTCCTGGCCAGACTTTGGGGATCGTGGGCGAATCAGGGTCAGGGAAGTCGGTCACCAATCTGGCTGTCCTGGGGTTGATACCACAACCGCCTGGAAAGATTGTTTCCGGCTCCATTCGGTTCCGAGGGCAGGAACTGCTGCACATGAGCCAGAGGGACTTATCCACCATTAGAGGCCGAAAGATCGCCATGATCTTTCAAGACCCGATGACCGCCCTGAATCCTCTCCTGACCATCGAAGACCAACTGACTGAGGTGACGAGAATTCATCTGGGACACGATCGTCAATCGGCCAGGAACCACGCGATTTCGATGCTGGAAAAGGTCGGTATCCCGTCACCAGAACGGCGTCTTGGTGATTATCCACATCAATTTTCTGGGGGTATGCGGCAACGCGTGATGATCGCCATGGCTCTGTCTTGTAAGCCTGACGTACTCATTGCCGACGAGCCCACCACCGCCTTGGATGTGACCATCCAGGCTCAGATTCTCCGGCTCATGAAAGAGTTGCAAAACTCCGCACAAACAGCAATCGTCTTAATCACTCATGATATGGGTGTCATTGCCTCTGCCTGTGATACGGTTGTGGTGATGTATGCCGGCAAGATTGTGGAACAGGCGGACACGGCAACCTTGTTCCGTAATCCGCGGCATCCCTACACCCTGGGCTTGCTCAAGTCCATGACCCGACTGGATGCGCCGCTGGGGACCAAGTTGACACCGATCGAAGGTCAACCTCCCGATCTGACACAGCTCGGGAAAGGGTGCTCGTTCTGTGCACGTTGTCGTTATGCCGTGCAACACTGTCGAGAGGAGACGCCCGAGCTGACCAAAGTTTCAAGCGAAGGTTTGGCAGCTTGCTTTGTGGATTGGACAGCCGATTCCGCAGGGGGGGAAGGGCCATGAAGTCTCGTGCTCAAGTGGAATCTCGCTCTACATCCCAAAACGTGTTGGAAGTCAAAGATCTCAAGATTCATTTCCACACAACCGGAGGACCATGGGAAAGAAAGCGTCGCATCGTCCGAGCTGTAGATGGAGTTAGCTTTCATTTGCAGTCCGGAGAAACTTTGGGAATCGTCGGTGAATCCGGGTGTGGAAAATCGACAACGGCTCGAGCCATTCTTAATTTGGTGAAAGTTACCGACGGACAAGTGATTTTGAACGGGGTCCGCCTGGACAATCTTTCAGCACGGACGATGCATCCTCATCGAAAACAGATTCAAATGATTTTTCAGGATCCTTACGCATCCCTTAACCCGCGCATGCCAGTTGGACGCTTGATCAGTGAGCCCATGAAGATCTTCAAGCTTTACGACCGGCGCACACGTATGCTGGAAGTCATTCGGCTGATGGAATTGGTAGGTTTGGATCCTGGATTCATGAATCGTTACCCACACGAATTTTCAGGAGGTCAGCGGCAGCGAATCGGTATAGCCCGCGCACTTGCCGTAAAACCCCAAGTGATTATTTGCGACGAACCGGTATCAGCATTGGATGTTTCAATTCAGGCTCAGGTCATCAACCTACTAATGGATTTACAGCAACAACTTGGCTTGGCATACGTTTTTATTTCTCACGACTTATCTGTTGTGCGGCACATCGCGCACCGTGTGGCAGTGATGTACCTGGGAAACATTATCGAGATTGCTCCGTCCGAGCTACTCTACCAACACCCGAAACACCCTTACACACAGGCTCTTTTATCTGCGGTACCGTTGCCAGATCCCCAGGCAGAAAGCAAGCGAGACCCAATTGTACTGGTCGGTGAAGTACCGTCACCTGATCAGATTTATCAAGGCTGCCCCTTTGCAAACCGTTGCCCTATTGCCGAAAAGGAGTGCACTGACTTGAAACCAGCTTTGGAAGGGGCCCTACATTCTGTAGCGTGCATCAAAGCCTGAAAATAGATTTCAATTCAAAAAGCAGGACCAACACCGGCAACCAGCACCCGTTCCCCGCTGGAAACTTCCCGCGTCATCTGGAACACATTTAATTGACAACTCCGTAAGATTTTCATGGCTCATTTCACCCACCAGCGACACAAACGACTTCAGCAGCTTGAGCGACAACGTGAATTGGTTGTGGCTTGCTCACCGCTACGGAGCAACGTTAACCTTTCGCGGATCGTGAGGACGGCCAGCTGTTCCGGCGTATCACGCCTGGTTGCCTGCGGTCAGGCGAAAATTGATCCCAAGATTGCCCGGGACGGGGTCAATACCATGAGGACCGACGTTCGCCGATCTCTCCCACCCGTCCTCCGATCGCTCAGGACAGATGGATACCAGTTGGTGGGACTTGAACAAACAACCCAATCACAGTGCCTGTACACCTTTTCTTTTACACGTCGAACGGTACTCGTAATCGGCAACGAGCGTGAGGGATTATCACCCGAGGTGTTACAACTGCTGCACCACGTCATCGAGATTCCCGTCTATGGCATGCCCCATAGCTTTAACGTGGCGACCGCAACAGCTATGGCACTGTATGAATACTGTCGACAGTTTCCGGCGGGTTGACTGATACGAAACCGTCGTGGTTTCGATCATCGGCGAAACGCCTGATGCGTCGCGTCGGGAGCCGTTGCCAACCGAGGAACTCCGCGTCAGGGTCTGCTGATTTCATCACAGGCCGACTCCAGCATGGACTTTGGCCGTTGCTGGTTTTGCAATGGAGGATTCATCTTGCTGTAAATTGCCAGGAGGCCACCAAGTCGGGTTCACAAGCTGGTCTTGTTAGGCAACTTTTACGGATTTTCGTAATCTTTCCGCTGCTTGACAAACCGTTTCACGGCGGTGTCTAGTACAGGTTGAGCCGAACTTTCAGAAAATGGCTTGACCTTCCACTGCCGCGTCATGCATTCGCAGCATCAGGAAAAGTCAAGTCGTACGAGAACCGTAATGGTAGACGTCACTCAACATTTATCTGAAATACAACCTCATCACCGGGTGAATCTTTTTCCATCCTTTGGCCAGCTGGATCGTGAACAGGGCTATTGGAAGATCGCGATTCACGGCGTCGTGTTTGAACCTTTTTTTGATGCGTACCAGGACCGGATTCTGGTGAGGTTTCTGCAGCGCGCCATGAAAGCCGATTCCTACAGTATGGACTCGGATATATTTCGTCAACGTGTGGGCGTTTTCTTAGCCCAGCATGGAAGCGGCATACGCGTGGCGATCCGGATCGGCCACAAGTTATACCGTCTACGACGCAGGACCAAACGTAACGGTCACTTTAGTGGTATCTTGCGGTTATCAGTTGCTGACGTCGAACGGATGAGAAACGAGGGACAGATCCACTCCGATTGGCTGCATTTCCGGGTGGTTACGGGAGAGGGAGATCAGCGCAGGATCACGGGACAGGCTCAGCTCATTCGTCCCAAAGGGGTCAGTGTGATCTCCGACATCGATGATACGATCAAGCGCAGTGACGTGCCGATTCGCAGTGAGCTGTTGGCCAACACTTTTTTACGCGAATACGAGTCGATTCCGGGAATGTCACGGTTATATCGCAAAGGTGCCGATAATGGGGTGGCCTTCCATTACGTCTCATCCAGTCCCTGGCAACTCTATGAGTCGCTGAAGCATCTGTGCCAGGAAGATCGTTTTCCACACGGAACCTATCATCTTCGCACATTACGCCTTAAGGATCCTCGAGTACTTTCCCTCCTCCTGCCGACACGTTGGGGAAAACGACGGACCATCCGTTCCATCCTGAAAGCTTTTCCCAGGCGGACCTTCGTTTTGATCGGAGATTCCGGCGAACGAGATCCCGAATTGTATGGAGCAATTGCCCGTGAATATCCCGGCCGAGTGTCGCGGATTTACATTCGAGATTTAGAGAGCCGATCGATGGACTCCGCTCGGCTCCGCAAAGCGTTTCGAGGCCAGACAAACAGCGTGTGGCGGCTCTTCACGGATGCCGACCAGCTCACGACAGACTGGGAAAAACTCCTGGGGGGGCCCGATGAAACCACTGAATCAGGGTTTTAGAGACGTTCGGGGCCCCAGTACCCCGGAAAACGGATTTCCAGCCCAGTGGATTGGCAAACCCGTTGGTCTCCGTCGCCGGATACCTGTGGACATTGCTGAAAACCGTTTCCACCCGGTCACTGTCCGGACGTGGCGTCTACGTTTCGAACGGTGAACTACCCCTTGCGTTGTCTCCGGATATATTGCAAAATTTTAAGTTTACGTATTTTTGGACGATGTAAATCTTTTCAGAGAGAACATGAATGGCTCGGTACACTGGTCCCAAAGCTCGCGTGAATCGGCGATTGGGTGCTTTAATTTTTGAAAACGCTGGTGCGGTCAAGGCTTACGAGCGTCGACAACAACCGCCCGGGATGCATACGCGCCCCCGTCGCACCTCCAACTATGGCTTGGCGCTGATGGAAAAGCAGAAGATTAAGCGCTACTATGGCCTGGGAGAAAGTCAGCTGCGCCGTTATTTCGGTAAGGCCACCCGTATGAAAGGCAATACGGCTGAGGAACTGCTGATTCTTTGTGAACGGCGTCTGGACAACGTGGTACGCCGATCCGGATACACCACCACCCGACCCCAAGCACGGCAAGGCATTGTACACGGCCATTTTCGCGTGAACGGTGTCAAGGTATCGAGTCCATCGTTTCAGGTACGAGCGGGCGATGTGGTCACACTACGCGACAAAGAACAAATCCAAAACCTCTATCGCAGTAACATCACCGATCATCCTCCCGACTCGTTGGATTGGGTCACACTTGATGCCGAAAACCTGCAAGCTACCGTGCAAGGAATCCCAGGTCCCGATGACGTGAGTCTTCCTGTCGATGCAAATGTAGTCGTCGAATTCATGTCGCGTTAGACAAGCGGGTGAGCGAAACGAATTTTTCCACACCCAAGTTGATTAATAACAATCGTAAGGTTGGCCCCAAATCGTTGCCAACGGTGCGACAAAGTCGGGCTCGCCAACTTCCTCGTTTTTTTCCTCGTGTTCTTCCTGGATTTCTGACGCGTCGTCGTTCTCCCACCAAAGAACAATCACCTGTGGGAAACGCCTAGCCGACCGAACGGCAACCGCAGGCGAAACAGGTTGTCGCCCAACTGCCCGGGACGGAGTTGCCTCGAAAGAATGGCTCGATCCGGCCGGTCTGACAAGCACTACTCCCGAACCACTATTTAAATGTCCCTCCGAGTTCTGCAAGTCAACACATCAGCTACCTAGTTTTTTTGTCCTTAAATGATTGGCTGCTTCAATGCATTCACAGTTGGTAATACTTGGGGGGGGACCGGGCGGTTACGCTGCGGCATTTCTAGCGGCCGACGAGGGAATGGAAGTCACTATTGTCGAGTCTCGCCGGGCACTGGGAGGCACCTGTCTTCTTCGAGGATGCATTCCATCAAAGGCACTGTTGCATGTGTCCCGAGTTATCAGCGAGGTAAATGAATTGCGGGAGGATTGGGGCGTGGTCTATGATTCGCCACGCATTGACATTGATACGGTGCGAGCACGTAAAGATACGGTCATTAAAACGTTATCCGGCGGTTTAAAGCAACTGGCAAAAAGACGGAAAGTGCGTTTGATTGAAGCGCAGGGTAAACTCATCAATTCGACCACTCTGCAACTCGAAGGAAGCCACGCATCCATCCCGGACGGGGGCCAGTTGACGTTTGACCACGCGATCCTTGCTACCGGTTCCGCGCCGGCGATGCCTTCATCTTTTGAGATAGGATCAGAACGCGTGATGGATTCCACCGGTGCCCTGACACTATCTGACATTCCCGACAAACTGCTAGTGGTCGGCGGAGGTTATATCGGGCTGGAGATGGGGACGGTGTATGCGATGCTCGGGAGTCAAGTCAGTATCGTCGAGTTGATGGATGGCTTGTTGCCCGGAGTCGACCGTGACCTGGTAAAACCGCTTCACAAACGGCTGGATCATCTACTTGACGGTCGTATCTATCTGAACACCAAGGTGGGTTCGTTAAGTGATCAGCAAGATCAAGTACACGTTGCGTTTGAGGGTCCGGACAAATACGGAGTGGAACTCTACGACCGTGTGTTAGTTGCTGTCGGGCGCCGACCCTGCAGCCAGGACATCGGTTTAGAGAACACGAAAGTGCAAACCGACCAGCAGGGATTCATCGAGTGCAACCCTCAGCAACGTACGGCCGATCCTCATCTCCTTGCCATTGGCGATGTCGCAGGCGAACCCATGTTAGCGCATAAAGCAACCCACCAAGGCAAAGTTGCTGTTGAATCTCTATTGGGTCGGCCCGCCGAATTCTCACCACAGGCTATCCCAGCTGTTGTGTTCACCGACCCGGAAATTGCCTGGGCAGGTTTGACGGAAACTCGTGCGGAAGCGGAAGGATGCCAGTATGAGGTAGCCCAATATCCCTGGGCGGCCAGTGGTCGCGCGCACGCTATCGGACGTACGGAAGGGTTGACTAAATGGCTCATCGAACCCGACACCAATCGCTTGTTGGGATGTGGCCTGGTGGGGCCCGGTGCGGGTGAAATGATCGCCGAAGCCGTTGTCGCGATCGAGATGGGCTGTGAAGTAAGGGACTTAACCGAGTCGATACATCCACATCCCACCCTGAGTGAAACGATGATCAATGCGGGTGAAGTCCACTTTGGCACCGCCACCGAGATTTACAAACCACGCAGATGAAAACAACCGCACAAATCGCGAACAAGTGAAGTACCCTTTCACGAATCCTATGGGGACCGTATCCACAGGGTCTCCGGTGACCCTGTTGGCAAACGGGAACAGCAGCGCCAAACGGTCTTTTTTTACATTCTTTTCATGGTGGCCACTTGTCGCTGGTAGCTGCGCATTTTGCTGATGGATGTTTGGTTATCTATCACCCCATCTTCGACTCCGCGCCTCTTTACTCTGGAACGTTTCTGGGAAAGAATGAGAAACACCGTTCCGGATGAAAACCAACCGAAAGTGCCCCATGACCTCAACGAAGACGGATCTGACGGCGGGAGAAATCCAACCTGTCCCAGTCGATGACAAATCGCCAGAAACAGTGGATGTCGATCCTGTAGAAACCAAGGAATGGCTTGACTCGCTGACCTATGTATTGGAAAGCCAGGGACGGGAACGGGCCGCGTTTTTACTAGCTGCCCTGCAGCAAAAGGCGCATCGCGAAGGCGTCGAAGTTCCTCCCCAGGCAACCACCCCCTACATCAACACGATTCCACCAGATCGCCAGTTGCCCTACCCGGGGAATCGTGAACTGGAACGCAGAATCAAGAGCATCATACGCTGGAACGCGATGGCGATGGTGACTCGCGCAAATCGCGAGTCGGAAGGAATTGGCGGGCATATATCGTCTTACGCGTCGGCGGCAACTCTCTATGAAGTTGGCTTCAATCATTTTTTTCGCGGCCGCGGAAACGGTTATGAAGGCGACGTCATCTACTTCCAGGGACACACGTCTCCTGGGATGTACGCTCGCGCCTATCTCGAAGGGCGTCTCTGCGAACAAGATTTAAAGAATTTTCGTCGTGAGATGGAACCCAAAGGGGGACTTTCCTCCTACCCACACCCCTGGCTCATGCCTGGTTTCTGGGAATTCCCCACGGTGTCGATGGGTCTGGCTCCCATCATGGCAATCTATCAGGCGCGATTTAATGAATACCTTGCGGACCG
The DNA here is from genome assembly GCA_963578105.1 of Planctomycetota bacterium. GTDB lineage: Bacteria > Planctomycetota > Planctomycetia > Pirellulales > Pirellulaceae. The sequence goes on from CAUZBP010000019.1 coordinate 39,392, forward strand.
GGGCATGAAGGACACCAAATCCTGTCGTGTCTGGGCATTTCTTGGTGATGGTGAATGCGACGAACCGGAAACGTTGGGGGCCATCACCCTCGCTGCGCGGGAACGGCTTGACAATCTTGTGTTTGTCATTAACTGCAATTTACAGCGACTGGACGGTCCTGTTCGCGGGAACGGAAAAATCATTCAAGAGTTGGAAGGCATCTTCCGTGGAGCTGGCTGGAACGTGCTCAAAGTCATCTGGGGTGACGACTGGGACCAGCTGCTAGATAACGACCACCACGGCCTGTTAGCCAAGCGGATGGGTGAAGTTATTGACGGTCAATATCAGAAGTACACCTGCATGCCCGGCGCCTACATTCGTGAACATTTTTTCGGGAAGTACCCCGAGTTACTTGAAATGGTAAAAGGATTCTCAGACGAGCGGCTCGAAAAAATGCGGCGTGGCGGACATGACCCGGAAAAAGTTTTTGCCGCATACCAAGCAGCTATTGAAACAAAAGGGCGGCCAACCGTGATTCTCGCAAAAACGATCAAAGGCTACGGTCTTGGCGAGACGGGGGAAGGCCGCAACGTGACGCACCAGCAAAAAAAACTCAACGAAGATGAACTACGTGATTTCCGCAATCGATTCGGCATTCCAATTTCGGACGAGGACGTGGCCCATGCACCATTCTATCGCCCTCCCGAAGGCACGGCTGAAATGCAGTACCTTCGCCAGCGACGCAAGGACCTAGGCGGTTTTATGCCTCTTCGCGCCACCCATCACCCCAAAATGGACATCCCTGGCCTGGAGGATTACAACGAGTTTCTCGTCGGCAGTAAAGGAAAAAAGATGTCGACGACCATGGGGTTCGTGCGTTTGTTGAGCAAGCTCTGCCGCGATCAACAAATCGGAAAGCACGTCGTTCCAATTGTGCCGGACGAGTCACGAACCTTCGGGATGGAGGGCATGTTTCGACAAATTGGCATCTATGCCCACATGGGACAACTTTACGAGCCAGTCGATTCAGAACAGCTTCTTTTCTACAAAGAAGCTCAGGATGGTCAGATTCTGGAAGAAGGGATCACAGAAGCGGGATCGATGGCTTCGTTCATCGCCGCCGGAACGTCTTACAGTCAACATGGCGTCAGCATGATCCCTTTTTTCATCTATTATTCGATGTTTGGTTTCCAACGCATCGGAGACCTGATCTGGGCTGCTGCCGATTCCCGGGCCAAAGGATTCATGATTGGTGGAACTGCGGGCAGGACAACTCTAGCGGGCGAAGGCCTACAACATCAGGATGGCCATAGCCTCCTGAACGCCATCGCCTTTCCAACGGTTCGTGCCTACGATCCAGCATACGTTTACGAGCTGGCCGTCATCGTGTTCGACGGAATGAAGCGGTTATACGCTCAAGGTGAGACGGCCATTTATTACATTACGGTTGAGAACGAAAACTACGAGATGCCAGTGATGCCGGACGGCGTTGAAGAAGGAATTCTGCAGGGTATCTACGAAGTTTCCAGCTTGGATGCCGGCAAGGCGTCAAAACACGTTCAGCTATTCGGAAGTGGTCCAATCCTGTCCTGTACCCTAGAGGCCCAGCAGATATTGGGCGAACAGTTCGACGTGTCCAGTAAAGTCTGGAGTGTTACCAGTTACAACGAATTGCGACGAGCTGCGCAATCATGTGAACGTTGGAATCGACTTCACCCGACATCCACACCCAAAAAGAGTTATTTGGAAACCGTCCTGGATGGCCAACCGGGACCTTTCATCGCTGCCTCCGATTACGTACGGGCGGTCGCCGAGCAAATCAGTCCCTGGATACCCGGCGGTCTGTACGCCCTGGGAACCGATGGCATGGGAAGAAGCGATACCCGTAAGTCCCTGCGGCGTCATTTCGAAGTCGATGCCCAGTCGATCACTGTCGCTGCACTGTACCAACTCCACCGAGGTGGGCATCTGGAAGCTAACCAGGTCCAGCAAGCCCTTCAACAACTGAATATCGACCCTGACAAAATCGACCCTTTGTATGCCTGATACGGAGTCACAATCGCCCTGAATGGCGTTTCCTTTCGTCTTGCCCCGTTTTTTAATCTCTGAAGCTTTGCGAGAATGCTACTTTTTGACAATCCCCGTAGACATTAAAAATCGGAGCAGGCAAGCCGCATCAGGCACAGACAGATAGCTATAATAATAAATGCTGGACAGCGGACTCTGGATTCCTGACTCCCTGTTCATCATTCGACTCTTCAACCTTGGCGAGGAACAACATGTCAATCGAAGTGAAATTGCCCGATTTGGGAGATGGTATTGAATCTGGCGACGTCTTGGAAATTCTGGTAAAGGTTGGAGATCAAATCACGGTAGAACAGAGCATCATTGAACTGGAAACGGACAAAGCGACGGTCGAGGTACCAAGCCCCCAGGCAGGAAAAGTGTCTCAGGTGCATGTCAGTCCGGGGGAATCGATCCCTATTGGCGGACTGCTCCTTTCCTTAGAAGCAGTTCAGACGGGTGCGCCAACGGCAGATCCTCCCAGCCGCGCAGAGACGGTGAGTTCAGCATCTGCGGCCACGCCTGACAATTCTGCGTCCATTTCCGAACCAGAGCCCGCTGTTCCCCCATCCCAGTCCTTGCAACCCACGTCCCCCGACTTTGCATCCGGCGACGACATCTCTCCTGCAGGACCAGCCATCCGACGGTTTGCTCGTGAAGTGGGTGTCGATTTAGATCATGTCCGAGGAACCGGTGAAGGTGGCCGGATTACCCGTGAAGATGTGCTGGAAGTAGTACGACAGACCAACCAGACGATCCAATCGCAAACGCCGGCAGTCGCCGCTAATGGCACGGTCGATACGGAGGAGCATGACGCGTGGGGACCAGTTCGTTATGTGCGTCTGACAAACATCCGTAAGACAATTGCCAGAAAAATGCACGAGTCCTGGTCCACGATTCCGCGAGTCACAAATTTCGATGATGCCGATGTGACCCAACTCGAAGAGATGCGCCAATCAGCCAAAAACGACCACGCCCAGGTGGGGATCAAGCTCACAACGATGCCGTTTGTCGTCAAGGCTGTGGCAATGGCCTTGAAGGCCCATCCTGAAATAAATGCTTCACTGGATCTCGATAACGAGCGGATCGTCTACAAAGAATACGTTAACGTCGGAATCGCTGTTGACACCGACCGAGGCCTTGTAGTTCCTTCGTTGCGAAATGCCGACCGGCAGGCAGTACCCGATCTGGCACGCTCCCTGGCCGAATTAGCAACCAAGTGTCGAACAGGCAACTTCACCGTGGAAGACCTGCGTGGCGGCACGTTTACGATCAGCAACCTGGGCGCAATTGGTGGCAGCTACTCGACACCCATCATTAATCCGCCCGAAGTGGCGATCCTACTGGTCGGGCGTGCACGACAAATGCCCGTCGTGTCTGGTGACAGTCAGATACAAATCCGACTCATGATGCCACTGAGTTTGTCATACGACCACCGGCTCGTCGACGGCGCCATCGCTGCACGATTTCTGAACGAAGTCATCGAGTATCTTGAATCGCCGAGCCGAACTCTTTTAGCCCCTTAGACTGTTTAATCTGGATTCAAAAACTACCGGAACCCCGCGCATTACGAAGTTCCGGTTACCAGGGTGCCGCGCCCACCCCCCGGGGCGGACGCGGTGAATTTCAGAGTTCCAACACCACGCCTGCCCGGGCTGAGAGTGCGACACCTCAGGTGAACACACAGCATGTCGGCACAACCGGCCGAACCCGGCGTTTGCAGCGACGGGTACGGTCTGGTTAAGGTTCAATGTAATACACCGCTGAGTCGTCGATGATCCAAGGTGTTGACCATGTTTTACCATTATCGCCGTTACAAACGTTGAAAAAGAATGTCTTGAAACGCTCACAACGGAATCCGTAAGGATACTGTGAAGTGAGATGATCTTCTTCGGTCAAATCGTCAACACCCTCGCTTGCGTAATAGTGAACCTGTCCATCCGGGGTAAATGACATCCCGAAAGTCCACCAGCCTGTTTGCGTGATATCAGGACCCTTGAAGTCTCGACCGTATCGGTCCGAACGGATGCTCAGATACGCCGTATCATAATCAAGACGAGATCTTTCTTTGTTTTTAAAGTTGATGAACATCCCGGGCCAATAGGTTTCGCGTTCCGAACCAGCAGTAGAAAACAAGCCCCGCGAACCAGTGTTGGTCGTCTCCACAGCGGCACGAATCGCAAACGTCGGTCCACGCCGGTTCTCCCACTCTTCAACAGGGGGCATAAACACCCGCACGACAAAATTGGGAGTTTGGTGCACAGGAAGAGCCCCCCCCAGGCGCGAACGAACGTTGCAGATAAAGTCGTCCTGCTGCAGTTGATAACTGGCTAAGCGGGGGATTCCGGTCTGCCGTGATCGAAGTAAGAGTGCTCCCTTACTTCCTGGTATCCCGTTTTCGGGAGTTGCGACCCGGCGGACGACATCAGGCTGTCCCCGCTTGACCCCTTCATACCAGCGACCATTTTTCGAACGCCCTCCGGGGCCGCGAGTTCTTTCGTCAAGATTCTTCGAACTCTTGGGAAGGTTGTACCGAAAACTCCACTCTTCATCTTCAAAATTATCGCCCACCTTCGGGATACTGAAACCCGTGCCGGGAACCACCGGTTCCGCTTGAGAGAATCCGCCTGCGATGGACAGTGCCAGGAAGGTTAACAGGGTGTGCCAGCAGATGCCGGTTGAAATGATATAGTGTTTTTGCATGGGTGGCTTTCTGTATTGTTCAGGAAAAGGTTGGAACTTGGGATTTTCTAAAACAGGTGGGCAGGAAATTTCGGCAGTTGCCCGGCCGGACGGCTCCAAGCTGTGCTTTCGCTGTGAATGAGCTTCTCAACGTAGTCGTGGAACAAACGAGCTACTCTCACTATTTCAGGAAAACGCTCGATCCCAAAGCACCGTGAACCCGTCAGGCCATGCTCGCCAGACTGTCTGCCCCGTCAAGAGCGTGTCGTCGGGAAGGCGCACAGCGCCCCCCGTTCAGTATCGTCACTCAGCAAGATGGCAATTGATTCAATTTGTGTCGCCGGGATTCGAGAGGACGCCGCTTTGCTGTTCTGTTTCTCGGGCAACCATCCCGACTATCAAACAGATAACCACTTATCCGGCGAGCAAAACATCGTCAGCACTTCTCTTGACCATGCGAATCATGGAAAAGATGCGCATTTCCGGCACCTGATCAATCCTCTTAATCGTGACAGGGCTTTTAACAACATTAACCGCGCAGGTTTGGCGCAGTGTCTCGGCAAGTTCATTTTCAATCCCGGAAACCGGCCTTGGAGTCCACTGATTTTCGGCCACGATCAGACGTTCGCCGCAAATCCTCTCGAATTTCCGTCGCGTGATCCTTGGTCCGAAACCAGCGGAACGACAATGACAACAGAACAAGAACAACCAATGCGTATGCCAGCGCCTCAACTTGTCGTGTACCGATCCACACCAGAAAACAGAGCAATCCACCCAGAATCTCAATCTGCCAACCGAAATTTCCCTGAAAGCCGGTTGTGTCGTCCAATGAACTGATGGCCACAGAAGATGTAGTCCCGGCAAGCAACCTTTGAGCATCTTCCATCTGCTGCAACGGAACTAAAACGGCAACGTCAGTGGAAGTTTCGACACGGATACCCGTCGTAAAACCGCCGGTCGTCACGGCTTGAATTCCCAATTCGCGCAACGAATTGGCAATCACTTCCGCTTCGAATTCTGAAGAAACGGCAGTCAGAACGACTGGGCTGGCGGGGTCGCCGGAATCGAGGGACATTGTTCAGTCCGTTCAAAATTGTGCTCAAGGAAACCTCCCGGTTCCACTGCACACCAGTATACTCAGAAAATCCTTTCGCGTGGTTTAGGCGCCCCCTCACTAAAAAGAAGGGCAAGGACAAACGCCTGCAGGAAATCGAAAATGATTGCAAGCGCTCTTGCAACAGTCACGCCCCCGCTGTCTCGGTTTTTTCTGATAAACAAACTTCCCCCATGGACACCCGACGGGATTCCTGGAAACGTGGCTGACAAAGCGGTCCGAGAAAATGGACCCGCGCGCGGCACACTCGGCACGACAACGAAGCGTGATGAACGCTCACTGTGAGCCGTACTGGACCGACGACGAAAGGTCTTCGTGAAGCTTGGCCCTCCCCATCAGGAACCGGCCATCTTTCTGGAAAGGCGCGCCACCCGTTCACCAATACGATGGGCGCTGTCGAGTTCTACCTCACCAACCCCCCAATCGATGGGTCCAGTCAAGGCACCGGCACCCAATTCGGCCCATTTGTCATCACCCTCTGCGTCGCTGTAGAGCGGACCACCTACCACCATCCGGTTGTTGATCATGAACAGCAGCAGCGATACCACAACGTGCTCCTTGCCTCCCATTTGACCACCGCCGGTGGCAAAAGCACCACCCACTTTGTCAGTCAGGTCGACTTTCATCTTCCAACTCCAGTCGTCAATGGCCATCTTCATCTTGCCGGGGAGATTGGCAAAGTAAGTCGGGGAACCCAGCACGATGCCATCTGCGGCGTTAAGATCGTCTTTGGTAACCTCTTCGACCTTCTTGATCACGGTCTTTACGCCCGGTACACGGGACGAACCCTTCGCGACGGCCTCTGCCATACGTTCCGTGTTTCCACTACGCGAGTAGTAGGCAACCAGCACACAAACGGTTTGTTGCCCTTTCTCTCCGGGTGAACGGTCGGATTCGGCCCACGCATCACCGACCACCCAAACATTTTGAACGATGAGAACGGCTGCCAGTACCAGTAAAGGATGTTCTTCTTTCATGACGCTTGATGGTCCCCTTACAAACCCAGCAGAAGTTGGGAAAACTCGTCAGACAGATTCGGAACAATCTTCAACGACAATGCTTAGCAACTTATCTAAACCAATAGTCGTCGCTGATGAATTCCCCGTCTTTTCTCGAGGATAACTGCTTTAACAGTTTCACATGTACCAAATCAATAATGAAGCGCACCGAACCGTCGCAGAGAGCAAATTGGGACCCACCTTCGTGGTAACTAGCATACGACGTTTTTAAACTACCTGTCACATTGAGCGGCGGATTCGGTTGCCTATTTCCAACTCTAAACAAGGCGAGACTGTCGTCCGTAGTTCCGTAGTTGGCGTTGGCGCGGCCATAGAGAGTGGGGTCCCAGCGAAAGTTCTTTGTGTTAGATCTTATGCCGCGATAATGGATCGTTTCACCGAGCAGGAGCGTGTTGGAGACACCGTCGGGGATGTTCGCTATTCGAACAGGATCATCCTGCATCAGGATTCCGCTTCGATTTTGATTTGAGTTATAAACCGGGCTTTTATAACTGGTGGGATTATCTCCTCCATTTCCAACATAATTGGAGAGTGCCATACCCGGATTCGAAATTGAAAACGATTCCGACCCCTGACCGATGGAAACCCCGTCAGGCGGAATCATGGTAGCGGAGGGACAAGTAAAATCGCTGTTGGGAACCCGAACCAAGTTTATGTTGACTGGACTGGCTAACGGAAACGTCATATCCAGTTCATCGTAAAGGGCCGACTGCTCCATTTGCGGTAAAATCATGGCCGACCAACCCCAGCCGGAAGCACGATCTACTGGTTTTGTGGAATCAGTTTCACCTCGAAACCACTGTCCCGGAGGAAATTTCAACTGGAATTCGTGATAGTTGTGCAGGGCGAGAGCAATCTGTTTTACATTGTTACCACAATGAATGCGTCGACCTGCTTCGCGAGCCAGTAACACAGCCGGTAACAGGAGCGCAATCAGAATGGCAATGATGGCAATCACCACCAGAAGTTCAACCAGCGTGAATGCAGTTTGGCAACGACGCCGAACCATAAATTGATCCTCAAAGCGAATAGGATAAGGACAATAAATCAGGGAAAATAATGTTTGGGATGGGCGTTCCGTCTTCAGGAGGTCACGGCGTCAGCAGTCCATGAAGTCTGATCGCCACACTAACCCCGGGCTCGACAACAAAATCCAATAGTGCGGCAGGCTTTCCTCAACCATTGCAGCGCCAGTTGCACCATTCTCGCCAGAGTCTCGCCAGAGCACCCACTACGCTCATTCTATCGTCAAACGGTATAGAACTCCATAACGTCGGGCTAAGGTTCGTCACTCATCAAAAAAAAATCAATAAGATTCGTTCCGGATTCAACGGTACGGACTTCATTACTATATTTTTCGGGGACCAGTTCCGGTGAATAGCGATCCTCACCGTTTTCGTCACGTTCGTCCAGCACGTCAGCAGTGCTGATGAGAACTTTGTTTTCACCGATCCAGGCTCCATCGCGATCACGAGCACATTGCATGTCATATTTGCCTTCCTCGTCCGTCCATCCAAAGGAGTTGCGACCTTCGCCATCGGTCGGAATAAACTCAATGACCGCATTGGGCAAAGGTTCGCCATCTAAGGTCACCGTGCCATAGACTTTGCCCACTTCCGAGTTTCCACACCCGGACAGCATAAGAACTAGTACGGAGCACAGCAAATATGACAAGTGACGTCCCATAGTTTTTCCTTGGCCGGATTCCTTCTGTTTCAAAAACTTCACTCGCAGTCTGTACATTCACCCTTTCCTGCTAATCGGTGTGACGAACACTGAAAGGAAGAAGGGGTCTGCAGCTTGAACAACCCGACATCCACCGGCAACTTCCGCCACGAAACTACCCCAACAGTGATCCAACGCTCTCGATCTGACACTTCATACTTCTCCTCAGTTCCTCTGACTCAAACACATTGGTCAGCTGCAGTACAGTGTCGAAACGTGCTGCTCGGACACTCTGCTTCAACACCAACGGTCTCACCAAGGCCGGGAAAGAGAGTGGACGACAGCCGGTTCGTCCATGATCATCCATTGTTTCCTTGTTCCAGGCAGGTGCAACTGACGGCCAAAGTGTTTTTCTTATGTGATCAACAACGATCGTTTTCCCGGGCCAGCTATTAAACTCCTCCACGTTCGACGTTTCCGAAATCAGGAAACAACCACATCATAATTAATCACTACCCTCTTTTTTGATTTAATCGGATTGCAACTCGCGTGATAGTGTTCGCCGTTAAAAAAAACAGCCTTCCCCTTTCGAGGCGGCACTCTTTTCGGATTCAGTAGCTCCAATTCGCTTGCATCATACTTTTCATCGAAGATGATCGTATCGCCATCCGTGTCATTCACATAGTACAGCACAACGTGATGAGGAGTTACTAAGTCAACGTGCGGCCTGTTATAACTATCTTCCCCGATTCCTGTATTATTCAAAAGCAAATTGGTTTTAATCCTGAGAATTTCTTTTATGTCTATCTTCAGTTCTTCGGCAACTTTATCCAGCACTTGTTTTGCGATTTCATAAAAAGTCGAATTGATCGTGCCCTCCGAAAACACACCATGTGTGAATTGGGGTGTCATGACAGAATCCACTGTATCTATCGTCGCAAAATTGTTTTTTGGATTTGGTGTATCCTCTGCATTGAAGAACCATCTAAAGTGCGAGTTGAGAAGAATCCCTTCGACGCGATCCTCTAATTCTTTGGGCAGGAACTGTTCCAGGATTTCCATTTGCTTCCACATCTATTGCTAGATGTTTCCTCTTGTGTTTTCAGTTGAGTTTTTGGATATGCGCGTTTCTTCCCGCTACCTACCAAGAATAGCTCAGATGCAATCGAGAATCCTTGTATTTCCTCAGGGCAACATCCAATCTGGACAAAATTTTATGCCTCTCCAACTCACGCCGCAATAGTTGGCGTTCCTTTTTTGACGCCTTTCCGGGTGGAATCGAAGGCCTTCCAATTTCCCGAACGATACACGTGCCGATCAAAATCGCAAACCTCTCTAAGTTTTTTCGTTTCCTTGCTGGTGACAAGCAGAGCTGATAAAATCTTTTCACTATTTCCCACGACCCCCTTTTTCGTTGTTCCCGGAGATTCCAATGCGTCATGGCAAAACATCCGCCGGCTTCACCCTTGTAGAGCTTCTGGTTGTGATGTTCATCATTGCCATTCTCATCGCACTCCTGTTACCTGCAATTCAATTGGCACGTCGAGCCGCACAACGCCTGGAGTGTGCCAACAATCTTAACCAGCAAAGTACAGCAATCCACCATTACGCTTCTGCAAACCGCGGCGAATTTCCGGAACTCGCGCGTTGCAGCCCTAAACATAACCACAGTCTTTATCACATCATTCTTCCCTACCTGGAACAACACGACCTATACGAGCTCACGATTCAACATAACGAAAGCACTGGCTATGCGCTCATTTGGGGTATGCATCTTCAAGCAACTGATCCCATGTGGGGCCAATTCCAGGCACTCGGTTATGAGGTGGGCGTCTTCTGGAGTCAGTGGGGCGCAAAATCACGGGTCCCTGCTTACCACTGTCCCTCGCATGACACCGTTGCCCGGGGAGGACAAGGGCATGTCAGCAGCTATGGCGCTAACTATCTGCTCTTGGGACACAATCGTGTTCACGAGGGAGCACCTGCCAACGAAGGATGGTGTTACTGGGCTTGCCCTCCACGTCGCAGTTGGAAGAGTCACTACTCGATTGCTACGGTTCCCGACGGTGGCACCCACACGATCATGCTGGCTGAATACACCGATGCCAATTGGAACAGGCCCGCCCTATGTTACCCCGCGTTAGATGCCGCCATGTTTGCGCATATCGTACCCAAGGATCATCCACACACAGCAGCCTATGAGTATTGGCATGATGTATCGAAGAACGCGCTCGCTCCACCGTCGAAAAGGAGCGACCTCTTCCGCGCCCGGACCTGGCACGCGGAAGTCATGAACGGAGCTTTAACGGATGGGAGCGTGCGAACATTCAATTTGAACATGGATGAATTGGTCTGGTCCAAGCTGATTCATCCGGATGATGGCTAAACGGTGGGGCCTCACTAGGCAAAGTACCCGAGGCAAAGTACCCGCCGGCTACGCGCACCTGATATCTATCGCACCGAATCAGCTAACTGCGCACATAGACATACACTTCCAACTCGCTCACTTCGACGCGGCCGCCGCGCTCGTCTTCTGTTGAAATCAGCCGGATCCCGATTTCGTTGTCCCCGCAAACAAGCGGTACGTTGATTGTCTTCCAATTCAAATCGATAATGTACCAACAAAAGGCGTCCAAACGACGCCCCTGCCACTGGTTCTGCCCATCTTCGTCAAACTTTCGAATGATGTAACGACTCGGAACTTTGATTCCATTGAGATGAATTTCCAGAGCTTCCTTTTGCGTCAGCCCCACGGCTTTGAACTGTAAAGTGGCTCGTAAGCCAGGGTCACTCAGATCCTCGGCCAAATAAAAGTGTCGGCGGCCCTGTAAATCGGGTTGCCCACGGTTCAGCTTGATGCGTTGATTTTTGACAACGCCCACTGGCGACTTCTGTTCCCATATCTGATAAAAACGGTAATGGCGATCCCTTTGCGCAATCAGCGTCGGATCCCGCAATTCTCGTAAATACCCGAGTGCCGCTGGCCACATGTAGGCGGGGCCCGGATAGCCTGCAGCGTGATTTCCGGCCCAGTGGTATTGATAGTTGTAAGTTTCAACTCCATCAGCCCCGCTGGCATAGAAATTACGTGCCACGGCCCGGTAGTTGGCAGGACTATTCAGATTGGGACGATTCCCTTCACAAATCATCGGGTGAATGGCAGGGTAAATCTTACAAGGGGTGCCTTGCGCCAGTTTCACGAAATCTTCGATGTTCGTATTCGGGTCCGTGTAGAAAAAATCCGTAGGCACAACGTAGTCGATTAGCCCCTTTCTGATCCAGGTGGCCACATCAAATCCCAGATGATGACACTCCCGTAATGTCTGGGGAACGCGCACTCCTAAAACCAGGCGGCGACACTTGCGGCGCTGAGCCGCCACAGCCAGTAACTCACGAGTCTTGTCCACAAAATCAGTCATTAAATGGGAATGCTGCGACCCCTCGCCGGGTTCAAACATGTGACACCAGCGCATGTAATCAAATTCAAGCCCGTCCACCTCGTATTGGTCGAGTAGTTCCTCAATGAATTGCAACACTTGCTCTCGAACCTGCGGCTGAGCGTAGTCCATTCCCCCGGGTGCGCCTTCCAGAAGCCATTGAGGATTGTCCCGGATGAATTGTCCTTTGTTTGCCACGTCGCCGCCACGGTGACGGTCGTTCATTCGCAAACACGCCAGAAACTCTATCCCCCGCTGATGGCAACGCCCACTGATCGTCTCCAACGGGTCCAAACCCGCCTCGCGCGGAGCGATGTATTTCTGCATCGGGTCCGGACAAACCTGAGACGGCGCCATGGTCTGAAAACGGTCCCAAACACAGGTGGCCAGAGTGTTCACCCCCACCTTGGCCATTTCGTCGACCGAATTTTCCATGATGGTCTTCATCCGTGCACCATCGATTTCCTCCAGAGGAGCTGCTGCTGTCCAGAAATCAGCAAATGCCTCACCTCCATCACTGTTGTAGAGGATCCGACGTTCCCCGGCGGGCACTTCTTCCCCATGCATCCAATCCAAAGTCCACCCTGTCCACGTGGCCATCAACAGGGTGACAATCATCCGGCCGTACATTCTGTGTTCTCCTGGTTGGTTCATTGATGATCCGGTTTGAACAGGTCACAACGCCAAACGAGCCGAGCGCGCCGACACCTGGTGGCAGACACAGCAACCCATTTGATCAACTTCCGAGCCGCCCCCAGATTGGACTCACCCTCACAGGTGATCATGCCGATGACCTGGCGATGATTTGTCGTACGTCTTCGATCAATGCCTGAATTGCTTCCGATGTGGTGTTCCAGGTGCACATAAAGCGCCAGACATCAGCAGCCGCAAACTCATAGAACAGCCAGTCGCGTTCATGCAGTCCCTGGGCGACTCCCTCTGGCAACCGTGCAAACACGGCGTTGCTTTCAACCTTGAACGGCAGGGTTATCTCGGAAAACGCGGTTAATTCGCTGGCCAGCTTCTGCGCGTGATCGTTGGCATGCCGAGCATTCTTGAGCCAAACGTCATTCTTGAGAATCCCAATCCAGGGGGCAGCCAAGTAACGCATCTTCGACGCAAGCTGGCCGGCCTGTTTGCGACGCCAGGCAAATTCTCTCGCAAGTTCCTTCTCGAAAAAGACCAGTGCCTCAGTTCCCGGGCAGCCGTTTTTTGTGCCACCAAAGGTGAGTACGTCAATCCCCGCTTGCCACGTGATTTCCTTGGGAGAAACGTTCCCCAGTCCTATCAGCGCATTGGCAAAACGCGCACCGTCCATATGGAACTTGAAATCCATTTCAGCATGTTTTTGTTTCAGCGAGGTGATTTCACGCACTTCGTCCACAGAATAGATGGTCCCAACTTCGGTGGCTTGCGTGATCGTCACGGCTCGAATTCTGGCTGAATGAACACCGTGGCCACGCTTGAGAAGATTTGTCATCCCCCGCGGGTTCATCTTGCCCTGAGCGCCATCCAGATGCAGGAGCTTGGCCCCGCCTGTAAAGAATTCCGGTGCGTTGGCTTCATCGGTTTCCGCGTGAGCAAATGGGTGAGCGACAATTCCGTGAAAGGGCTGACAAATACTTGCCAGAGCCAGGGAGTTGGCTGCAGATCCATTAAAGACAAAAAACACTTCGCAATCGGTTTCAAAAACTTCCTGAATTCGTTGCGTCGCCTCGGCCGTTATCGGATCATCTCCGTAAGCGATCGTAAAGGCCGAGTCCAGACTGCGATTGGCCTGTTCCATAGCCTCCCAGGCCTCGGGACAAACTGGCGATGCGTTGTCACTGAGGAATTGAATTTTAGCGTTGGAGACGTCGTTTAACATGACCGCCGATTGAACACACCGTGCATTTCCGGAAACCGATAGCTGCTATCCAAGGGTGCGGAGAAATATTTCCAGACATCAACTGGGCATGGATTATAACCAGTCGCGAAGTGAATGCCAGACAACTCCCTACGGAACACCCGCAACCGGAACCGTTCCCATGGAACCACCAGGTCTCCTGTGCCATGCCAGTTTTCGGTCAAGACAAAATCATCAGGTCCCTTTGTCCGCCAGAAAATACGGGACAGGCGCGCGCCAACGTTTCTCGATGGCAGACTTGACGGCCACTTTCCAAAATTTCGAGCCAACGCTCCTGCAGCACCATTGGTTGACCGACGGCTAGCCACACGACCTTGACGCGCCAGAGCGACCAAACTGCACTGTCCCACCACCCTGACGCCATGGAAATGCTACAGCCGTGATCAATCACACTTGAAGTCCTGTACAGCTCCTTGAAAATTTTCCGCCAGGGAAAAAGGCAAGCAAAACGAAAACGGACTCCGTGCAATCGCGAGGGTCTGCGTCAGGGTGCCGGGAACCGTCTAACAAGCCTGACGCCAAAGGTGATCACAAACCGATATCACCTACCAAACACCTGCTGCCGTATTTCTCAAACCCGGAAAAACACTGGATATTTTCCTTGAACACCGGTCGAAACCTAAACTTCACTCAAGGGGGAACCGGGGTTAAAATCCTTTTCACCCGTACGATGACAGGGAAGCCGAGTTCGAGGCCAGGCCGCTTCGTTCTTTAGATTTAACCACTCTCTCTAAATCGGTGGTTCGGCCAGTGGATCTCCTTACCACCCGATGGAAGGCATTGGCCGGATGAGTCTTCGCGGACCGGCGAAGTCCTTGAAGTGAAAAAGATTGTCAAGTCAGTGAAACCGGACACCAACTCCAATGGATTGGGGTGAGCCTTGGTAGGAACATAACCAGAGGAATGATGTACATTAAGCGTCTCTGGACTTTACTGAGCAGTAGCGATGCCGTGGTCTATCTTGTACTGGCGGTAGTGCTCGCTACCTACAGTTGCATTCATTTGCAAGATTTTCATCTACGTCTGAGCAACCATCATTTGAGCGATGACACTCCTATTTTCTATGCCTACGCATCGAAATACCCGGAACGGTTTGACAATGACTATCTGGGACCCTACTTGGTAAGAATCTGGCGACCCGCTGCTGTCGCCGCGAGCATTCAGAACTGGGTTCCCACGCTTTTGTACACGCAGTTTGACATCGAACCGTTTCCTGTCACCAAGTGTTTCTCTCTGTTACACGGGCTCGGATTAGGATTGGGAGTGTTCCTACTGGTTCGCGTTGTTTCCGAAAACAAAATCGTCGCCCTCCTGGCTACGTGTTTTGCGTACTTGGCATACCCGTGGGGACTCAATCTTGCCAACTACGGGTTTGATTCAGAATGGACATTTATGCCCTATGCAGCCAATGGTGCCATTGGTGCTGCCTTGATTGGCATCGCACTGGCCCTGACCGGTAGACACTGGGTTTGGTCCTACCTGTTCCTCCTGTATGCAGGGCTCCTGCATCCCATGATTGGCCTGTATGCTGCAACGGCCATCGGCCTCTATTTTTTGTGGCAATTTTCTGCGCACAAGGCAAGTATTTGGCGAGTGGTTTTTTTAGGGTTTGTCACTGTGATCATTCTGGCACCGGGGATGATAGCCACTTCAACGATGGCGGGAACTCCACTGGAAAAAAGTGAACTTTTTACAGGAATGCGTCTCAACCAACATCATTGGCCCTGGTGCTTTAATTTTCGCTGGCAATATGCCTGGCCGGCCGTGATCCAGTGGAATGTACTTGCCTTTCTCAGTTGGAAAAGGCGAGTTCACTTTTCTGACAAGTACTGCCATCTTTGGATCTGCACGCTCGTAGCTGTTGCATTTCTGTCTGTTTCACAAGTCCTGGGAATGCTACTTGAAATCCCCCTACTGGTGGGTATCACCGGTTTAAGATCGATTTCGCTCCTCTCGCTTGTCAGCCTTCCGCTGGTGTTTGGCTATCTGCTTGACAATCTACAATCGGGTCACCCGTTGCGAATGTTGATGGCGTCCTCTTTCTTCATCCTTCCCTTCCTGGGTGGTGAATATATTCTGATCGGATACATGACGATCGCGTTTTGTGTTCTCGATCTTGGCGAGGGTCATTTTGGGCCCTTTCATTTTTCGAGTTCCCCGGCAGCAAGAAACGTCTGTAACCTGCTGTCTGGGATTGTCATCCTGTTATGGGTCACCAGTTTCTTGAGGATCACCAACGATCCGTCGAGCGCAGCCAGCCTGTTAACTCGGATCCATTCCAATCTGACCTGGAATGCCATGCATTCCAATCCCGATGTCACGTCTCGTGCAATAGTGTTGATCGTGGCAATGTCCCTTTGTGCTCTGCTCGTATGCTCTCACTGGAGATCACGCGATGCTACGATCGCTGTTTTACTGAATGGTGCCCGCTCAACACCCTTGCTGTGGATAATGTCTCTCTTGTATTGCTCCTTCTTTCTTCTCAACGCCCGGGCAGAGAGTGACACCATCCACAAATCTCGTGTCCCGGACATGCTGGATGTGCAGTTGTGGGCACGGGATCATTCGTCCGTAGACGCCTTATTTCTTATTCCGTTTCGGTGTTCCTGGACCTCGTCTTCGAAGCGACGATTCTTCTATCCAATTTCGTTTGAAGACTATGCCTACAGAGGAGTGGAAGAATTCAAAGAACATCGAGACCGATTGCTCGCCTTTTACGATATTCCCGAGCACATCGCCATCCGTCATCGTGGACAGACACTGAAGCGTATTGAAAAAAGAAAATTTGAGGATCTGGATGAAACTGGGTTACGTCGCTTTGCTCAGGAATTTGGCGTAACACATTTTGTGACCTGGAGATCACCCCGTGCCTTGTCGATGGAATTGCCCATCCTCTATGAAAATGATTCGCTAGTCGTTTTTGATCTGGCGCAGAGAATCCCGGAAACAACGAGTCAGCACGGAAAGATCGGCAGGGAACAATTCGGGGGCTTATCGACAATTGAGCCACTGGGAGAATCCGGGCCACCGTAGGTCACCGGGTGGAAAACCTTGTCGACAGTCAAAATCCACACGACACCTGCTCCCGGAAAATTCCAAGCCGGATCCCACCTTACCGTGCTGGTCACCAACCAGAAAAAATTGACGTGAATTGAGAACTGCATCCCCCCGAAGTTCTCTCAGCGCGTTGACGTTTCCGTGTAAAACGTGAAACCGTCCCCGCAATAATAAACCGGTTTAGCAACACCAACTCTTATCTGTCACTGAACAAATACTTCACGGATGCCAACGTTGTCGTTCTCTTGGACAGCACCGCGAATTTCGATGCGCAAATAACTTGCCGCAACAGCCTGGTCCAGTAAAATGGACGTCATTGCGTCCGGCGCTTCCTGACTGGTCATCAGGTCAGTCCACTCTTGTGCATCGTTAGAGACCTGGACGGAAAAACTGCTGGGCTGCACCTCCTCGTCCCAGAGAATTTTGATCACCGAGATCGACTGCGACTGCGGCCAGATCACGGCCCACTCCGCGGGCAAGTCGGAGCTTGCCCGGTGAGGACTGCTCCGCCATGAACTGCCGGCCTGCCCGTCGGCAGCACGACTGGCCGCGTTCATTTTTCCACCGCTCCCGAAGACTTCACCTTTCCATGCCAGATTCGGCGTCTCCGTCTCGTGGACCTGGTCCAGCCAGTCCCAATGCGGCAATTCCCTCCAGGCATCGTGCTTCTGCCTTTGCTGAGGAGCGTATTTTTTCGCGTACTCGGGCCAGGCATAAATGAACGGTTCTGGAGAAGACCAGGGACCACCCCGTCCGCGTTTGTCGATCGCACGAACACGCCACCATAACCGTTGACCAGGCTGCGGCGGCTCCTGAAGTTCATACTGGCCATCCATCACCGCGGGCTCTGAAAGTTCGATTCGATCCTGCGGACGGAACCGTGCCTCCCGAGCTACCTCTATCTGCTCCCGTTGATCACCGGGGCTGCTGGACTCGAAACGAAGCACGGGCTTTCCCTCTTTGACGTGCCCGTCTATCGCGGGTTCGCTCGGCGAGGGTGCCCCTGGTAATCCGAGTGACGCAGCCAATGCCCCTCCAGGCAGCGGAATCGCCATCATCCACGCCCCCAGGGGCGCCACTTCATGTGTCACTCGCTGGTGCGGGCCCGCGCCCAAAACACGTTTTTCATGGACTGCCCAGTCCCACGCCTGCTCGTCGTAAACCAACCCGATGCCGCCAGCGGGCAAGCTTAAAGGAAAGACAACATCGAGTGTCTGCGGTCTGCTCGCGAAGTTGGCAGCATAAACGCACAGGTAGGTTCGACCCTCAAACTGCTGCACGAGTGTTTTGGAGAACAGGTCTCGATCATGACGATCCCCCAGCCATGACGGGTAAAGCGTTCCAGTCGTCAGAAAGGCATAGCACTGGCGGCGAACCAACCCAAACGCGTTATGAGGTTCCTGGCGATGATGGTGGTCTTTGATACCGACCATGGTAATGTAGTCGCCATAATTGCAGTGTTCGTTGCCGGTCCAGCCGAACATGTCACCATAGAGCGGGTCCACGGTACGCAGGCGTTTACTGTACCCTGCTCCGTCGATCCAGTGGCCATACAGGTTCACATTCATCTCACTGGTTTCCGTGATCGACTGTCGCGTGGTGATATTCAGATCACGTGGTTCGCCCTGCCCGGTGGGCAACAAGCTATAGGCAAACATGCCCTGCAAATATTGATACGGCGACGGTGCAGAGTACCCTTGCCAGATGCCGTTTTCCGAGTTGTACATAAATTCATCGCCACGCAAACCCACACGATAATCAAATGGTTTGCCACTGCCCCAACGGTGCGTTTCAGGATCGGCTAATTTCATGTCAGCTTCGTGGCGACTGAGGCGATAGCGATTAAAATCGATTGCGACCTCGGGATAGGTCGAATCCTTAATCCACTGAACGCCATTCTCTGTAACGTGACTGATCCAGTCTTTGCGCTTTCCGCTTTCAAATCTTGTGGCGGTAGGATATTGCAGGTGCAACGTTTCGCCGGGAACCACATGGCCGTTAGCGTCCTTGTCATAATCGGCCAAAGATCCGAAATGAGTGGTTAGAATATCGATCATGTCGGCCATGGGCTGGCCGCGACGCAAGGCCGTATCAAACAGCACCGCACGGATCGACGGGAGCCAGTGGTTCTGCTCTTCAACACGTCCGTCTTCCGGATCGTACTTCTGGACGAGATCTCGCACCGTTTTCATGGCCTGGTAATAGTTACTCGCCCACACATCGCCGTCGTAGCCGTAGTCGGCAAACGCTTGGCCGTCATCGCCGAATCCCTGGCCCCACGGCCCGTGTTGCTCACATTTCACGTTATAGTAATTCGCGTACGGGGCGACGTGGCGGATAGCCGGTTCCAAGGCGGCTTTCCATTTTTCGACATCGTAGATCAGGACATCAGCACCCTGCGCCGGCTCGTAGGATGGGGTTAAGTGCTTGAAGATCGTCTGATCGTGAAAGTCAGACTGTGTCTCCAGGTCATCATCCACATTGACAAACTTCGCCCACAGGTCGGGTTGGCCGCAGAACGACCAGATGGTGTAAAACTCGAAATCACGGAACCCCCAGTCGAGCCACAACCTTTCGGCGCCGCGTTTCGCGTCCCAGGCAGCGGCAACCGTTCCCAGACCAGGCGTAATGTTTGGCATCCCGTTTCCATTGATTACTCCGAGCAGTGCGTTGTCATAGTAGAAACGCCGCTGCCCACCGCGACCCCAGGCATAACCCTGCGACCAGATTGCGAAGTCGTAGTAAATTGAATTGGCGTAGCTAGGCAGCATCCCTCCATCGGCCGGGCGGAGCGTGACCCAATCAACAACCAGAAGCTGTGCGGGACCGATCTGGTTCAGCACATCGCTGGGCAGTACGCCACTGGTCGAAAGTTTCAGCTGGTTCTCACCGGTTTGCAGCAGATCTTCCGGGATCAGCCACCGGCCCTCCATCGTGGCAATAGGCGGCCGCCTGTTTTCCAACCCGCGCACGTTGTCATACCGAGTGTCACCCCCGAAAGCAAAGTAAGGCAGAAGAGCCGTACCGTTAACCTCCACATCCAGCCGCGTCCCCGAGAAAGGTGCCTTGGCAAAATGGACCCGAAGATCCAGTGACGTCGGATCACCTAGCGTGATGGTGATCGCACGGGCACCGCCGCCCCGTAGCGGGCCGAGACACACTTGCCTGACCCCACCGTCAACATCTGTGACTTGAATCCCCTGAGTATCAGCACCCACGGGTAACGCAGTCCCACACAGAGCCACGACCCAGACCATCGCAAGTTGTAGAGCAGTGCATCGCACGGTTGATCGGCCTCCCAGAAGCTAATTCGGCGGTAAGTACTGTTCCAAAAGATTGGAACTCGTTGGATCTCATGATACCCAAAACGACTTTCAATTGGTCCAACTTACCCGATACGTGTTGGATTTCAATCATTGGGTACACCGTCGATCAAAAAGGCGGTGTGTTGCCACTGGTTTGCTGCCCAGGAATGCTTACCGGTACCTCATGAGGGTGAACAGTCGGCGCATCGGTAAAACGACACGGTGATCGTTCGTGTCGGCCAGTACGATAAGCACGGAGTGCGTCTCTGACCGTTGCAAATCGACCTGCAGTGACTGCTTATCACTGCGTCCTCAAAACCTGTCCGGGCGGTCCTGACCATGCGCTAGTCAGGTGGCGATGTGCCGGTTCTTTCCCGGAAAGGAGTCGATTGCTGGTAAGATTCGAGACGCTGACGAAATAAATTGGCCGCGTCGACATCGCCCACTGCTGAAGCCCGGTCGATCACGTGTTGCATGACCCGGATTGCTTCGTCAAAATGACCCGTCGCCGCGTAGGCTGCAGCCAACGTATCGAGAAACATTGAGTTGCGACGCTGCGTCAGACTAGCAACAATTTCTGCCAGAAGCATTGCCTGATCAGGTTTACGGATCGCTGGATCGTGATGGGTTGCCAGCGTCCAGGCAAGATTGTTCATGAAGTACACGACCTTCTGGTTACGCTGACCCGATTTTGTGAAGTTCTCTCGTGCTGACTCACTGTGACCCTGGTGCATCAGCGCTAAACCACGTGCAAAATACTCCTTACTGTCAACTGTTTTGGTTGTATGGGACGGATCATTGCTCAGCTCGGGAAGTGAACCAGTTTGCTGCTCCCTTGCATCAAGATTCGAGAGGTCAACCGTGGGTGCAATCTCCGTTTCCAGCGCGAGTTGAAAGTGCCCTATCGCCTCTTCGACCCTCCCCACCGAAAGCAGGGCCCCGGCAAGTTGTACGTGGACGTCCGCCATGCTGTTATCGAAGCGAACCACTTTTCCCTCGTCAGTTAATCCCTTCTTGGAGGCGGCGATCGCCAGGTATTCTGAGAAATGAGACACCGCGTCAGCATGACGACCTTGCCTGTGGGCAATTCTTCCAAGAATCACATAGGGAGCGAGTACTTTCGGCCGCTCGGAGATAATCTCCAAACACTTCTCCCGCGCCATGGCGAAACGATTATCGTTGAAACGTCCCCAGGCAGACATAAGGTGCTCGTTTACCTGCACAAATTCTTTCGGATCCTCTGCATTCGGATCAATTTGGTCGACTTCGTTGAGACGGCCACCACCGATGTACCCGAGCGAGCGAAGACGTTGCATCGTTTCCGTATCCGCCGGTTGAATCTGGTCGCCGGCATCCGTTGGAGACTGTTCCGCCAGCATCATCTTCAAATGATCTTGAAGTTGCCGGGCAACCTCGACATGGTCCTTGACAACATTGACCGTTTCCATGGAGTCACTCCGCACGTCGTAAAGTTCAGGGTTTGTCGTCCAAATATACTTCCACCGGCCATTTACCAAACCAAACAGCGGATTGCACTCGTACTTGGTCGGATAGAGTGATTCCATATAGATAAATCGATCCCGCTCAGGGGCCGTATCAGCGAACAAATCAGCCGACAGATCAACCCCTTGGACATGTCGAGGGACCTCCTTGCCCAACAAACCGAGGACCGTCGGTAGAACATCCGTGATGCTGACCGGGCACTGAACCTTCTTGCCCTGCGGTCCTCCGGGCACCTTCATAATGAACGGAATCTGTATCGTGCTCTGATAGATGAAATAAGAATGCGTTTTTTCACCGTGCTCCTCCAGGCTTTCACCATGATCGGAAGTAATGATGATGAGTGTCGAGTCATAAACCCCCATGGCTTTCAACATTGAAACCAACTGGCCGATACAGTGGTCCGTGTACGCGATCTCCCCCGCATAAGGGTCTTTTGCGTATTGCGAAGCAAACGGCTCGGGAGGACCGTAAAATGCGTGTGGATCATAATAATGCAAAAACAAAAAAAACGGTTCCTCGTGATGGGCCTCGAGCCACGCGGTGGCGGCACGATTGACCTGGCCTGCCGTGCGTTGGTTGGGTTGGCTGTCGATGCTCGAAGCATTGCTCCCTCGCATGTCGTCGTTGTACGTGTCAAAGCCCTGGTCAAGCCCGAAATTCGAGTCAAGCATAAAGGCCCCTACGAATGCCCCCGTCTGAAAGTCGTCCTCTCGCAGAATTTCCGCCAGCGTGTCGTTTGAATCACCCAAACGATAGTTGATGTTGTCGCGGACACGGTGAAACGGGGGTGTGGTACCGGTCAACAAGGAGCAATGTGCCGGAAGCGTAACTGGATTGGTCGAGTGCGCGTTGACAAACATCACACCATCTTGAGCAATGCGATCAATGTGCGGGCTCGTTTGTCGCTCCGGGTTATAGCACCCCAGGTGGTCGGCGCGGCACGTGTCAATGCTGATCAACACAACATTACGAATGGGCACCCGTTGAGAATCCAGCCGTTGCCAATTCCAAATCCAAACAGCCGACACCGCAACAATCACAAACAGGACGACAATGCGTGCTCTTCGCCAATTCATTCTGAAACGCCTAGAAATACCCTGAATGCTACCAGACGCCGGACAGAGCAAGCGGCCTCTGTAAAACCATGGCGGGGCACTCTCAGGAGAAAAAACACTGTCGCCACTTTTAATGACAAGTTCGCACAATCACCGCCAAGAAGAAGCCCCCAAAAGACGGATTGTCAAACTACCATGAATAAGCAGGAGATCCTATCGCAAAACATCGGACCGTAGAAATCCAGTCGGACATTGCGCGTCAACGTGGACCGTGTTACATGAAGACCTTTCCTGAACACAGGTCGTGACGGTACGGAAGGCTACTAAGTAATCAAAAAACGTTCGCAACTTGAACTGTGAATTCGTTGCAAGTGCGAAGGTCTGGATTGCCGCATAGGAAAGGGTGTACAATGAATATCGGTAGCTTATGAAGCCCAACTCAGGCCTGCACCAGGAGTGGCTTGAAATTGCAGCACTTGTGATGCCTTGTCGACGGCGTACCGCTCTGTGCGATCACGAACACCTGACAATGTAGTTTCAAACGTCCTCGAATCTACCAACATGGCGAGAAGGTGACCGTTCAAACAGCAGACCGTATTTGAGCGATTTCAAGGTTGGCGGCCGACGCTAGAAAAGCCGGACCGAGAACGACCCGCAGATGGGCTGCCGCAGGATATCGACCAGCACATGCGACTGATGTGCGACATCTTGGTTCTCGCATTCCAGACCGACACGGCTCTTTCCGGTTGGATGAAAAGATTGTCACCTGCCTATCGCGCCACCTTGTTCACATCTTATCCGGTAGACATTCCAGTTCCTTCTGGCGGGCGAATCCAGTCCACTCCTCGCAGCGAACAAACCATGAACGGTTGACTTGCGGGTGTTGCGATCCCCAATGGCGGTCCATCACCAACCCATCGCATAGCCGGTTTCTCCGCGGGGCGAGGCCCCGCCAAAGATCAACCCGTGTTCTACGTCGATGCGAACACCAAGAACACGGCCATGCGACCACGCCGGGCCTACCTCGATTTCATGGCCGCGCCGCGCCAACGCGTCACGAACAGAGTCGGGGATCGTCTGCTCCATGACAATCCGACCGGGGTACTGTGCCCGAGGATAGAAACTGCTGGGAAAATGTTGGCTGTGAAAGGTCGGCGCGTCCAGGGCCTGCTGGATGTCCATGCCAAAGTCCACGAGATTCAGAAAAAACTGCAGGGTCCACTGGTCCTGCTGGTCGCCACCCGGCGTTCCGAAGACCATGAACGGCTGGCCATCTTTGGTCACCAGGGACGGGGTCAGGGAGGTTCTGGGCCGTTTTCCCGGTGCCAGCGCATTGGGATGCTCCGGGTCGAGTGAGAACATCTGCGCCCTTGTTCCAAGTGGAAATCCGAGTTCGGGAATGACCGGATTGCTGGGAATCCAGGAGCCACTGGGGGTCGCTGCGATCATGTTGCCCTGTGAATCAATGGCGCAAACGTGTGTCGTATCGCCGTTGTAGGAGCGGTCATCCCCCAGAATGAGTTTTAGTGGCCGCGGCGCCTGATCACCAGGACGAAGTTCCAACGAACTCCTGGAAGAATCGATCAGTTGTCGCCTCTGTTCGGCGTAGGCGCGCGACAAGAGCAGGTCCAGCGGCACATTGGCAAACGCCGGATCGCCGTAGTAGAACTCGCGGTCGGCAAAGGCCAGCTTGGCACACTCGATCCAGGTGTGGATGTAGTCCGGTGAATTATGACCCAGTCCACCAAGGTCGAACCCTTCCAACAATCTCAGCATCTGCAGAAATACGGGGCCCTGCGTCCAGGGACCGCACTTCCAGACATCAAGACCATGGTAGTCAACGCTGACGGGCTCTTCGACCTCGCAGTGAAACGCCGCCAGGTCCTCGTACCTCAGGAGTCCGCCGTATTCTCCTCCCGTCGCGTCGCGCACCGTGGTCCGATCGCAAAACTCGGCGATCCGTTCGGCGACATGCCCCCGATAAAATACGTCGCGCGCGGCAGCAAGTGCCTTCGAACGACCTTGCCCCAGGTGCGATCGTTCAGCCCGCACGAGCAATTCCATGTTGTCCGCCCAAGCGCGATTGACGAACTTATCTCCCCAGCGGGGCACGCAACCTTCGGGCAAGTAAATCGCGGCCGAACCGGGCCACTCGGCCGCAAATCGCTCTCGACACTTATCGATCGCCGTCCGCAGTCCGTGATACATCGGGAAACCGTTACGCGCCAAGTCGATCGCCGGTGACAGCACGGTCTCCAGCGACATCGTACCGAACTGCGTCAACGCGGTGATCCAGTTGTCGGGTTGACTGGGCACCGTGGCGGCAATCAACCCGTCACCGGGTATCAGTCCGTAACCCCGCTCCGAAAACCAGTCGATCGTGGCAGCCCGCGGAGCCACACCCTGACCGTTGATCGCGACCACGCGTTTCGACGCGGCGTGGTGGATGAGAATCGGCGATTCACCGGCAATCCCGTTCAGATGCGGCTCAAGAACAGCCAGGCAAAAACCCATGGCCACACCTGCGTCAACAGCATTGCCACCGCCACGCAGGATGTGCATGCCAACTTCGCTGGCGAGATAATGCCCGGACGCAACCACCCCCCTGCGGCCAGCGATGACCGGGCGTGTCGTAAAATCGTCGGCGGCACCACCAAACTGGGCCAGTGGCTCGCCCAAAGGTTGTTTCGACATAGGGGAAGCTCTCAACAACGTGTTCGCGCCCGTGTACAATACGTGACCTCGACCGCCACGTCCACGCCGAACCAAAAAGAGTACACCGCACATGCAAATCAAAGACGACATCCTGGTCGTAGGCGGAGGAGTCGTCGGTGCGGCTTGCGCCTACTACCTGACGGGCCGTGGCGCAAAAGTGACCTTGATCGACAAGGGCGAGGTCGGGCACGGCTGCTCGTATGGCAACGGTGGCTTGATCGTACCCAGCCACTCGTTTCCGCTTCCAATGCCCGGCGCAATTTTCCAGGGGTTTCGCTGGCTTTTTGACCCCGACAGCCCGTTTTACATCAAACCTCGCTGCAACTGGCAGATGGTCCGTTGGCTGCTGCGTTTCGCCCGCTGTTCCACACAGAAACAGATGCATCATGCAGTCGATGCGCTCACAATGTTGTCCCTGAGGAGCCGGGCGCTTTACGACGAAATCGAAGAGTCCGCCGCTGCCAACATGCAGCTGAAGAAATACGGTGGTCTCTATCCTTGCCGGACGAAAAAAGGCCTGGACCATGCCGTGTACGAAATGGAGACCCTGCGCCCCTACGGTGTCGAAGGCCGGGTCCTGGACAAAGACGAGGTCCTGACAATCGAACCTGCAATCACCTGCTCCGTCATCGGTGGTACGTACTTCGAAGGTGACGCACACGCCGAGCCGCTGTCCGTCGTCCAGACTCTCCTGCAACTGGCAGAAGAACAAGGAGCACGAATAGAACCCAAAACCGAACTGATCGACTGGGAACTCAGCAACCGACGCATCGACGCCGTCCGGACAACTCGGGGAACATTCCGGGCGGGCCAGTTCGTTCTTGCCGGTGGGTCCTGGTCGCCAGGACTGGCCCGGCCCCTGGGATTGAATGTTCCCATCCAGGCCGGTAAAGGATACGGGGTGACCATCGAAACCTTCGACCCCCTCCCGAAGGTTCCCGTGCTGCTTAACGAAGTCAAAGTCGGGGTCACACCACGTGCGAACAGCGTGCGTCTGGCAGGCACGATGGAGTTCGGCGGTCTCGACGAATCCATTACCGAACGACGAGTTCGAGCCATCGTCCACGGAGCCCGCCAGTTTTTCAATATTCCTGAAGAGCCAAAGGTTGTCGAGATCTGGCGCGGACTGCGGCCGTGCACACCGGACGGCTTGCCGATCATCGGGCGGCATCATCGCTGGGAAAACCTCACCCTGTCAGCAGGACACGCGATGCTGGGACTCACTCTGGCGGCGGCAAGTGGACATCTTGTCGCCGACCTGATCGCCGGGGACACTCCCTGCGTCGATCCCCGGCCGTTTCGTCCCGAGCGGTTTGGCTGACCACGGGTCAGAGGTTGTTCCCGCTGCACCCGGCGGATGAAACCAGCCCCTAGCGCCGCGATCAGTCGTCCAGTGGCAAACCCGGTTCATCGATGTGAAACGGACCTTGAAACAGGATGCTGCGATCCGTCAGCAACCACTTCTACAATTTGCGAAGTGAACGGACCCTGCCGGGGGCGCCAGCCGCTGACAAATGTTTGTAACTGACCACTGGACTTCAACTGCGGGATCAAAAACGCCATCTGTTCGCCGTCAGACCGCTGAATCCTCCAGGCATACTGTGCCGCAGAGTTCAGAGATCCTCCGGAGACCTGATACTCGGCACTGAACCCCATCGCCGTTCCCGTCGGTAAGGTTTGAGCCAAAGCCACAGCCGTGAACAGTCGAATGCTCAGCTTCGTTGCTGACGTCCCGGCTGGAATGTTCGAAGAGACCCGGCTGCCGGGCGCATGATCGGTCGATGAGGCGGATGAAACCGGAATTTCCGTCGCTGACGGGGAATCGTCCGGGAAATGGTTGTGCTGCTGAGTTCCAGAACCTCCGGAGACGGGACGGTCCTGTGAACTGGCTTGCGCAGGAAAAGTTGAGTGGTCGGTGGTGACATTCACTGACCCGGAATTCGCGTTACCAGGAATGTTTTCCCGGGGAGACTCCCGCTCCGCGGTTGCATCTGACTGCGCCTCCGCAGACGATGCAACGCTTTCTGGAACATTCCGGTCGGCCTTGGTCGACAGAATGCTTTTCCATGAAAATGAATCGCTGTCCTGACAACCACAGATGCCCAGACATGTTCCGAACCAACAGGCAGAGGCTGTAACATGTAACCATCTTTTAAAAGTCATACCAAAGCTCCGGACAGGTAGTACTTGATGGTTTACTTGATGGTTTAGTAGTCCAGCGGATTGACTTTCAGTCTTTTCCGGACCATACCGCAAACTCGTCCTAGTCTGACCGATGGCCAAAAAGAGTCAATCCGTCGTTCTCAACCAGACGCATGTCGTAAAAAAATGTGGTAAGTACGGTGTCGCCAGACGGCCGTTGCTGAAACAACATCCGCGGGTCCCCTTCCCGGTATCTTCACAGCGAAGGATTTTCGCAGCGTATCCAAGCTGCAGACTGACATCTGTTCCGCCGGCTTTGCACGGTTTCCCAGGCCCTACCGGAAAACCACCACACTGCCGAAAAGTACCCCTGAGCCCGCTTCGTAGCGGAATTGTCGTACCCTGAGTGTGGTAAGTACGCCCCGATGGAAGTAAAATCAGACTCAGCCATCACAACAAATTCGTTTCGTGAAAGAATCCGCAAGGAATCCCTGCCTCAGCCGCCATGAACACCCTGTTCTCGAATCCGGTCGTAC
>CAUZBP010000020.1:0-63290 GCA_963578105.1 Planctomycetota bacterium
AAAACGGATGTCCCAGAATCAACAGGCGAAATGTTGGCGGTGAGATGCATGCCCGTAATCTTTTGAGATCGTATAGTTCTTTATTTTTCCAGGAGGTAGAATGGATGCGCCGATAAGTAAATTCGAAGACCTGATCTCGCGTCTTCAAAAGATGATCAAGGGTGGAGGTGATGTTAACCATTCGGGGGGGTCAACAGCGAGTGTGTCAGGGAGTCAGCCGCCGCGACGTCTTGCGAGCTGCTGGCACCGGATTGTTTGGCGTGAGCCTGTCAAAAGTCCTGGCGGCCGAAGAGATGGCCGAACCTTTTCAAGGTGGGCGGGCCAAGTCGGTGTTGTTTTTGTATTTGTTTGGCGGACCGAGCCAACTGGAAACCTTTGATCTCAAGCCCACCGCCCCAAGTGCGTTGCGCGGTCCCTTCAAACCGATTGCCTCACGGACTCCCGGGTTATTGATCTCCGAACATCTTTCTCGCTGCGCGCAAATCTCCGACAAGTTTGCGGTCATCCGCTCGATGACCCATCCCTACAACGACCATGGGGCTGCCCACTACATTCAAACCGGCCATCCACACCCCAATCGGTTTGGAGACAATCCGGATGAGGCACCCGTCGGCGACAGAGAATGGCCGGCGATGGGATCAGTGATCGAGTATCTGTCACAGCAGGCCTCAAAAAATGTACAGCGTCCAGTTCCAGACTACGTTTACTTTCCGAATCGTTTGGGGGCCTTGCAAGGTGTGGAGCGGCCAGGCCAGTATGCGGGCTGGCTCGGAAAATCTTACAATGCCCTGGCGACAGATATTCGAAAACGCGGTGAAGACGACAATCCGTACTTTCGCGATTGTGACGACAGCGAACTTGATTTTCGTATCCGGGGTCTGCTCACGAAGACCCAGATGCCGTTGGACCGTCTGGACCGTCGGCATTCTTTGTTAGAGCAGTTTGACCAGCAGCGCAAATTATTGGACGAGAGTCCGGCCGCTGAATCGTATAACAAGCTGCGCGAACGCGCATTCACACTGGTCCGGTCCGAAAAAATACGCCGGGCATTGGACATTCGTCAGGAGTCCGCTGCCATGCGCGACCGCTACGGACGGCATCTGTTTGGACAATCGACGCTCATGGGTCGACGAATGCTTGAGGCAGGAGCACGGTTTGTGACCGTGACCTGGGACGCACCCGACGGGTACAGTTGGGATTCACACGGCGACAGTCGGGATCTTCAGAATTACCTGCTACCGGGATTCGATCAAACGTTTTCCGCGTTGATAACCGACCTGGAAGATCGTGGCCTGCTGGAGGAGACACTCGTGGTGGTCGTGGGGGAAATGGGACGAACTCCTCGGGCCAATGACTCCTGGGGCCGTGGTCACTGGAGCCATTGTTTTCCTGCTCTGCTAGCCGGTGCCGGGATTCGCGGAGGCATTGTTTATGGCCGTTCCGACCAGGACGCTGCGTATCCCATCGAACATCCCACCAGCCCTGCTGATCTGACAGCCACGATTTTCTACGCGTTGGGCATCGATCCGGAAATGCGGATCCGAGACAGGCAAAACCGACCGGTAGCGCTTGTCGACGGTGGCCAACCACTGCTGCAGCTGTTTGGCTGAGCCGAGCGGATCCGGATTAGATCCGGGCACGGTGCTGCATTTGGCGCCCGTTGTACGGACATCGTCGTATGGATATCGTCCTACTGATCCGCCACCACCCGGTTCCGCAAAATGCCGACTCCTTCCAATTCCACCTCAATTTCGTCACCGGGTTGGATGCTGTCCGTGGTCCCTGACGTGCCAGTGAAGATCAGGTCGCCAGCACGCAAGGTGATGTGTTGACTGATGGAGGCGACAGTTGCGGCCACGCCGTGAATCAATTGGCTCGTGCGTTCTTTTTGCACGGTTGTCCCATTGAGTCGGAGTTGCAGCAATAGATCATCGTAATTCAGTCCCGAGACGATGAATGGGCCGCAGGGTCCAAATGTGTCGGCGCCCTTTGCTCGCCACCATTGTACGTCGCTCTTTTGCCAACGTCTGGCACTTACGTCGTTTCCGATGGTAACACCCAGAACGTAATCCAGTGCGTCTTGCTGCGACACGTTGGCTGCTTCACGTCCGATGACAATCACCATTTCGGCTTCGTAGTGTACTTCCTCGGCACCCTGAGGAATCACAATGTTGCCTTCGTGCCTTACGAGGCAGGAGGGACTTTTGAAAAACGGTTGCGGGATTTGAAACTTTGGTGGAATTTGTCCGCTGACCCGGACTTGTTCGGTGGTCTTGGTGGCGGTGGTCGTTTTGCCTGTCTTGGGATCAGTGACGATCGTGGTGCTGGTGGTGATTGTTTTGGTCGTGGTTCCGCCACCCAAATGGCTTTTATAGTTGCCAGCCATTGCAAACACGTGGGAAGGTTCGCTAGGTACCAGAAGGGTTACATCCTTCAAAACATGCATCTTGTTTGTTTTGGAAAAATTGCCAAACAAATTTCCCTTTAACTCACGAACGTGTTTTCCCTCCACGATTCCATAAGCCACCCGGTCACCAACCTGAAATCGACAATATGTTGTCGGTGTGGCGGCTCGAAGGGATTGAACAGAAAGACATATAACAATTAGTCCTGTTAGTACAGCAACGACTTGGTTACGTGACATGATGCATATTCTCCTTGCCTCCATCCTATTGGGAAACACTTGAAGTGATCGA
This sequence comes from Planctomycetota bacterium, assembly GCA_963578105.1. Taxonomy (GTDB): domain Bacteria; phylum Planctomycetota; class Planctomycetia; order Pirellulales; family Pirellulaceae. Next base: position 2,697 of record CAUZBP010000020.1, read on the forward strand.
AAAAATTAAAATCTTTCGGCGGTCTATTATACCGCAAACAATCAGAGGCAGAAGGAGGTGAATGAGTAGGCCGTCCGGAAGAGGGAGAAAACAAAATCTGCGACGCGGGGGCGACTCGAGCGAACACGCATGGAGACCGAGGTGAAGGACTTGCTCCGCGCCAGCGAATGCCGGATTTTGAGACGGACTACGGAGTGTATGTGGGGTCGGTAGCGTGAAGTGATTGCGCCACGGCCACGGAACAGAGACGTTTGATGGAGCGAAAGAAACCCACCCTCCGCTTCTGCTGATCCTGTACAAAGGTCGTGGGTGCGAACGAGTGTAGATTTACTTCAACAGGACTGCGCCACAGCTTTTTTCGCAAGCGTTTTCAATCTGCTGGCGGACCTCGTCAGTCTCTTCACCCGTGAGAGTCCGGTCCGGAGACCGGAAGGTGACGGAGTAAAAGATACGTTTCTTACCCGGACCATCCTTGTCCAGATCGCGATAGGTTTCGTTGTAGCGAATATCCTCCAGCAGCGGACCACCTGCTGCCCGAGTCGCAGCGGCGATCTGAGACCACCGCACACTTTCGTCAACCACCAGATTCAGGTCCCGGGAGATTGGTGGATAAGGGCTCTGTGGGACATGTTGACGTTTGAGGTTGGCGATTTGACTCAAAATTTCCAGTCGAAGTTCTGCCAGCGTGGTCGGTTTGCGTAAAGAAAACTGTTTCTTCCCCGACTCACTCACTTCACCCAGGTAACCCGCGTGTTGTCCGTCGATCCACAGTTCCACGCAGCGAGAGGGTTCGAACAGATCCAGTTGGGCATCTTTCACTTCCAACTCGGAGTCTGGGTTAACAGTCGCTACCAACTCAACCAGATCGCCTTGTACCTCGTAGAAATTCTTGCCACTGGTTAGCGCCAGCATGTGTTCTTCCCGCGGAAGTGCTCCTTTCTCGGGAAGATAGATGCGTGCGGTTTCGAAAAGCTCGATGATCGGGTTCGAGAGCGTTTCGTTGATTCGTCGCGCACCCAGGAGACTCGGCAGCAAGCTGTGTCTCAACAAGTGGGCACCATGCAGCATCGGAATACGGCTTTGTAGTGGCGGCGAGTTGGTCCAGGGGCTGAATATCCGGGACCATTCTTCTGAGACAACGCTGTAAGTCATCGCTTCATCATACCCGGCAGCGGTCAGTACACGGCGTACGATTTCCAGGACTCGCTCCTCGTCCGTGCGGTGAGAAGGTGCCATACCCACGTGGGCGTCTTCGGGAATTTTGTCATAGCCGTGAATGCGGGCAACTTCTTCGATTAAATCGATTTCACGTGTCAGGTCCCTTCGCCAACTGGGAGGAATCACTTCGACCTGTTGCTCGCCAACCGTGGTTTCCTGATTACCCAGCTCGGCCAGAATTCGACGGACGGTTCCCTGTTCAATTTCGATGCCCAGCACGCGCTGTAGTTGGGGCCAGCGCAACACGATCGGTCGTCGTTCAGGAATCTCACGTCCCAGGTCGATTACTCCCTCGGCCAGCGTGCCTCCCGCCAGATCCAGGATTAATTCGCAACAACGCCGACTGGCCCAATTGACTCCTTCGGGGTCGATGCCTCGCTCGAAGCGGTAGGAAGAAGGGCTGTGCAAATTGAGTTGACGTGCTGTTGTCCTCACCGAGACCGGATCAAACTCGGCTGCTTCAATCAGCAGGTCCACGCTCGAATCACTAACCTCCGTCTGGGCCCCTCCCATCACTCCGCCGATTGCCACCACCTGATTCGGATCGGCGATGATGCACATGCCGGGATCGAGGTCGTAAGTCTTGTGATCGATCGCCAAGAATTTCTCATCGGTCCGCGCTGATCGCACAAGAATTTCGGGACCAGCGAGTTTCTGAAGATCGAAGGCATGCAACGGTTGGCCACTTTCCATGCAGACGTAATTGGTGACGTCGACGATATTATTGATCACCCCAATGCCAATCGCGTGCAACCGGTCGGACAGCCAATTGGGGCTGGGGCCCACACGAACGCCGCGGATCACGCGGGCCGTATAACGATAGCAGAGTTCCGGACACTCCAGGGTCACCCGCGTCAGGTCCGTCACGGGGGTGGAACCTTGCGGGGGGGAGGCGGTGGGCGACGTCAGCTCCTGCTGAAACAAGATCGAGATTTCACGCGCCACGCCCAGGTGTCCCAGGCAGTCAGGCCGGTTACTTGTCACCTCCAGGTCGATGGCCAAATCGTCGCCGATGCGGCTGGTTCCTTCGTGATTCAGTCCGGCCATGGTGAGCCGCTGCTCTAGCTCTGCGGGATCGACCTGCAGAGCGACATAGTCTTTTAACCAATTCCAGGATACAAGCATGATGTTATTCGGAGGCCTTCAGTCGATAGTCCCTGTTTTTCGAGCAAGCCAGTGGGCGAAAGACCACAGCCGACCAACTCTTCAATCTCCCGTAAAATGCCTGGTGGGGGTCAGCCTTTCCACCGCCATGGCAGGTGATTCCTAAAACTGGTGCAAGAACCGCACATCGTTTTTGTAAATTTCGCGAATATCCTCGATTCCATGCCGCCGCGCACAGAGACGTTCAATCCCTAATCCGAAAGCAAATCCGGTCACTTCATCCGGATCGTAACCAACAGCCTGCAGTACGGCCGGATCGACCATGCCTGCCCCGCCCATTTCTATCCATTTGTCATTCCAACGCATATCAACCTCCACGCTCGGCTCTGTGAACGGGAAAAAGGAAGGGCGGAAACGCACATGGACATCAGTTCCCAAGTAACTGCTGGCGAAAAGGCGGAGCACGGATTTGAGATCGGCCATGGTCACCTGCCGATCAATGAGCAGGCCTTCAATTTGGTGGAACATGGGCAAGTGGGTTGCATCGGGCGTGTCCGGGCGGTACACGCGTCCCAGAGAAATGATCCGTACGGGTGGCTTTGTGTTCTCCATCACGCGAATTTGGACAGTACTCGTCTGGCTCCTCATTAACAGCGTCTGATGATGGGTTGTCTCACCCACATGCAGGTAAAAATTGTCAAGCGGATCGCGCGCGGGATGCGACAACGGGATGTTCAGCGCTTCGAAATTATGCCACTCGTCTTCGATTTCCGGGCCCTCGGCCAACGAAAATCCAAGGCGACCCATGATGTTTTTCAATTCTTCAATCGTTTGAGTGATCGGATGAAGGTGACCCAAGCGGGGTCGTGGACCGGGAATCGTAGGATCGAACTGCTCACCTCCAGCACCCGTTCCCACGTTGTTGGCCATCTGCTGCTGCTGCCGTTCGTAGGCAGCCTGGATCTGTGTTTTGACCTCGTTGAATCGTTTCCCGGCAGCAGGTTTATCGGTTTTTTCAATTTCCCCCAAAAACTTTTGAGTCGCCTTGAGACGACCACTCTTGGTTCCGATGAATTCAATGCGCGCCGCTTCTAGCGCGTCAAGATCCGCAGCCTGTTCCAACTGTTGTTGCGCGGACGAAGCCAGTTCATCCAGTTGATTCAGAAACTCTGCAAGTGTCACGGTCCTACGATCCTCGCTCAACTTGGTACGTGCCGACGGCACACATCATGAGCAGTCCAGGAGCAGTTGAAAATCGTTCAGGCAGAGAGTGCTTCTGTGACCTGTTCGACGACCACATCGAACGCGGCCGGATCGTGAATTGCCATTTCAGACAGCATTTTGCGATCCAGTTCGATATTGGCCTTTTGCAAACCGTGCACAAACGTGCTGTAGCGCAAACCGCGCTCGCGGACAGCCGCATTGATTCGAATGATCCAAAGCTTGCGGAACTCACGGCGACGGACACGACGATCACGATATGCGAACTGCCCGGCTCGTACGAGTGTTTCTTTGGCACTGCGGAGAAGGTTACCACGACCGCCGCGATAACCTTTCACCTTACGGAACAGACGACGCTTCGCTTTGGTGCGCGCCGCACCTTTGATGGTTCTCATCCTTTTCCCCTACCTTCTACAATCTCGCACATCCAAGGCCCTCCAGGATGAACTCCTAGGAGCGTTTGACTGCCCGTGTGCGGCATCCGTCTTATTTCAATAACTGTTACCAGCCAATGCTTCGCGAATTGACTTTTCCATCACCTTAGCCAAGGTTGTGGTTCCGCGCAAGTTCCGTTTTCTTTTCTGGTCCATGCGGGCCGCCAAATGGCTCGTTCCGGATTGGCGATGCTTTACTTTTCCTTTGGCCGTTAGCCGAAACCGTTTCTTTGTTCCCTTGTGAGTTTTTTGCTTGGGCATTTCATAGACCGCCGGAAGTTGAGTAACAGACAAAATCATCACCCGGGAGAACCCGCGAGTGAGCCATGCCGAATCGACCATTGTAGGACGGATAAGCCGCATCTGGAAGGGGTATCGTGCCCATCTGGGCCGAAATTCTACTGTGTTTTGGCCGGCTTCCAATTCAAGCGAACGGCACCTAAATCTTCCAGAGGAGCAACACCGAGTAGGTCAGGTCATTTGGCTTGGCCCCGTTAGAAGTGCTGTCATACCGGTCGACCAGACCAATCTTCAGGTGGAGGTTGGACTCCTGGTCCAAGAGAAGATTCCAATGTGCATCCGTCACAACACGATAATTCGAGAATTCTTCCCATTCCGGCAAGTACTGCAAATCCACTTTCAATTTTTGTCGGGCTGTGACTTGCTGCTCGAAATTACCACCAAATGTTGCTTCCGGGACGAAGCGGTTGTCCGGACCATTGACCTCGCGTGACCAACCCGCACCAAAACGGCCGATCAATTTGGTACGTTCAGTGGCAAGAAAGTCGTAGCCCCCGCCGCTGTTCATTGACAGGCGCAGGTCGAAGGCCTTGAATTCGTCGTACACGACGTGGGAAGTGTTGAACCAACTGTACTTGCAATTTTCAAAGCGATACTGGTAATCCGCGTTGAAGATCGCATGGTGTTGGCTGATGACATCGCTGGATTCTGTCTTCACGTAAGTCACATCCCACGCCAAATCGGTGGCGCCGATTTGGCGTGAAGCGTTGATACCGGTCGTCAAAGACAGCGCGTCCGAATTGCCGTTGGCGCCGTTGAAACCTATTTCGAACCCCCCATCCCAAATCTCACTGGTTCGCCACAAACCCGGATAGACCCAGCTTTTCGTGTCCGGCCGAACAACCTCCAGGTCAATCCCCGCGCTGTCCGTCAAGGTTTCTTTGTCACTTGCCGGAAGATCTCCGCCAGCTGGCGCCGCTTCGACTTCAGGCTCCGCGGGCAACGGAATCCGGACCACTGCCCTGGGACGATTACTTATCGTCTCGGATTCGACAGGAGGCAGCAGGGCGATTGGGTCAGACGTTTGGGCCAGCACACTTGTGTGCCATAAAGTGATGGTGACGATGGTGAGATGGACAAAACGTAAACTCATTGTGACTGGCCTGGGAGAAAAACCCGCGGGAAAAGAGAAGCGGACTCTTTTAGCAAACGATGCCGCTAGCAATCAAGATCGATTGGTGAAAATGTGCCGCCGTGCGGGTTGCTACAGATAAACGCGTCGGTTGAAGATGTACCATTCAAGCAAAGCTACTGCCAGCGCAACGACTAACAAGTATTTCCAGGCCTCGCGTCGTGTTGGGGCTGAGGTCGCCTGAACCGATACGGTTTCGTGGCCGATTTCAAGTTCAAGCTGCGGCCAGATGTTGCTTTCTCTGCTATCAAAAAGATTCACAGTAAAAAGTTGTTGCGTATCCGAGGCAGAGGTGTTTTTTATTTTATAGACACCAATTGCTTCTGTGTCGGTAAATGTAAAGTGTCCCAAGCCTGTTCGGGTGACTTCGAGGTTACTTCCGTCCGGACTGACAACTTGTATCTTCTGTAAGGGTTCATCAGTTTGCACAATCACAGGTTGACCGGGCTGGACGTTCATGAAGGTCTGGGATGCGCGCTGGGCACTTCCCAAATAGGACAGCACATTGTTCATAAACAGTGGAAAACTGATACGGATGGGCCAGTTAGTAATGACTTCACCGGCTGCCGAATCGACCAGCCGAAAACCTAAGACCGCATCCTCAAATCTTTCACGCGGCGCAATGGCAAACAAGGCCGCGTGTGTGGTGTTCTCCTGTACCAGGTCGGAATCGATCAGTACCGTTCCTCCCCGGGGAGGGCTAACGGGTGTCGCTTCGACTACTGCCACATTTCCCATCTCGATGAATTGCATCAAAGGATGAGTCTGGTCGGTGTCAATGATGCTGACGGGGCTTTGTACCCGGCCGGCAGTCCAGGAATCCATCGGTGGGAGTTGCCCAATGAAAAGCGTATTAGCCTGGGGCATCTTCTCGGGCGCACACTGGTCGTAAATAATCAGGTCGTACAGCCCTCCTTCCGCCTGCTGTTGGTAGTTTACATCATTCAAATAACCAGGAGCTTCGTGACGAACGGTAGCAAGTTTCTGAGACTGTTCGGTGCCCAAGGCCAAATGGAGCGCATCATTTCCGGAAGTCAGTAGCAAAACCCTGGAAAGCTTGGGGCGATTCACGCTTGCGTAAGCCACATCGTCGACGGCCAGATCATTTCGGGACTCTGCCTGCAGTTGCATCTTCAGAACGCCCGAATCAATATCGGACATGCTGAATTCGATCCCTCCCGTCCCTTCCTCCGAAATCTGCACCTCACGCGAGTCAATAAGATGATCGTCGAGAAACACATCCACCCCCACCTGGATGCCAACCGCCTGCTCGTCACTGGTCTCCTTTTGCTGAAAGTGTCGTAATCGCCCGAAGACCTGCAAGCGATCTGGTTTTTCAGGATGTCGTTCCGCGCTGAAGGCTGTAATGCCGATGTTCTGGCACTCGTCGGTCCCCATTCGGGTGTAAACAGGTTCCAGGTTACCCAAGGAAAAATCAGCCACATCGGGTACGTTTCCATCGCTGAAAATATACAGTGTGGCAGGCAGAGCCTCGGCCACCGACATGACATCTCTTTCTCCTTCGCGACTATCGGCAGGGTTTGCCCGACCAGCCGAGTAGCGCAGGGATTCGTCAAGATTAGTTGTACGGTGTGTCAGTTTCACAGCAGCCAGAGCGCGTCGCAGCCGACGACGATTCTGCGTGAACTCCTGCTCGACGCGCGAACGATCCGAAAAGCTCATGAGCATCGCGGTGTCACTGGAAGTCATCTGGTCGATCAGTTCGTTGACCCGTTGCTTCACCACCTCCAGACGTGTTGGCCCCAGGTCGGTGGCACCCATGCTCGCGGAGGTGTCCACCAGAAAGATAAATCGCTCGCCGACTAGCTCCCGGCCTTGCCAACTGGGACGCAAGCAAGCAAGCATCACGATGGCAATCAACAGGAGCTGTAAAAATAAAAGAAGACTTTTTCGCAACCGTTGCCACAAGCTGTTGACGTGCAAGTCCTCAATCGTACGGCGCCATAAATAGGTACTGGGTACTTCAAGCGACTGGCGTTTCAACTTCAAAAAATAGAGCGCAATGATCAACGGCGGGATGGCACCCAGGACCAGCCAGTGCCACCAGGAAAGTGCATTGTTAAGGAATCCGAGGATCAATTGCATCGTCAGTTGCCGGTTTACCGAACGAGACCTCGTTGCCTTAGATAACTGGCCACGAAATGTTCCACCGGGATATTTGTATTGGTCAGTAAGTACGTCATGCCTCGACGTGTGCAGAACTCACGTGCAGAATCGACGAAAGTAGCCAGGGTGCGCTGGTAGCGGTCCAACAAAGGACGACTGACAGTGATCTCTGCATGTTCTCCGTCCTCGCAGTCGATCAGGCGCAAGTCTCCTTGCAACTCCGGGTTCAATTCCTCAGGCGAAAGGACGTGCACTACGTAGATATCCATTTGCTGGGCCAGTAGAAACCGGAATGCAGATTCATAGCCCTGCTTATCCATCAAGTCGCTGATGAATAGCAGAATGCCTTTTCCGCTGTTTCGCAGACAGAAGTTCTTCACTCCATCGACCAAAGGAACGCTGTCTCCCGCTTGAATTGCCTCCAGATATTCCACCATTCTCCAGAGACTATGACGTCCACGAAGTACTGGCGCGGGTTGACGGAGTGTTTGTCCCAGGGATTCGATCCGCACGCGATCCGACCGGCAAAGTCCAATGAACCCCACCGCCGCCGCCAATTGTTTTGCATAATGCAACTTGGTGGGGTCACCAAAGTCCATGGAAAGACTGTCATCAAGGAGTGCGTAGAAATGAAGATCTTCTTCTTCCAGGTACATCTTCAAAAACAGTTTGTCCAAGCGGGCATACAGATTCCAATCGATAAAACGCAAGTCGTCTCCCGGAACGTAGTTGCGAAAGTCGGCAAATTCGACGCTCTGACCTTTCCGCTTGCTACGGCGTTCCCCCTTCATCCGACCCCGGAAGATCTTGCGGCTGACCAGCTCCATCCGTTCCAGTTGAGCCAGTAGTTCTGGCGTCAGCAGCCGGCTGAGAGCTTCCGTGGAAGAAGAGGACATGGCAACCTAGTGGTGAGAAGGAAAGAAAGATACCAGTGGTGTACGGGTTGCACGGTGTACGGGTTGCACGGTGTACGGGTTGCACGGTGTACGGGTTGCACGGTGTACGGGTTGCACGGTGTACGGGTTGCACGGTGTACGGGTTGCACGGTGTACGGTAGCGAGCATGTGAGACGCTGAACTTGCCCGGCTGCCTCGATTTCGCAGCCAGTCACTACCGATCCACCCCACTTCTATTGGTTAGAACCTGTCGGCAACGAAGATGCAAGAGTCTCTGGTCCGCGAGCCTGGAAATGCCGGCTTGCCACATCCTGGCCAGGGCTTTTGGCAAGTAGGGCCAATTCCAACGAGACATTCCTCCAGGAACTTTCACGAGTGTTTTTGTCGCATCCGGCGACTGTATTCCTCCAGCACCCGCCGCTCGGACTCGGTCAGTTGGTCGGCACCCAGCCGATGCATTTTATCCAGCACCCGGTCGGCCTCGGCATCCGGTGACTGACCCTGCTGGCCCGGATCGTGAATTCGAAGTTTGGGCCGCGATTTGACCGTTTTGAGAGCGGCACCTAAGGAAAAATTGAAGGGCATCAACCGGCCCAGGTTCCAACCGAACTTGCAGTAGAAGAAACCGAACGCGGCGCCCACCAGGTGGACCTCGTAAGCAATCCCGGCGTCTCCGTGGCTGGATCCCACGAGATTAAGGACCACGATCAGGACACCTACCAGCCAGGCCGGTACGGGCACGACCATCATGAGCAAGAGCGTCCGTTTCGGGTACAGCCGACAATACGCAATCACCACGGCCGTGACAGCTCCCGATGCTCCCAGCATGGTTGCTTCCGAACCCAGTCGGGTCACAGACCAGACGACCGAACCTAAAACAATGGCAACGAGATAAAATCTTAAAAACTCCTGGGGTCCGAATTTCCTTTCGATATCGCGACCGAACATCCACAGGGCAAACATGTTCCACAAAACATGCGACAGGTCGTATGCGTGAGCAAATCCCGAGCTGAGAAATTTCCACCATAACCAGGGTTGAGTCACGACCTGTGGAGTTACGGACAGTATTTCCTGAAGTACGGACGAGCCTCGTCCTGGCTGTAGCAGCGGATGTTCAAAAAATAAACGATCCACCAGATAAATGGCGATGTTGATGATCACCAACGTCACCGCCACCGACTGCGGGCGCTGAAGGGTGAATCCGGGTTGATCCGGTTCGCGGTAGTATTCGCGGTCTGACAATCCCATACGGCTCGTTTCAATTCTTTGTCCGCTACGGTGGACTTGATCGTCCGCGGTACGAACTGAGTGGCAGCGCTGGCAGCAGGACTTTAAACATTCCGTGGTGAGGCGGGTCATCGGCCCGTCACAAGCAGGCCAGACAACTTCCCAGCTATCGTACGCCAACTGACTCCAAAAGTGGAGTGCAATTATCAGGCGAGGGGGGCCCATTCAGGGAGTGAAAACGTTAGCGGAACCGGATTGGCCGTCAGAGACTTTCCCCTGGCTCGTTGCTGCTGCGAAGGACAAACCGCGGGGCATGCATGTTGCCAGAACAAATTGTGTTCCCGCTCTCATTTTGAAGAAATGAGTTCCAGGAAAAATTAGTTCGGGGCCGGAGAGTCGCTGCCAAGAACCTGTTCAGCTCGTTGGTCTGCTGCTGCTTCGATTCGTTGACTGATTGCAGCCAGTTGGGTGGCAAGACGACGGTTTGTTCGGTAGAGTCCGCTCAATTCTTTCAAAATGTCTACGTAACGCTGATCGACCTCCTGCCGGTACTGTGTGATCTGCTGCTGTTCGTAAACGAATTTGCCAAGATCCTCGTCCAGTCGTTTGCGCTCTTCTCGTCGATAGTCGATGTCGGTATCCGCTTTGACTTTTGCATTTTCCAACAGCCGTGTATCTTTTTGGATGATCGTGTTTTCGTCTTCGAACGAAGTGCGTTGTCGCTGGACGTCGTGAAAGAAGAATTCATAGTCCTGTAGTTGGCGTACGTAGATTCGTTCGATCTCATCGCAAATGTCCTCCGCAATCAACTGTTGAGCTGTTTGCGAATCTAGCAATGCCTCGTCACCCGTCTCGAACGAAACTCTCCCCTTCTCGTCTCCTTCACCACCTTGTCGCAGCCAGGCGGGGACGGCTCGACCCAGTGGATCAAAATCGTTCGAGGGAAGCAGCGGTGCTTCGTCCGTTGCGTCCACGTCGATCTGGTTGTAGTTTTTTTGAAAACGAACCCTTACCATGAGCCGTTCCGGAGGATCCTCGTCGCGATTGCCGGGCTTCAAGTCCTTCAAGTACTCCCGCAGCACCGCTTCCGGAAGTTTTGCAAACAGGGCGCGCTTTTGATCGTCAGACAAATGCTCGTGGGAAAAATCCTCGTGGGAATCAACCGGCATCATCTCCAGCAGGGCCCATGAACCACGTTGCTGATCAATCACCGCCAGTTGCTGCGGAGTAAGAGGCAAGGTAGGAGACATTGTAATGGAATCGGCGGCCGTATCAGTCACGGCCCACTCTCCCAGATAAACGGTGGGTACCGTACAGATTCTTTTCCGGCCTTCCAGATTGGTGTCCAATCCGGCAAACAATGCTGCATGTACCACCGGGTCGAGTTCTTCGAGCGGGACCTCGAGAAAAGCGTGCAGTATCAATTGCTCTTCGATACCGTGCGGCCGCCCAGTCGGTGCCGCGCCCTCGGCTTCTCCGGCAGGATCCCCTGCTGGGTTTTGCGGTTCTTGGGCTTGCGCCAATCTCACAGCTTCCGATTCGACATTAAAAAATGCGGTTTCTGCATTGGCGAAGGGGTTAGCAGACGTGGTGATCGTACTACCGGTGCATTGTTCGTTACCCCAATTGGCCGTATTCACTGTGACCGAGCCGCCTGCAAATTCTAAAGGAAAGCAATTCCTCCAAATCCGACCCCGGTTGTAGAGTTCACGTCCCAACTCCTGCTGCGACTCGGGCAGGGAGTACTCCCTGCGATCAATTTGACCCAGTCGATTGACGGTGTAACCAGTTTCTAACTTTTCGATTTCTTCCTGGACATCCGCAAGTTGATCGTGCAGGCGGTGGTAGACAGAACCCCAATTGGTCCTGGTTTTCAACGTGGCCGCCGTCAGAATCGTGATGGTGATCACCGATGGGAAAAACAGGGCCACGGCGACAATATCCAGCCAGTGCCATGTTTTGCCTGCAAAGACCACAAAGAGTATGAACAGAATGGTCGCCAGACCAATCACCAGGTAGAAGATCATCTCTCTGTCCGTTTCCGTAGCACGTCGGGTGGTGGAAAAGGCGCCACTAAAACATGGGTCAGACGATTGGGCGTCCAAGGAACGAGACGTGCCATCAAACCTTGATGATAAGCTGGGCAAGCTCTAACGTCAAGATTCTGTATGCAGGAACCAGCGGCCTTAAACGGTGTGAGCAACTGATTTTACGGTTCCTTTGTCAGCTTCACAGCTCACAACTCGCACAATCGTTCAAGTCCGCACCGTTCGGACCCGAAATAGTTTCGCAGCGAACGATTTTCACAGCCGGGAACCAACCGCATGCATCGCTGGCAAGAGCCGTCGGAAAACAACGAGAGGAGTTCCCCGCGGAACGTAATCGACGACTGGTTGCAAGCGATCCAATGGACTTGTTGTGTCGCACGTCAGTTGCGCCGAAACTTGAATCAACAGTTGGCCGGCGTTGCGGTCAATGACATGGAATTTCTACTGCTATGGAATTGTTACCGATACCCCGATCGTCACCTGGGACAGGGTGAATTGACTGCGACTCTGGCCTGGAGCAAAGCACAAACAAGCGCAACAGTTGAGTCCTTGCGACAGCGGGACCTGCTGGAATGTTATCGGCCGACAGAAGATCGCAGGCGACAACACTGGAAGCTGACAAATGGCGGGCAGCAGCTGATCGAAGAACTGCTTTCCCAGTTGGTCTTGCCACCCGACGCTTTGCAAACACCTGGTCACTTCCCGGAAACCAGTGCTGTGCTTCCTCTCTTCCTCCGCTTGACCCGTGCATCCTGTTGGAGCACGGCCGGGGCCCAGTCGCTCGAATCGTCCTCCGCGATCAGTACGGAGGCCAACTGATGGGACGACTGCGACTAGTTTTGCCGATTTCGTGGGGCCAGTTGTTTCTCATTCTGTTGTCGTTCTTTATTTTGTCATTTGTCGGTTGTTCACGGGGCTTCTACCGCAAGCAGGCCGACCATCAGGTGAGCCTGTTACTGCGCGAAACATCACATGATCCGGATTGCGAATTGAATCGGCATGACATTCACGTCAAGCGGATCTCCCGTATGTACGACCCATTCTCACCGGATGATCCGCCTCTTCCGCCAGACGACCCGGCGGCGCATCGTCTGATGCACTGCGTCGACTGCAAGAGGGGCTATCCCTGTTGGCACGCCAGCGGAGACACACCTTACGTTGCCAGCCCTCTCTGGATGGAATTTTTGCCCCTCGATGAAGATGGAATTCTCTACCTGGATGCTGCCCTGGCTGTTCGATTAGCCCTGGTCAATGCGCCCGCCTATCAGAGTGAATTTGAAACGTTGTTTCTCTCGGCCCTGGACGTGACAGCCGAACGGTTCGCTTTTGATAAGCAAGTATTTTCCGGGACAAACGCACGATACACTTCCGACGGGCAACAGCGCACGGGTTGGGGAGTTGTGTCCAGCGAGTTAGCACTCCCTGCCAGTGGTTTGCGCGTAGAGAAGATGTTCACGACCGGTGCCGAGATGGTGGTGGGCCTGGCAAACTCCATCGTGTGGGAGTTTTCAGGACCCGATACAAACGCAACTTCTACGTTACTCGATTTCACGCTCGTTCAGCCGCTACTCCGCCGCGCCGGCCGTGACCGGATCATGGAAACTTTAACGCTGGCGGAACGCACGCTGCTCTATAACGTTCGCCAGATCGAACGTTTTCGCAGAGGATTCTATCTGGAGATCGTGACAGGTCGCCAGGCGGAACGGGGTCCAACTCGTCGCGGCGGATTTTTTGGGACAAGTGGCCTGACAGGGTTTACCGGCGTAGGAGCCGGTGGTTTTGGCGGCGTGGGTGGTGCGGGTGGCTTTGGGTTCAGTGGTGGAGGTGCCGGTGCTGCTCAAGCCGGTGGTTTCATGGGGTTGCTACAGAGTCAACAAGATATTCGTAATCAGGAATCGAATATCGCGGGGCTACGCAGTAGCCTCCTGCAATTGGAAGAATCGCTGCGGGAAAGCCTGCGCAAAATTCCCGATCGGCCTGATGACATACTGCGGCAACGTCTCCAAATTGCGCAGGCGCGACAGGCCTTGGTAAACGCTCAAAGTCGGCTGCTCAACTCGCAGAACCAGTATCAGGGCGAGTTGGACCAGTTTAAACTCGATTTGGGACTTCCTCCCACGATCTGTCTCGTGATCGACGATCCGCTGTTGGATCAGTTCAATCTGATTGACACAGAAATCGTTCCTGTCCAGAACCAGATCATCGCGTTGCAACAACGGGTGGGTACTTCAACCGAGTCCCTGCTCGCTGATATCGAGCAATTGTCGGCCGACTCAAGTGACCAGCCTCTCCAGACAGGTAGCAGTGAAGTTGCCCGTTCCCTGCAGGTATTTCTATCCTACGTCGAACAAATTCGAGAAATACAGGAGCGGCTGGTCGCCACGAACATTCCGCGCGTTCGAAAAGACATTACTACCCTGAAAGAGATCCTGCCGCAGCGTCGCAAAGAACTCACCCGCCTTGCCGCAATGTACCAGCAGGAGCGTTCGCAGACTCAGTGTTTCGATCCGGTGACCTGCCAGATTAAACTACCAGCCCAGTTCGACTCCTCGGTGCTGGGCACTCAAAGACTTGACGGACAACCGTCGAAGTTGTTTCAAGAGGTCGATCGTTTAGAGCGTGCCCTGGAGAGCTACGGGGTGGAATTGGACACGCTTCGTGAGTGGTTGGACCAGACATTGGCTGCCGGTGTGCAACTGGACTCAGTTCCGATGCGCCAACAGATTCGCAACAAGGTCCTTTTTGCCACACCAGGTATACTTTCCCGCTTGGCCGCGGACGTAATGGATCTTTCGCTCCTGCAAGCCAGGGCACGTACAGAGAACATCCGTCTGGTGTCAGTGGAAATCGATCCCTTCCAAGCGACAGAGATTGCTCGGGCATGTCGTCGCGATTGGAAAAATGCACGGGGGGCTCTGGTTGATGCGTGGAGACTGATTAAGTTCAACGCGAATGACCTCGAAAGCGGGCTGGACTTAACTTTCAGCGGAGATCTTGCTACGACGGGGGACAATCCGGTCAAGTTTCGATCGCCAACAGGACGTTTACGCGTCGGACTGGAGTTCGATGCACCGCTCACCCGACTGCTAGAACGAAACCGCTATCGGCAATCGCTGATTGAATACCAACAGGCCAGACGTTCCTATTACCGGTTCGAGGACCGAATTACGCGCAATCTTCGGGGTACCATCCGCACGATCGATCTCAACCGGCTCAACTTTGAACAGCAGCGACTGGCGGTTTTAGGAGCGATCGACCAGATTGTTCTGAACGACGAGATTCTCACGCTTGCTGAACAACGCGGGGAGTCTTCCGGGGCAACGGCCGCCCGCGATGTAGTTTCGGCGTTGGCCGATCTGCAGAATGCGCAGAACAATTTTTTGAGTGTCTGGGTCAACTACGAAGTATTACGGCGAAACCTGGATCTTGAACTGGGCGTCATGCAGTTAAATGATGATGGCCAGTGGATCGACCCGGGCCCCATCGGCGGGCAGGATGACGTACCAAGTTGCGCCCCCTGCTCGTTGCCAAAAGCCGCTCCGAACGCGGATAATGACGACAGCGACAAGTTGCAGGTGCGCCATGCCGCAACGGATCCATCACGAGACTTTGGCTCCCCGGAATTTGAAGCGAGTGCGGAAGTGTCAACCGAAGAAGTATCCGCCGTCACGAATGACGCGTCCCGTAGCCGACTTCGGAGATGACAGCAGACGTGAAGGGGTATAGAATAAGTACAGTGTCGCGACGAGCACTTTATACGCTACCAATCCACCGAAATTACCGATTCAATTGATCCTTTTCGCGTGAGGCTCGACTGTGCCCTTGCATCGACTATCTTCCACGTACCGGCGCACGCGAGGTTCTACCTTGGTGGTGGTGATTATCGTTGTCATGCTGTTGGCCGCCGCCGTTTTGTTGGCGCGGTTCTTTTTGAATCGCACCCGAACGGTCTTCCAGGATGCTCCGCTGCTGGCGGAAGTCATTCGCGGTCCCTATGAGCATGTCGTCCTTGAACAGGGCGAAGTGGAAAGTACCAAGAACGTCGAAATTCGTTGCGAGGTCAAGGCCCGCGGTGGTGGCGGTTCGTCGACGACGATTTTGGATGTCATCCCGGAAGGCACCATGGTGGCAGCTGGCGACTGGCTGGTGACCCTCGACTCCTCGTCGCTGGAGGAAGATCTAAGCCGCCAGCGGATTGTCGTTAACACGAGCGAAGCATTGATGATTCAGGCTGAAGCAACATACGAGACGTCTAAAATCGCGCAGAAGGAATACCTTTTGGGGACTTTTGTTCAAGAAGAAAAGATGGCCATGAACGAAATCTACGTGGCAGAGGATGCGCTAAAAAAGGCGGAACTCGAGCTAAAATCCTCAGAACGACTCCTGGCGAAAGGCCTGATTACGGATTTGCAGGTCGAAGCCCAGAGGTTTTCAGTTGCCAAAGCGGACAACGAACTGGATGCAGGCAAGACCAAATTGCGCGTGTTACGCGACTACACCCTGAAAAAAATGCTCACGCAGCTCAACAGCGATATCAAAGCGGCCAAGGTTAAATCGCAAAACGAAAAAGACAGTCACGCCGAAGAAGTCAACAAGCTGGGTGAAATTCGCTCGCAGCTGAAAAAGTGCACCGTCCAGGCTCCCAATGAAGGCGTGGTTGTTTATGCCAATGTGCAGTCGGGTCGCAGCAACGAGTTCATCGTTGAGCCGGGATCACCGGTTCGCGAAAGACAGGTCATCATCCGCCTGCCTGACCCGAAAAAAATGCAGATCAAAGCAAAAATCAACGAGGCAAGTATCAACCTTGTCCATGCTGGGCAGCAGGTGATGATTCGTATTGAGGCCCTGGGAGACGTTGAGTTGTGGGGGGAAGTCATCAAAGTCAGCCAGTATGCCGAACCGGGCCATTGGTGGCGGTCGAATTCCAAGGAATACGCTACCCAAATAGCAATTGTGGATCCTCCGGAGAACATCCTTTCGGGACTCACTGCTGAAGTTCGTATTCAGGTGGAACAAGAGCAAGATGCCTTACAATTGCCGATACAGGCAGTCTATGAATATTCCGGGCGCACCTTCTGCCTCCTGCAGAATGATGGCCAGTTGAAGACCAAAGAAATTGTCATTTTGTCAACCAACGAGAAAACCGTCGCGATTGACGAAGCCAGCTCGGAGTTGCTCCAACCGGGCGACCAAGTGGTGGCCAATGCACGCCGGCACGCCACATCGTTTGTATTTCCGGAAGGGAACACGTCCATGGTGGCCGATTCCCAGGCCGGAGAAGAAATACCTCGTCGCCCACGTGTCGCTGAGAAAAAGGAAGCCGGCGGCGACAAAGTGAAATCTTCCCAGGCCATCGTCAGTCACTTGGATCGGGACCGGGACGGGCTGATTTCTCAATCGGAAATTGCGATACTTTCCGAACAGGTTCGACAGAGGTTCTCCCAGGCGGACAAAAATGGAGATGGAAATATCGACCAAACAGAACTCTCTGCGGCGCTGGCCAGTTTCAAACGCCAGTAATTATCATCAGCTGACGCCAGGGGATCTTGAGCGGATTGGTGGTGAGATTGCTTTGGGCGTCAGAGAAAAATAGACAAACGTGACGGCCGGAACTGCAGACAAATTCAAGCCCGTCAGAAAATGTAACGATTGCAACGACGACTGCTCTGTCCTTCTGCTATGCAACTTGCCGCCCGCATCCATGAGCTAACGAAAGATTATGTTCTGAAGGGGGAGACGGTACGCGCACTTCGCGGCATTTCATTGGAAATCCCAGACGGAGATTACGTGGCGATTATGGGACCCTCCGGTTCTGGAAAAAGCACGCTACTGAATTTGATCGGGTGCCTGGACCGTCCCACCTCGGGTTGTCTTCAACTCGGAGACGACGATGTTTCAAGCATGAACGACGGCCAACTTTCGCGTATCCGAGCCTCACGTATTGGGTTTGTGTTCCAATCATACAATCTGATCCCGCAACTAAACGTTTTGGAAAATATTGAAGTCCCGCTCTACTACCGGGGTCGCATCACACGCCTGGAACGTTCACGCTGTCGGGAGCTGGCAGACCTGGTTGGTTTGAGCGACCGTCTGAAACATCGGCCGCAGCAGCTTTCCGGGGGCCAGCAGCAGCGGGTTGCCATTGCTCGAAGTCTGGCAAATGACCCCTACTTCATCCTGGCTGACGAACCAACAGGAAACCTTGATACCGGAACGACAAAAGACATTCTCGATTTACTGGATGATTTTCATCGGGCAGGTAAAACAATGATCATCGTGACTCATGAAAAAGAAGTGGCAACGCGGGCCCGTCGGATCATCCGACTACGGGATGGCAGAATTGACGAGTCCCTGGTGCAGTGACAGGTAGCAGGCTCCCTTGTGTTCATTTCTCTCGAGTACAGAAACCGAAACCGTCATCTTGGTGATCTATCTCCGAGAATTTCCACGGAGATGAAAACGATCGTCAAGGACGTTGTTCACAGGAAGTTGTTTTTTTTGTTTCCTTGCTAGCGACAGCGAAATTTCGATTCGCATGTCGGGATCCCCCATGCTTTGGCTCCACACCTGGTTGATCGGTATCAAGAGTGTCTTGCTGCACCCCCTGCGCTCGTTGCTGACCGTACTGGGTATCTTCATCGGAGTCGCCAGCGTGATTTGGCTTTTGGCCATTGGAGCGGGGATCAGCCAGAAAGCGCAGGAACAGATTGAAGGCCTGGGAGCCGACAACATCATCGTGCGATCGGTCAAACCTGCCAAAGCGCCGGATGGATCCACCTCCTTCATTTTGCCGTACGGACTGTTGCGGGCGGACTACGACATTCTGGTGGAAACGATTCCCACGATTCGAGGTGCACTTCCGATCCGAGAAATGCGCCGAGAGGTTCGCTACGGGCAACGGGAACTCTTGGCAAGGGTCGTTGGCTGTACACCCGAATACGCCGCGATCACCCAGTTGGAAATCGATCGAGGGCATTTCATATCAGATGCCGAGTTGCAGTTGGAGAAAAACCATTGTGTTCTGGCCTCGAACGTTGTTGACACTTTGTTTCCCTACAAGGACCCGATCGGACGCCGCATCTATTTGCCCGAGGCGCAGGACTATTACAAGATCGTAGGAATTCTCAAGTACCGGGCTCCAACGGCGGCCATCGGCGGTTCGTTGGCGGCACAGGATTTTTCACAGGACGTGTACATTCCCATCACCACGTTACGACGACGATTAGGGGACACGGTGGTCGTTCGACGGGGTGGATCACGAGAGGGCGAAACGGTTGAATTGAATCAGATCACGCTGCAGATCGATGGTATCGAGAACGTGATGAAGACGGCAGACCTTGTACAGCAAACACTTGACCGCCGCCATTCAAAACTTGAAGATGTCGTCGTGATTGTTCCCAAAGAACTGCTTGAACAGGCAGAAACGACAAGAATTATGTTCATGGTTTTCATGGGGGTGATCGCCGGCATCTCGCTTTTGGTGGGTGGTATTGGGATCATGAATATCATGTTGGCAACCGTGATGGAAAGAACACGCGAGATTGGGGTCCGGCGGGCGCTGGGTGCGACCCGCAGCGACATTGTTCTCCAGTTTCTGATTGAGACCACGGTCCTGTCGGTTGCCGGAGGGCTGGTGGGAATTCTGGGTGGAGCCGTTTGTCCCTACGCCGTCAGTGGTCTGCGAAACATTCTGACAAGCTACGCGTCCGACCTCGTCTCGACGCTGCCCCAACTGGTACAGGAAGTAACACCCATCCTGCACCCCACCTATTTTGCCCTGGCATTTCTTATTTCAGTTGTCGTTGGCATTCTGTTTGGTGTTTATCCGGCCATCCGCGCCGCCCACATGGACCCTATCGAAGCATTGCGCCACGGGTAGAGTTCATTCTTTCCGTGATAACGGCAACATCTCAAGATTGCACAGAGAGTACTTGGTTCGAGTTCAACAAGTTCGGTCCATCTGGCAGGCAACTTCTAACTCGCCTCGAGATAACGCCGGGTGATCAATTCCAAATACTGTCGTTGATCCCAGTTCCAGTACTCTTCCGAAAATACTTCGACTTCATGAAATCCTGTAAAGCCGGCTGATTCCACTTTCTCGCGTATGCCGCGCAGGTCGATGCATCCGTCTCCCATGAGGCCCCGATCACTGCGCAGACTGCGTGTTTCCACTCGCCAGTCGCAGATGTGGAATCCAAACAGTTTACCTGCTTTGCCAGCCAGGTGAATCTCCTGGTCAAGCTCCGGGTCGAACCAGACGTGGTAGACGTCCAGAACAACGCCCAGCAATTCGTGCTGAATCGACTCCCAGAGGTGCCGTGCTTCCCGTAGGCGGTTGATGCACGACCAGTCGGCCGCGTACATCGGGTGCAGTGGTTCGATGGCGAGGCGGATGCGGCAAGATTCGGCGTGAGGTAGCAGTTGAACGATCCCATTCTCCACTTGTCGCCGCGCTTCATCCAGCGGCATGTGGGGCACGGCGCCCACGACCAACACGACCATGTCTGCCCCCAAGGCCGCCGCTTCATCCACACAACGCCGATTGAGATCGATGGCTTTCACTCGTTGCTCTGCCACCGGTGCCGGAAAGAATCCACCCCGCACCAGTGCTGGTACCCGGAGGCGAGAAGTTCGCACGAGCCGTGCAGCCTTGTCGATACCAATCCCACCCTCCTCGGGATCAATCACATTGCGCCACACTGACATGGCCGGGATCCCCAACGAGCCGTAATGTTCAATACACTCGGCCAGGGACCAGGGACGATTGGTCATGGTGTGAACACAGAGACGTGCGAGGTCGTTGTGGATCATGAATCTAGCATTGCCAACGGATTCTGCCGATTGACCAGGGGAAGTTTGACCCGGCGCCCCAGCCGGTGCGATTCAAACACAGCCACGATCATTTCAGTAGCGCCCAAGGCGTCGTAGACGTTGCTGCGTGGTTGGCGATCCTGCTCGATCGCAGCCAGCAGGTCTTCAATCATCAGCAGATAACGAGCTTCGTATCTGCGTCCAGAAAGGGGTTCGGGCAAGCCGATGCCGGCTGAAGAGATGTCCTGCCATCGGGCACCGGATCGGGCAGGTGACCAAGCCATATCTCCCAGGTATTTGACCTTTGGCAGCAAACCTTCTGTCAATTCAATGATCCCCTGCGAACCGTGAATTTGCAGCGCGTAGCGTTTGCTTTGTCCGGCGTTCTTCAGCGAGCTGAAATAAGCCATCGAGCCATCGGGCATTTCATAGATGGCGTGCACTGCGTCGCCAGCCAGCGGACCGATTCCCTCCGGACCCTTGAAAACATCTTCGCGTGTTACTGGTTTTCCGTTCTGATAAACGCGGGCAAAACACGACTTGGGATGACCGCCGATTGCCCGAATCATGTCCATGATGTGCGTGCCCAGGATCCACAGGTCCTCGCCACCGCCCCGCCGATCTTCTTTACCGCGGCCACGGTACTCGAGCACCTGGCCGATCTTACCCTGCTCGATGAGTTGCCGGACGGTATCGAGTTTTGGACTGTAACTGGTTGGATGTCCGATTGCCAGTTTCACACCGGTCTTCTCACAAGCTGCCACGATTTGGTCGGCCTCGGCCAGCGTCCGGCAAAATGGTTTTTCCAGCAGAATATGTATGCCGCGGCGCGCGGCGGCAACTGCCATGTCCCGATGTTGATCCACCCAGCGTGGACAAATGGCAACGACATCCAGTTTCACATCGTCCAGCATTTGGTGGTAATCAGCGAAAGTGTTCCGGACCGACAAACGTTGCGCGGCGTCTTTAAGGCCTTGTGAGTTGTCGTCTGCAATAGCCACGATTTTCGTGCGTGGAACCTCAAGCCAGGCACGGTCCATGGCATGGCCATAGTTGCCCCGGCCCGTACTTCCAATCACTCCAACACGGTACACAGGTTTGCTCGCGGCAGGTTTTGAGGCGTGTGCCGTCCAAGGAGCACATGTCGCGCTCGCGGCGGTCAATGCTGTTTGTAGGAAGTGTCTTCGTTTCATCAGGTACTCCAGCAGACGTGAGAAGGTCCGTCCATGAGGAAAAGGTCTTATGGCAATCGTGACTGAACGACGAAGCGGATCAGGCAGGAAGTTGCACGCTTGATCACCTGCCGGTATGGTGGACCCGTGATTTCCCAATCACTATAATCTGCCAGAACCTGATCCACCACTCACTCGGAGATTGTCTCCATATGTTCGGAGCACTCCATCGCCCCAAGTGCCTAGGCTTTGGGGTATTGATTGCAATTTTTTGGTTAGGAGGCTGGCAAGTGTCTGCTGAATCGTTGGACGATCGTTGGAAAATGGTGCTCGAATTGGACGAAAATCGAAGCCTGCGGCGGGGCAGCTCGGAAGACCTGGTCGCTGCGATTCGACGCGGAGCCGATTTGCGCGTCATGACGGAATTCAAGGAAAATGAACATGTTGATACGGATTCCGACAGTGATGAATTGATCCGAGAAGTGTGCGATTTTCAAATCACCTATTTGGTGGACAATCGCTGGAGTGCCGGCATCATGCAACTTCGTCAGCCGGTCAGCCTCCCCCACGGGTTCGGTGGTCGCCCGTCGATGTCTTTCTTTCTGTACAACCAGGATGGCGAGCAGGGGATTGCCCGACCGTTTTTGGACGGTCGGCCAGCCAGCAACCAGTTGGGTTCGGGTCCGGGGCTCGACCACCCGAATATGCCCAAGATGCATCAGCACGACAATTTGGACGACCAGACCAATGCTCCCAGCCATAATTTTATGTATGATTTTGACGTTTTTCGTTACTTCGTGCGCGACGACTGGCAGCAGGTGCTCGAGCATGACGATCAAGGCGTCGTGCAATCGGGTTCGGTGAAAGACCTGGCTGCTGCTTTCACCGCCGGCCGACAAATCAAACTGGCACTGCGCAACTTGTGTAGTGACTTGCCATCGAAAGGGGAGGCGAACCAAATCGAGCACGAAGTCTTTACGCGAGGCAGTTCCTGCTACTACTACACCGAGCGAAACTTGTTCATTACGGGTGCTGACCCACTGATTCGTGTTGGTCCCTGCATTCCCCTACAATACTCCAGTGGTGGTTGGGACGTCTCGTGGGTCATGGCCAGCACGGACGGATTTGCCGTACAACGCCTCCTGAATCCACGCACGCACCAGTTCGAAGATCGAGAGGGACGTTATGCCATGCGCTGGTTTGTCAGATAAAACCGGCCCGGTGTCGCGCATTGGACTGCCACACTCACTGCGGCAGCCGTTTTCCGCCTTTCATGAGCAGCGAATTCTTACGGTACTGTTTTTTGTGACTTGCTGGTGATCTGCTCATCTTGCCAACTGGCTCATGGTCTGAATCAACGTTTCAATTTGCTGATCCGTGTGTGAATAACTCAGGCTTATGCGCAGCAGAGATTCTCCATCCGGAACGGAGGGAGGTCGGATACCGGGCACGAAAAACCCCTGTTCTCGTAATTTGGCTGCCAAGGACATGGTCCAGCCCGGTTCCCCTACCAGAATCGGAATAATCTGGCTGTCGGACGAAGCCGTATTCCAGCCCTGGGCTTGTAAGTGACAGCGAACGGCGTTTGCTTTTTCCAGCAGCGTGGTGCGTCGATGCGGCTCATCCCGCACGATGCGAAGTGCCGCACTGGCCGCCGCCGCACCGGCCGCTGGTTGGGCAGTTGAAAAAATATACGTCCGTGCGCGGTTGGCGATCCAGTCGATCAGCTGGCGTGATCCCACGACGAATCCCCCGGCACAGCCGAGCGCTTTACTCAGCGTACCGACTTTGATGGGAATACGATCCTCCACGTTCATGGCCTCAGCCAATCCTCGACCCGCGTCACCAAAAATCCCTGTTGCGTGGGCTTCGTCAACCATCACCATCGCTTGGTGCTGCTCGGCCAATTCGACCAGTTCCTTCAGTGAAGCCGCGGTTCCGTCCATGCTGAACAGCGAATCGGTGATGATCAGCCGTCGCCGAAAACCGCTTGCTTGGGCCAGCAGCTTTTCCAAATGAAGCATATCGCCATGCACAAACACCTGGACTCTGGCACCGGACAAGCGGCAACCATCAATGATGCTGGCATGATTCTTGGCGTCGCTGAAGATCACATCGCCGTGACCTGCCAAGGCCGTGATCGTGCCAACATTGGCGGCGAAACCTGAGGGAAAGACCAGGGCGGCTTCGGTTGCCTCGAAATCCGCCAGGTGTTTTTCCAGCTCGGAGTGTGCCACCGTATGTCCCGTGACCAGGGGGCTCGCTCCACTACCCCAGGCGGAGGATTCCAGGTAGTTTCTGGCGGCTGCGATCAGACGTGGATCGGCAGCCAGTCCGAGATAATCATTCGACCCGAAGTTCACGAGCGTCTGTCCTTCGACGACAATCCGGATGTCGTCAGCATGAGAACAGGTTAAAAGGCGCCGCTGTAAACGCTGCTGTTCGAGCAGCGCTAATTCGTCGTCGATCCAACGGAGAGAATTCATGTTCAACAAAGTGTCCCGTTACATGGCCCGCACCCTGTTGAAACGCTCGAAGCGGGTAGTTCATCCGGAAATGTGAAAAGGTCGTTCATCTCTTGCAGTACCAGATTGTCCAATAAACCTTCGAACACCGTGGGGACTTTACCGGGAATAAGATCGTCGATATCACTTTTGGAAATTGTAAGGCGGCGATCATCGCCTTAAAGCATGACCAAGTCATCGACAGATCCCAGACCCAGAACTCCGGTATACATTTTTCCGTTCTCGCTGACAACCACTTTGGAAGCATGTTGGGCAGAGATGACGGGTGGGAAAAAGGATGAGGGATAACAACGTCTTGTAGGAAGACATTGTTCCTGCGGAGTCCGTCAGGCTCTTCGGAGGCTAGACTGGTTTTCTCCCCACAAAGATGTAATAGGGAATCCGCAGGAACGGGAGGTACGGAATTCTGGCCCGCATCTGCTGAAAGATCATTGACTCAAATCGGCTGTGCAGAAAGGGCACATGGTCGGACGATGGGAAGACGTTGTCGCTGCTCATCCAAATTGGCCAGAAGTGTCGTGTAAACCACGAGTGACGTTGAAAATTTGTAGCGGGATGTTTTCGCGACACATAAAAATCAACGACCCCCAAAATGCCACCGGGCCGCAACATCTGAAACGCATTCTCTACAGCGGCAAACCAGTTTGGAATCATTGTCAGGGAATAGGAAAATGTGACCACATCGACGGGACCTGCAGGAGGTTGATACTGTGTCGCATCGCCCTGGACGATATCAACATGAGTCCACCTTTTATCGCTGACACGCCGTCGCGCTACAGCCAACAATGACCTTGCAAGATCCACCACATAGATTCGATCGAGACGCTCGATGGAGTCCCCGAAAAAATCAAGGTTGGATCCTGTGCCCCCCCCCATATCCACCCAGCGGCCGTTTTCCGGCACCTTGATCGACTGCCAAAGCTCTCTGCGACCCTGTAACAATCGTTTCCGGAAGTCGTCATAGGTATCGGCTTGGCCCGAATAAAAATTGTCCATGCGGTCTGCATGATTGTCCCCTCGGATGGGCCGCAGGGCCATGTGATACAGGGTCTTGAGGTCTGAAGCAAAACTCATAATCAGGCGACAAATGAGCGTTGAAGGAGAAAGAAGAAATGTCTGGAATTTAAAAATAGGCTCTCTCGAGATAGCGTGGGAACGGGCAGTACCGTTTGCGGTTTCGCCACGTATCGAGAGATTTGACGTTGGTTGTTGGGAATGGGTTCGTCATTCGAAGTGTCGACATTTTTCGGATGTACCATGTGGCAATGCCTCAAGCGGCCAGATCAGCGATGTGGAAGCTACCGTACGTGTGGACACGGTCCTGGCGATGAAGTCGTCGGGCCAAGTCCGTGTGGTACGTGAGAAGTTCACCGACGGACCGAGAGTGGCCGTTGACACGCACGCGCGCCCGATCCACAAATTCGGTCTGCAAGCCTCCGCTGCGCCAAATAACCCGAGCGTGCGGGGCAGCCTGATCAACAATCGCCTGCCATTCCGCTTCCAGTAAGTCAAAGTACCGCCCGCTCATCCAATCCATGTGGTCTAGCAGCACGAAGCGCGAAATCCGTTCAGGGCATGTCTCGAGGAAGCTCTGAACCGAACAGGTGATGACATTCACTCGGTCGACTAAGCCTTCTTTTAGTCGGGTAAAATTTTCGGGACGCAAATATTCCGGACAACAATCGTGTGTGTACCGTCCCGTCAAGTAAACCCTCCAAAAGTAATTGTCAACCAAAGGTAGATGCGCCATCACAGATTCGACACAGTCCCTCGCAAATCCGGCAATGCCGCCGTCGTAGTGCCGTTCCACTTCCTCCCGTTGCGCTCTGGGGACACCTAGCATGGAAAGAGTGGTGTCTCGACCCATGGCGTAACGAATGGACTTGGTCCAAAATCGGTCCCGCACTTTACTGTTATAGATTTCTCTCTGTTCACCGACATTGTTCGCTTCCAGCAACTCGTTAACATGAGGTCGCAATTTGACAACGCGATCAATGTAGAAATTGATGAGCCAGGCGAAACTGCCCGATGTACCGCAAAAATAAAATGATCGTCGGCGATCGGTTTCAAAGAACTTGATCCAACGGTCCCAATATTTCCGGGACCAACTCGACAGGGAGCCCCGCAGTTTGTCGGCGTAGAGTTTGTGAGCATTAGGGATACTACCCGTGCCGAACATGTCGAAAAACGACTCAAAATCCAAGTGGCGAATTGCCGACAGTTTTAGTTCAAGGAGAGCATTTTGGCGCGGATTCATATCCACCGCGTAAATCCGCCGGGGCTCTGTCAGCGCATAATCCAAAGCGTTGCAACCGGCTGACGTAATGACCAAAACGGTATCATCGGGACCCAGCTCCAAGGCCTCACGGTCCAGACGGGGGTCTTCCCAACAGGTGTTGTAAACTAAATTATGGCCGTGAACGAGCTTGAAAATCCGTTCACCTATCCAGTCGCTGACAGCCATCCGCTGTTCCTTTTAGAAGCAGGAGTCGTTGATTCCGATCCAATGACTGGATGGAAAGTAAACCACCAACGTTCCGGCCTGCAGGCCATGGTATGTGAATTTTGGGCGATTGAACTCGTGCTCTTTGAATGAAGACGCGTTCTGCGCCGCGCGCCACCCAATCTACCAATTTTACAGTTGTCCCAATAACCAACAAGTGTCAGGTGAAAAAGGAGAGGTCTTTTTAATGTCTAACACCTGCACGCACCCATGTAACAGGCAATAAAAATTGTGTAGATCGTCTAACCGGACACCGGGCCGGGAAGCCTTGCTCGGCAGCTACTTGCCGCTTCGCACGGGACTGGAGAAGCCAGAGCGCGGGTTGCTAAGAAGTGACTGCGGACCTGTGTGTTTGCTACTGAATGTCGATTTCGACACGGCCTGCGGAGTCGGTGGCTGCGCGATACATGCCATGCGTATTGAACTGCATGGCAATCGACCCGCAAGTATCCATGGCGATGATGCCTCCTGAATGGGCTGGCAACTTGTACTTGAAAAGGTGTGAGACAGCCTGTCCCACGGTCAGTTGGCGGTACTCCATCAAAGCGGAGATGTCATAGGCCACAACATGCTGAATAAATCGTTCACCGACACCGGTGCAGGAAACCGCGCAGGTGTTGTTGTCTGCAAATGTGCCCGCTCCAACGATGGGTGAATCACCGACGCGGCCGAATCGTTGTAAGGTACGACCGCCCGTAGACGTTCCGGCAGCCAGATTCCCATCACGATCCCGTGCCACACATCCGACGGTTCCCAGGTGCTGGCGGTTTTCGTTCTCCGCGGCTTGCGATTCGTTGAGTGCCTGCCGCCATCCCCGGAGCCGCTTCTCAGTGCGAAAAAAGTCCTGCTCGACTAACTCGACTTGCATCTCTCGAGCAAACTGGTCAGCGCCCTTCCCGACCAGGAGGACGTGTTCCGTTTCGGTCATGACCAGACGGGCCAAATGAATTGGGTGGCGTACCGTGGTGACCGCTGCCACTGCCCCGCAAGCACGGTTTTTTCCATCCATGATGCACGCGTCCAGAACGTGGTCACCATCGTAATTCAACACGGAACCATGACCCGCGTTAAACTTCGGATTGTCCTCGAGCGCACGAATGACCGTCTCCACAGCGTCCAAGCTGTTGCCCCCCTGCGCCAGGACAGTCTTGCCCCGTTTTAAGGTGTCGTCCAGGCATGCGCGGTACTGCTGCTTTTCAGCACGGGTCAAAAATAGTGGTTCCGATCCCGCACCGCCGTGTAGCGCGAGGGCGTAATCCAATCGATCCACTTCATGTTCTCCTGAATCCTACTCTTCGTTTCTTGCAGTCCTGCTGACAATTCAAACAGCGGATATCGGGCCACACTGGCTGGATCTCTGCGTAAAGTACTCATCGTAAACCCCCTGGACATCCGAATGGTCTCAAGGACGTCCAGGGTGCAAAACTGCGCAAACAAATATTGAGTTCCAGCCTAGTCATGTTGCCGGAGGTCAGCCTGGAGTAACCTTTCTGCAGCCTGTTCTCCACTGTGAATGGCTGAAGGAATGCCGACTCCCTGGTAGGCATTGCCAGCCAGTTGCAAGCCGGGCAATTGCTGTAAAACCTGTTCGATGCGACCGACCGTTTCCAGGTGTCCCACATGGTACTGTGGCATGGCTCCGTGCCAACGGGTGACGTCGTGCAGGACAGGTGGTCCTTGAACGGACAGGAGTTCGGCAAGTTCTTCCCTGGCGACGTTGGTCAATATTTCATCATCTTGATCCACCCAGTTGGGCTGCAACACGCCACCGAGAAAAACTCGAATCAGGACGCAGTTGTCGGGAGCACGACCGGGAAATTTGACACTTGAAAAGCTCGCAGCTAAGATTCGACGCCGCTCCGCACGTGGTACCACCAGGCCGAAACAATCAAGCGGGCTCCGGAATTGTTCGCTTCGATAACCTAAAGCAACAACCACTGAACTGGCCGCTTCCACCTTTTGCAGTTCTTGACTCAATTGGTCTGCCGTTGACTCCACCAGGGGAGCCGCTTGTGGCGTTCCCACAGCCAGAATGACACCCCTGAAGGACTCGCCGGTTTCAGCAGCATCATGTTCAATCTTCCAGTTGCCGTCCGCCTGGCGTTGAACACGGCGGACGCGAGTTCCCAATTGAAGGGATTGCCGAGGCAACCGACCGGCAATGGCAGTGGCAAGGCTTTCCATCCCATCGCGGAGCGTTACAAACAAACTGTATCTGGCACCCGTACTGGTGTTGTCTCGGTGTTCGGTCCGTCGTTTCTTCATTCCACGAGCCAAACTACCCCAGGTTTTTTCCATTTCGATAAACTGCGGCATCGTCGCTGCGGCGCTAAGCTTGCGGGCATCACCCGTATAAATACCACCAGCCAAGGGTTCGACCAACTGTTCAAAGGTTTTTCGACCGAGGCGTCGTGAGGCGAATTCCTCCAAGGTTTCTTCGGGACCGGTGTGGCGCGGGATGAAGGGCTCGCATAACAGCCGCAATTTGCTGCAGCAGCTCAGTGCGTTGGAAGTAAGAATGGGCCACATTCGGCTGGGTGCCAGCATTTGAAATCCATCCGGCAACATGACCAACTTGCCTCGTCGCACAACATACACACCTCGATGATGGGGATTCGTAGGTAGCAATTGGTCACCACAACCGACCCGGTCGCAGAGGTCGCTCGCCCAGGGAACATTGGTAATAAAGCTGTCGGCACCGCGTTCGATGGTGTATCCCTGGTTTCGATAAGTGTGCAAGGATCCCCCCAGTCGATGGCTGCTTTCGAACAGGGTTAACTCGGCCCGGGGATAGAGTTCCACGATACGATGAGCAGCGGCCAGTCCACTGATTCCACCGCCAATGACGGCCAATCGAAATGGGTGTTTAGACGTGGTCAAGTGGATTTATTTGTGTGAATGGAGTGACCAAACCAACAGCAGGTTCTTTAAAATGGCAGAAGATGGATCTTCACCAGTATCACGCATATCCAGAGGCCACAAGGCCCACAGGTGTGACACTCGGCAGCTCGTTCACAGGTGCCGTGGAATCATTCGGTTGCGTCCGCGGGGAATGACACGCCGTACTTGCACCCGGAGCGACAAAATATCGCACTCCCTAAAGTACCATTTTCTGTGCAACAAAACCGATCCTAGATTGTAAAACCTGTAAAAACAGGGATCAGAAGTGGGCATAGGCTGACAGGGTAATCTATTGACGAGGCGGGACATTTTGGTCGAACATGCTTTCATCAGCCGTAGTGGTACCAAAAAGGGAACAGAAACAAAGCAGACAGAAACATGGAAAGCTCTCTACCTGGGTCCGTTGAGAACGAAAAGGTTTGGAAGGAGTTGCAAACCGAATGGGATTTGCGTGAGGGTACCATTTACCTCAACCATGGATCCTTTGGACCACCACCCAGGAAAGTTCAAAAGGCAAGAGACGATTGGTCACATCTGCTTGATAGTCAACCGATGGATTTTTTCTGGCGGAAATTTGAGCCCGCTCTGCTGGAGGCCCGTTCACAACTTGCAAAATTCGTAGGCACGACGGAGCCTAATCTTGTCTGCGTTGATAATGCAACGTATGGAATGAATGTTGTGGCACAAAGCAGCCAGCTATCTGCAGAGGATGAGGTGTTGTTGACAAACCATGAATACGGTGCGGTCCATAGGGTGTGGGAGCGAGCCTGCCGGCGGGCAGGTGCTCCACCGCCCAAGGTTGCCACGCTTCCTTTTCCGGTTGACTCTGAGGAACAAGTCATCGAGTCGATTTTTTCCCAAGTGACCGACCGAACCAGACTACTTGTTGTCAGCCACATTACTTCTCCTACGGCCATGACCCTGCCGGTGGCCACCATCTGTCAGCGTGCACGAAAAATCAGTCTGACAACGTGTATCGACGGTCCTCATGCGGTCGCCCAGTTGCCGCTGGACATTGATAGTTTGGACTGCGACTTTTACACGGCCAGCTGTCACAAGTGGCTCAGCGCACCCTTTGGATCGGGATTCCTGTATGTCCACCCCAGGCAGCATCCGGCGATCGAGCCAGTCGTCCTCAGCTGGGGGCGACTTGGTGACAGACCTCGAAAATCCTGGGTGGATGATTTCAATTGGATCGGGTCGCGTGACCCGGCCCCGTTTCTGGCCATTCCCGCGGCGATTCAGTTTTTGCAGGAGGTTGGTTGCGATGCCTTCCGGGCGCGAACCCATTATTTAGCGACGTACGCCCGCGAGCGACTGGCGGAATTAAGCGGTCAGCAACCCCCACTGCCCGCAGGTCCTGAATGGTACGGTTCGATGACACACGTGCCACTGAAGACGGAAGATCCGCTGGCACTTCAAACAGCGCTCTGGGAACAACACGCCATCGAAGTGCCCATTTTCGGATTCCAGGGACGTGACTTCATTCGTGTCTCGTGCCACCTGTACAACGATCGAGCGCAAATCGATCGGCTGGTTGTGGCGCTCGATAAATTGTTGATTTGAGTGGGAAGTTGTCGCTAACGAGATGTTTCTGAAGACAGGTCGCCGGGTGCGCTTTTCACCGGACGGACGTCGATCGACAGTCCTTGTGCCGGTTGGGGTCGGGTCCTGTCGACAGGCTCCAGTCTCAGCACGGCGTCGTTCCTCAATGACTCCGCCAGCTGACGAAAAATCATGCACCCGTCCGGCATTCCCACTATCCCACAGGTGGTTCAACTCCGCTACAATCCACGCACCGCAGGATCGTATACCAATACGGAGTTCTTTCATGACCATCTGGCGTTGGGCGGAATACTTCAGCGACACTCCGGCGGAGAACCAGATCACGTTGGGGGAAGGAAATACTCCGCTGATCAGGTCGCGGCAGATCGGTCCTCAAGCCGGTCTGAGCCAGCTCTACTTCAAGCTTGAGAGTTCGAATCCGTCAGGATCGTACAAGGACCGTTATGCCGCGGCGGCCATCTCGGACATGTTGGCCCGTGGTCAAACACGATCGATAGGAACATCAAGTGGCAACACGGGTTCAGCGGTGGCGGCCTATTGCGCACGAGCTCAAATCTCTTGCGAGCTCGGCGTCTTGGAAACGACACCTGTCGGAAAACTGAAGCAGATGCTTTCCTATGGAGCCCAGGTTTACAAGATCAAGGGGCTTGGTTTGGATTCGGCCACATCGGAAAGGGCGATGAAGGAATTGCAGCTGAAAGCAGAGCGGCCGGATTCCCAGCTGCAGATCAGTGCGTTCCGTTTTAGTCCCCGGGGAATGATGGGTGTCAAAACGATCAGCTATGAACTGGCCGAACAAGCCGGTTCCCTGGGGATGCAGGTCGAACACATTTTCAGTCCGGCGGGCGGAGGCGGCTTGACACTTGCCGTGGCCCGCGGTTTTGCAGATCTTGTAGAACGAGGCGAATTGTCCGCCACGCCAGCCGTGCATTGCGTGCAGCCGGCAGGAAATAACACCATTGCCGGACCCCTGAGAGACGGTAGTTTTCAGGGGCGCTCGTGCAGATGCACCTCGGAGATCAGTGGATTGCAGGTGGGAGCGCGCGTCGACGGAGATGCGGTGATCAGGATTTGCCGCGAATCGGGCGGCACGGGATATCTTGTCGAAGACCCGGTCATTTGGGAACTTCAGCAGCGACTGGCTCGCGAGGAGGGAATTTTCTGCGAGCCGGCGGGGGCGGTCGCTTTAGCGGGAGCGCTGGAGGCAAGACGGCGCGGCGAGGTCGAAAAGCACGCACCGCTTGTCTGCTTGGTGACGGGTGTTGGTTTTAAAGATTCTTCTTCGGTAGACCGCATGATTGAAGGAATGAATTGTCCCACCATCAACGTGGAACAGATTCAGGACCAGTAACATGTGCATCCATCGGTAGCGGCTGGTACGAGCAAACCGGAAGGACGTTGCCTCTCAAAGGGTCTTTCTTCCAACGTGATGTGGGTTATGGAATTCACAACTAATTTCACCTGGCTGGACTGGACGATTGTCACCGTCTACCTTCTCGGCACCGTGGCCATCGGCATCTACGCCAATCGTCATATCACGGACATAGCAGACTACATTGTTGCCGGCCGATCCTTAAAGTCGTTTGCCTCGATTGCTACCATGCTGGGATCCGAGATCGGTTTGATCACGGTGATGTATGCGGCCCAGAAGGGCTTCACGGGCGGGTTAGCGGCGCTGCACATTGGATTGATTGCAGGTGCGGTTTGTTTCTTGGTGGGAGTCACCGGTTTTATCGTGGTGCCCCTGCGCGAGGCCGGAGTCATGACAATTCCGGAGTTTTACGCTCTGCGTTTTGGCCCCGGAGTCCGGATTTTGGGAGGCCTGTTATTGTCCATTGCAGGAATTCTCAACATGGGCATGTTCCTCAAGGCGGGAGGCATCTTTGTTACCGCATTGACGGGATTGAATGATCCGGCCGCCGTCAACGTGGTGATGGCCATTCTGATTTCGCTGGTCGTGCTGTATACGATGCTCGGCGGCATGGTTTCCGTGGTAATCACCGACTACATTCAATTTGTCGTCTTGTCTTTCGGTCTGCTCGTCTCCTGTGTGTATGCCATTCGAGCTGTAAGTTGGCAGGGCATCATCACGGCCGTGGAATCGATACATGGTGCGGCAGGTTTCAACCCGTTGGATGGTGATGGCTTTGGAGTGGGCTACCTGATTTGGATGGGTTTCGTGGCAGGGCTGATATCCTGTGCGGTTTGGCCGACGGCCGTCATGCGGGCTTGCGCTGCCGAAAATACCCAAGTTGTCAAACGGCTTTATACCTGGTCGTCGATCGGGTTCATGACACGGTTCATTATTCCCCAGTTACTCGGCCTCTGCGCCCTGGCGTATTTCCACGCATCGAATCAAGGCGCCGTTTCGGTCAACAATCATGATATGACACTTGCTGCGTTGCCCGCATTCTTGGCCCAAATTTTACCGGTCGGTGTGATTGGATTAATCGGGGCCGGTATGTTGGCGGCGTTCATGTCGACGCATGATAGTTATCTTCTGTGCTGGAGTTCGGTTCTGGTTGAGGACGTCATCCATCCGGTGGCCGGTGGACAATGGTCGACCCGAACGCGGTTGTTTATGGTGCGGACACTGATTTTGTTGATTGGCATCTTTCTTTACGTGTGGAGTGTGTGGTATCCCATGCGCCAGGATATGCTCGATTATCTGGCCGTGAGTGGTGCCATTTATTTTACGGGCGCGTTCTCCGTACTGGTTTTTGGGATCTACTGGAAACGGGCTAGTACAATGGGTGCTTATCTGGCGCTGTTGTGCGGTTTACTTGCCCTGCTGGGTCTGCCACCGGTTCAGGAACTGCTGGGCTTGACGCAGGACAATCTTGGTTTTCGCCTCACCGAAGCCTGCGTCGGTTTGGGAACCACCACCCTGGCGATGGTGCTGATGGTTGCGGGTTCGTTGTTGTTTCCTGATTCAACTCGAGAACTTCAAAAAGACTGAAAACATGCACGGCTGGGCCACATTCTGGGCGGGGGTGATTATCGTTTCCCTGGCGGCTTTCACAGGGCTTGCCATTGTGGTCACGATTGGAGGTTGGCGCGACCTGCTGGCACTGTTGAGACACGACTCCAAGCCAGCGAAGCCGGACCGAAAATCTTTGACTGATTGAGTTCCACCCTGAACAACGTCCAGGCAATCTCGTTTGCCAAGCGGACCAGGTCCCTTGTTTGTTGGATTGCCTTCTGGTTGAATTGTTCCAAGGTGTGAAATGGAGTCCGTCCGGTTGCGAGGAGTCAACGATGAATTGGGAAATTGAATTACTTCAGGAGCCTTATGGTGGGGTTAGTGAAGGTCCGGTGTGGGACGGCTCGACACTTCTCTACACTCAAATTCAGGCATGTCGAATCATGCGATTTGACCCACAGACAGGTTCGATCAGCGTCTACCGTACGAATACCCACTACGCAAATGGTCTTACACTTGATGCCCGGAATCGAGTGTATGCGTGCGAGGGTGGTGCCCGGCGCGTGGTGCGCTACGAGGCAGATGGAGGTACAACCGTTCTCGCCGATCAGTTTGAAGGCAAACGGCTCAATGTACCCAACGACCTGATCATCGACCGACAGGAACGTGTTTGGTTTACTGATCCGTTCTACGAGGGATCTGCGGGTCCCTTCAGCTACGACCGGGTCCACCAGGAACTTCAACATGAATCGGTCTATCGACTTGATCCGCAATCGGATTGCAGTTGGTCGATTGAACGGGCGACGTTCGATACGACCCGACCGAATGGTGTACTGCTTTCGCTGGATCAAAGAACGCTTTTTGTGGCGCAGTCCGGGCGCCGGTCTGACGAAAAACGTGAACTTCGCGCCTACCCCATCGAAGCCAGTGGCCAGTTAGGATCTCCTACGGTGCTCCATGACTTCGGAGAGCACCGTGGTGTGGATGGCATGCGTTTGGACAGCGAAGGCAATATCGTGGCCACGGCTGGATTTGAGCTGGGAGGTCCCGGGCCCTCAATCTATGTCTTTTCCCCCGCTGGCGAAATTCTGGAAAGGCACCCTGTTCCCGCAAACCGGCCCACGAACTGCGTGTTTGGAGACGACGATCTTCGTGCACTCTACATTACTACCACCGAGGGTCACCTCCTGCGTGCGCGAACCGAAAGAAGAGGAAATCGGCTGACAGGAAATGCATAGAGGACCGGGAAACAATTTCCACGCCGCCCGTGACGCAGCGGAAAGATTTTGAGTTCCAACCCTCAAGCAATCACGGACCCGCTACTGGCTGTGGGGCCACGCCGGTTGCCGGGCGAGTTCCGGGACAACATCAAGCCCTTCCAGACAAAAGACTTGGCTGGCAAGAGGAGATGTCCTTATGCCGCGAATTCGAGTTGTCGGGTACCCAGTTGTGTTTGCAGTCGCTGCAAGATGGTGCTGTGCATTTGGCTGACCCGGCTTTCACTCAGGTTCAGTGTGTCACCAATCTCTTTCATGGTTAGTTGTTCGTAGTAGTAAAGGATGATGATCAGGCGCTCGTTTTTATTGAGTCCTTTGGTTACCAGCCTCATCAAATCCTTCTTGCGAAATCGTTGCGTAGGATCGTCGCCCTTTTTGTCTTCCAGGATGTCGATTTCGCTGACGTCTTTGTAGCTATCCGTCTCGTGCCATTTTTTATTGAGGCTGGTCAGGTTGACCGCGTTGGCATCCAGTACAAATTTCTCCAACTCCTGGATGGTGATCCCCAACTGCTCAGCCAGCTCGTTGTCGGCCGGTTTGCGACCCAGTTTGACGTCAAGTTGCTTCGTGGCTTCTGCTAGCTTGGAGGCCTTGGAGCGAACAAGTCGTGGCACCCAGTCAGTTGCCCGCAATTCATCGAGCATGGCGCCGCGGATCCGTGGGACACAGTACGTTTCAAACTTGACGCCCCGTGTCAAGTCGAAGGCGTTGATGGCGTCGATCAGTCCGAACACGCCGGCAGAAATGAGATCATCGATTTCGACCCCGTCTGGGAGCCGTGCCCAGACTCGTTGGGCGTTGTACTTCACCATGGGGAAGTATTTCTCGACCAGCCGATTTCGCAGCGACTGGTTGGTGGAATCGTTTTTGTAGTCTTGCCACACTTGATAGATTTCATCCACTGCGGTGCTATTTTTAACCATTTAATCCTCCATGATCGTGATTCGTCCGCAATCATCTTCAAGATGACAGAACCCTTGAACCGCTGTGCCAGAAAGAGCGAATGGCAGGCTTTGAAGCGACAGCATGACTTCTTTCTGAGGCGAAGTAACAGGCAATCGTTGCTGCAATTCTGCGAAATACGGTTATTAGGCTCGACTTGTTATCGGTGACGGAAGTCGTGTGCGTGAGCAGAGATTCCGGGTTTTATGGATTCTTTGCATTGAGATGTGAATTCATAAGCAATTCAGCTACTGAAATTCTCTTATCGGGGCCAGTTGCAGCTACGCGAATGGGAACACCGACCAGGGCGGATCAGTGTTTTAGTGTCTGAAAACCCGGGACTGCTGTGCGTTGGCACATAGCTCGGAGACACCCGGGCCAGCACCCGAACCACTCTCCGTACCTTTTGGCTCCTTACCTGTTGACGCATCTTTTTGCCGAAGGCAACGCATTGACAGCAGTGCTGCGCGGGGACATCAGCGTGCCACTGACTTTCATTCATCAGAAGTCCACTCGGCGAGTTCCGGGCGCCTCCAGGCGGGACTGACTGGGTAACGACGTGTTTTGCGATGCGGACGCCCGGGAATTTAGACGGGCTGCCTGTCTAAGGCGACAGCGCCGGTGAAATGAGCGGCTGTCTCGATTCTCTGCCGATGAAATAGGGCTCGAAGCATCTGGCGTCGCATGACACGCTGGCCTGATCTTCTCACAGGCCGCATTTCCTAGAACGCCGACGGTTTTCAAGGGAACCGTTTTTAACTGCGCCCGCAGTATGGCGGGGGCGCGGGAATGGGATTAAAATCAAAAGAAGTTAAAACTGGCAGGCACATGATGAAGCCCTCAAAAACCAATTGGACGCTCGTGGTTGCGGCCCTTTCCGCGCTGACGGGCACCGTCAGCATCATCGATTCCGTGGGCGCTGCTGACGAAGAACAGGTTGTCCGACCCAGTGGCGAAATTACTGCTGCCGATCGACAATATTGGGCCTATCAACCTGTGCGAAGTCCCTCCGTGCCACCAGTTAAGAATGACATCTGGTGCCACTCCCCAGTGGATCACTTCGTGTTGGCCCGACTGGAAGCAAATCATTTTGTTCCAGTAGAGCCTGCTGAGCGCCGTGTATTAATTCGCCGGGCTACGTTCGATCTGACCGGTCTCCCACCCGATCCGGCCGATGTGGATCACTTTGTGTCCGACCGGTCGCCCGATGCGTATGACCGTTTGCTTGATCGCCTGTTGGCTTCGCCCCACGGAGGACCGCACATCGCCCGGCGGTGGTTGGACGTGGCTCGCTATGCCGAAGATGTTCGACCTGCCAATTTCCAACATGAAAAATTGCCGTTGGCCTATCTCTATCGTGACTGGGTCATCGAGTCATTCAACGCAGATTTGCCGTACGATCGTTTTGTCACGATGCAGATTGCAGGGGACTTGTTGGAACAGTCCGGTAACGACGGACTGATTGCCCTGGGCTTCTTCACGGTTGGACCGGTCTATGGTTCGGACGGGGGAAATAAAGACAGCGTGATCAGGGCGGCGGCCGAAACACTTGACGATAAAGTTGATGTACTGTCTCGTGGTTTTCTCGGGTTAACGGTCAGTTGTGCCCGTTGCCACGATCACAAATTCGATCCGATCCCCATTGAAGACTACTATTCGTTGGCAGGTCCGCTGAAGAACACCGAATTTGGTGTCGAAGTCCCATTGGTTTCGGAATCTGAAGTACAAGTTTACAAGCAAGCACAGGAATCGATCGAAGCCCTCCAGGAACGCCTGAAAAAAGCACGCGATCAAGTTGCTGATCGCCAGACCATTGAGCAGATGGAAGCGGACCTGATAAGGATGCAGGCGAACGCACCGGCCATCTATCCACGGGCCTATTCGGTAGTTGATCAAGATAACCAAGACATGTCGGTTGCGCTGCGAGGCAATCCCCAAAACCCGGGTTCACTGGTGCCACGTCGCATGTTGAGAATCCTGGCCGGTGACAATCCGGTCGCGTTTACCCAGGGAAGCGGGCGACTGGAATTGGCACACGCTGTTGCCAACGCTGACAATCCTTTGACGTCGCGAGTGATGGCAAATCGCATCTGGCAACAACATTTCGGTCAAGGTATTGTCACAACGCCAGATAACTTTGGTCGGCTTGGTGCGCGACCGACGCATCCGGAGTTGATCGATTGGTTGGCGCATAAATTCGTGGAAGGGGACTGGTCCGTCAAACGACTGCATCGCGAGATCATGTCGTCGGCCACTTATTGTCTCAGCAGTCGGATTGACGAACATAATGGTCAGTTGGATGGGGACAACAAGTTCTTGTGGCGGATGAATCGCCGGCGCTTGGATGTCGAATCCTGGAGAGATGCAGTGTTGAGTGTTGCAGGAACGCTTGATACAAGTTTAGAAACTCCTGCCAACGGGGACCTCTTGACGAACGACAGACGAACAATTTTCAGCCACCTCAGCCGACACAGTAAAACCGCGTCGGACAAGTTTTTGCGCACGTTTGACTTTCCAGACGCAAATATTTCCAACAGTCAGCGTGTGGTGACCACCGTGCCCCAACAGCAGCTATTTGTCATGAATGACCAGTTCATGGTCGATCAGGCCAGGGCGTTTGCGCAACGACTCTCAGGTATTTCTGAAAATGTGGACCAGCGGATCGATGAGGCGTTCATGTTGGCCTATGGGCGTCAGCCTGCGCATGTAGAGCGGACATTCATACGCCAATTTTTGTCGAACGACGCGCAAGAAAATACCGTCTTTTCCAAATGGGAGCAGATCGCACAGGTCATCTTGGGGTCCAACGAGTTTATGTATTTGGAGTAAAGGCGGCGGGCAATACGCTCCACGGTACCCGATTCGAGAAGCAGTATCCGAATCTATGAATCCACCTGATAGCAGTAACGTTCGTCGAAGTCATCAGGTTGCGATGCGCCCCTTTCTTACTCGCCGACAAATGCTGCAGCAGTGCGGCACAGGAGTCGGCATTCTCGGTTTGGCCGGGGTGCTGGCTGACGATTCGTCACTTGTCTCATCTGGCCATGCTGCGGTGCAGCAGGTGACCGGTAGTCCGGCAGTTGCCAGGGCACCGCATTTTGCGCCGCGCGCCAAACGGTTCATTCATTTGTACATGAATGGGGGACCGTCCCAGGTGGACACATTTGACTACAAGCCTGCTCTGAAAAAATACACGGGCCAACGGCCCAAAGAAGTCGACATCAAGACGTTGCGAAAGACCAGCGAGTTAATGGTGTCACCCTGGAAATTTCAGAGGCACGGCCAGTCCGGATTGTGGGTGAGCGAATTGTTTCCCCATGTTGCGAAATGCGTCGACGACATCTGCATGGTGCACTCCATGCACACGGATATTCCGGAGCACGCGGCGGCATTACTGATGATGAACGTGGGTTCCATTCAGCCCAACCGTCCGGCCCTGGGCGCTTGGTTAGGTTATGGGCTGGGGACTGAAAACCAGAACCTGCCGGGATTCGTTGTCCTGTGCCATCGGGGAAAACCCCGTCCGGAAAGTGTCTCTTGGAGCAACAGCTTTTTGCCGGGAATTCATTCAGGAGTGTTTATGGACACCCACAATTTGGACCCCGGGAAGGTGTTGCTGAACATTCAAAATTCCTATCTATCAAGCAGACAACAAAGGGCACAACTTGATTTGTTGCAACGCATGAACCGATTGCATCTGGAGCGACTGCAGCAGGAAGCGGTTTTGGAAGCCAGAATTGAGTCAATGGAGTTGGCTTTTCGCATGCAGTTTGCTGCTCCCGAGGTGTTTGATTTACGGCGAGAAACCCAGGCCACGCTTGATCTGTATGGGATACGGGATGAGCCGAGTTTTACCGATGCTGACAATTCGGGAGGGCGACCCTTTGGCGGTTTTGCAGAAGGATGCTTGCTGGCTCGCCGATTGTCGGAGCGTGGTGTGCGAATGGTGCAACTGGCCTTCGCACCAGATATCCCGTGGGATGACCATGAGGATATTTTTAATCATGCCCGCCGAGCCCGTGACTGCGACCAGGCGATTGCGGCCTTGTTGAAGGACCTGAAGGCGCGCGGCTTGCTGGACGAAACGCTCGTGTTATGGGGGGGTGAGTTCGGTCGCACTCCAGTCAATGACAAGTCAGGTGGCACCCCGGGGCGCGATCACAACCACGTTGGTTTTACCGTCTGGATGGCAGGTGGGGGTGTGCAAGGAGGCATGACCTACGGAAAGACGGACGACTTCGGATTTCGGGCCGTCGAGAACCCGATCCATGTCCACGATTTGCACGCCACGATCCTGCACCTGATGGGATTGGACCACGAAAGACTTACTTTCCGTCACAGTGGCCGCGATTTTCGCCTGACCGATGTCCAGGGACAGGTGGTTGATGGCGTTTTTTCATAACGTAAGTAGCCCTGCTCTAGAACATGTCCGACGAATAACGAGCACACGATGATGTTAAATTTCAGTAGTCGATTACGGAATCATGAAACACTGCTGGGTACATTTGTTACCTTGCCGACACCTTCGACGGCCGAGATTCTGGCGGATCTTGGTTTTGATTGGTTGTTACTGGATGGCGAGCATGGCCCCCTGGAAACCCGCGACATTCTGGCGATTTTGCAAGCGGTAGGTGACCGCGTCGCCTGTGTTGTCCGTGTACCTGATTCCCAGGAGGTTCCTATTAAAAAGGTTCTCGATCTGGGAGCCGCGGGGATTGTTGTGCCGCAGGTGAATACGGCCGAACAGGCGGCCGAGGTCGTTCG
Organism: Planctomycetota bacterium; assembly: GCA_963578105.1. GTDB lineage: Bacteria > Planctomycetota > Planctomycetia > Pirellulales > Pirellulaceae. The sequence goes on from CAUZBP010000020.1 coordinate 43,788, forward strand.
TTATGCAAGGTATGCGCCTGCCGGTGCGCGCGGGGTGGGCCTAACGCGGGCCCACGGCTACGGCATGCGTTTTCAGGAATACATGGAAACGGCCAACGATCAGGTTGCCGTGATCGTGCAGGCTGAACATGCGCAAGCTGTGCAGAACATCGGATCGATCGCCAAGGTTTCAGGGATCGACGCTGTTTTGCTTGGACCTTACGATCTTTCTGCCAGCCTCGGAAAGATGGGCCAGATCAACGATCCAGTCGTGACCGGTGCCATCGATCAAGTGACCGACACGTGTCGCGGTGCGGGTCTGCCACTGGGATATTTCGGTGTCGACGCGTCGGCCGTGCGGCCTTATATGGAACGGGGATACACGCTGATTGTTGCTGGCGTCGACACCCTGTTATTAGGTGCCGCCGGCAAGCGGCTGTTGGCGGAATTACAGTAGTTCATTCGTCATGCGGCCTGCTTTTTGGAAAACCTTGTCGGGCTGTTGGTCGGTTGACCTGGTTGGGTAGGGGGCCCGACAATCCGCCGCATCCCGAAGTGAGTCCGTTACAATCCGTTTTTTTGAACTCCCACCGCGTCGGCTGGCTGTTACAACCCGCACAAATCGTTGACTTTACGCGCTCTGCATGATACGATTAAAAACCACAGTGCGTCGTGGTCGCTGCTTCTGTGTACATCGTTAACATGGGCCGGTAGCAGATGATGCCTGCAACTCGCCCCTCTACGACCATCCTTCCGACTACATTCCCTCCGCGAGTTCAACGGCGCTTTAAGTTCGACCCCACGAAGAGATCATTTGCGAGTTGGATATGTCCATGTGTGGTAGTTCAACCAGGGGCCATCATCTTCGTTCCGCCAGTTCCACGGTAAAAATTCTTGGAGTCCTGGGAATCGTGGGCCTGGTCGTAGTCATTCTCGTCAGTCAGTACCAGTCTGCATTACAATCCCAGCGAACTTCAGTCAGCGGAAGTAGATCTAACGGAGGAATCGGTGCGCCGGGAACATCCGTCGCGTCCACCTTTGTAGATTCCGGGGCTATTTCGATTGTGAATTCAATCATTAAGTTAGAGTCGACCAGTGATGCCAAGTGTCATTCAACGGCATGTCGCCTGGAAGATTTCATGTATGGCACACCGCTGTCCGACGACGCTCGTAACATGAGATGGGAGTTTCAACGGAAACTGGTTGGCTCAATCTGGAGCCGAGCATCGCAAGATGCTGCCCGTCAAGGACAGCAGGAAGTGACCGGCGAGCAGTTGCAGCCTCACATTGACGAAGTTGTGACCGTTACTCGATCCCATCATGGCAATCAGACTGACGATGGCAGTCCACTGGACAGTGGACAAATCACGGTTTTGCTGGGTGGGCAGAAGCCAATCACGATTCCCCAAGTACGGTTTCGCCAGTTTTCATCGATTGCCTATTCGTTGCGGGTCATTCTGAGTGTGCAGCAGGACGTATTAATCGGAGTCGGTCCCGAGTTGCTCCAGTTATCCAACGACGGACTCGAGTCACTCAAGCAGACGCTGGACACAATCACCATTTGTGCGCTGCTGATCGCCGACGAGGAAGCTCGTCGAGCTAATGAGGCTCAAATCAGTGGTGCCACGATGCAGGGCGCGTGGCGGTCGCTGTTAGCAGAAGCTTCCATCGAACAAGTCGGCAAGACGCCGCCTCGACCGATCGCGAAAGACGCCGCCCATCAGCAGTCGATGGGTGTCCTGAAGGCTGCCATCGATGGAAAGCTGGCTGCCTATCGTGCCTACAATTCCGTGTCGGAAGACGACGCGGAAGACTTGATGTGGATGAACACGCGCCGCTTCTATGCGCGTTACCCCGTTCCGAATGAACAACCGGCACTGAGTCATTATCGCCAGGCTCTCGTGCCAGTGATGAATGGTTTTGCTTTGGAGTTGCTGGCAGTTGCAGATCGCCACGCGCAAGAGGCTGGTCATCGGTTCATTCGAGCCGCGGATGCTCAACGGGCTGTCGAAGAAATGATGGCACCGAAAGTCGATGACATCGAGGATGTTCATTTTTTCACCCGGCTGGCGGGTGAGGGTGGAAACATCATGCTGGAGTCCTACGACTGCGATTCGTATCGCGACTTTGGCATGCACTGGATGGTTCTTGGTGCTGCCTTTGACGAACTGCCCCCTTCGTCGGTCTTGCCGGATTCATTTGCTGTAGAAATCATTGTGGAGGCGATTTCCCAGTACGGAGTTCTTTTGTTGCGTGTAGCAGGAGAGCATGCCCGCGAAAAACTAACGGCCGAGTATTTACAGCCAGTGGACGTGTATCACGCGCGTGACAAGATCAGTGAACTGGCCCGCCGTCACCGCGAAGCGCCACCTCTTGCAACGGCCTCCGGTGGCATTGTCTCCTCAACGTCCGGGAACTCCATGGAACGGGAGCACAGGTATTTTACTGACACAACTGCTGCTTCTGGTGCGGCGTACACTCATCGCTCTTCCCGCTGGTTGAACGAGTTTCGGCACAAAGAGGAGGCAAGTTATCCCACGTTCAACGGTGGTGGTGTCGCTGCCGGCGACATTGATGATGATGGGCACATGGATTTGCTGCTGGTTGGAGGTGATAAAAATTCGCTCTTCATGGGTCATGGTAACGGCAAGTTTCAAGAGATCACAGAAACTGCCGGGATCTCATTTCAGAGGTCAGATGGGACGCACGTCGAGGCGCTCCAACCGATCCTTGCTGATTTCGACAACGATGGACAAACAGATATCCTGATCACCTGTGCGGGCGACAACCATCTGATTTATCGCAACCTGAATGGCCGGCGTTTTCAGGATGTGAGTGATCTGGCTGGTTTGGGAGGCGAGGGATTGGTCGGTGGCCCGGCGACGGTCTTTGATTTCGACGGCGATGGTTTACTGGATATCTACATTGGCTATTTTGGCAACTACCTGAAAGGGGCGATTCCGAACTGGGGCCATGACAACTACAACGCGCTGCCCAACAAGCTGTTTCGCAACGAAGGTGATTTTCGTTTTCACGACGTCTCTGCGGGCAGCGGTGTTGACGACGAAGGGTGGACGCAGGCGGTGTCTCACACTGATTTCGATCGCGACGGCAGACAGGACATCGTGGTAGCCAACGATTTCGGACAAAATAATTTTTTCCGCAATCTGGGCGACGGCAAATTTGAAAATGTTTCGAAGAAGCTGGGACTTAACAAATACTACCACTCCATGAACGTGGGTATCTGTGACTTGAACGACGACGACTATCCGGATGTCTATATCTCCAACATTGCTACACTTGTTAAGGACAACAAGTACGTGATGCCCAACGAAGAAACGTTGCTTCAATTGAACAGCAAAGCCATGGCGGCGATGCTGGTGAAGGAGGCCAACATGTTTTATATGTCACAGGCGAACGAGGACGGGTTACAGCACTATCAGCCATCGGACGACGTCGACAGAGGACCAACCTCGACGGGCTGGGCTTGGGATGCAGAGTTTCTGGACTTCGACAACGATGGTGACGACGACCTGTATTGTGTGAATGGCAACAATGATTACAACTTTTGGGACAAGTTGGAGGCAAAGCAGAAAACAGCAGGTGCCCTTCCGGGAAGAAGTGATGCGGAAAAAGTTTCTTACTACAGCCATTCGAGGGAGTCGAATGTGTTTTTTGTCAATGAAGATGGCAAACTCAAGAATCACTCGCTTAGAAGCGGAGCTGACTTTATCGGTAACTCGCGCAGCACTGCATATTTGGACATGGACGGTGACGGTGACCTGGATATCGTAGTGAACAATTTTCATTCCCCGGCAACCGTCCTCAGGAACAATAGCGAAGAAACGGGCCACAACTGGATAAAGATTCGTCTTGTTGGTGATCCCGACAAGAGGACCAATCGGGATGCGATTGGTGCGCGCCTGATTGCCACCACAGCCGAATCGGGAAATCGTGTTGTGCGGGAAATTCAAGGAGGCTCGGGATTTCTCTCAATGAATCCTACCCAACAGCATTTTGGGCTCGGCAAGGCGACCACTGTCGACATGAAGATCATCTGGCCCAATGGTGATCGGCAGGAAGTTACCAATCTTCGCTGCAACCAAGTTCACACGATTCAGCAAAGCCAAGCGGTTTTGGCAGGAATATCCTCCGTCGACAAATGATATCAAGGCAAGCGCTGAGATCTTCGATGCCAACGGATGCGGCAGTGAAGCGGATCGGTTGGATTGTGATGGCTTGCAGCCTGTGCGCCTTAAGCTGCCAGGTTGAAACGTCCGAGCAAGCGCGCTCCGGAGGTGCTGTCGAGGCGAAGTCTGTCCCAACTGAAACGTCGGATGAAATTCGTGTGCTGGGTGTGTTGCCCGAATTCAAGTTAACAGATCAGAACGGAGACACGTTCGGATTACATGAGTTGCGGGGGAAAGTCTGGATCGCCACCTTCATCTTCACGCGTTGCCCGGCCACCTGTCCCCAACAGACGGCGAAAATGGGAAACTTGCAAAGATTTCTGAGTAAGCACGAGGCGTGGGAAGATATTCGACTCGTGAGTTTCAGTGTGGATCCGGAACACGATACGCCACTGGTGTTGCGCCGGTACGCTGAGCGATTCAGTGCCGATCCACAGCATTGGAAATTTCTTACCGGAGACCGTTCTGTTATTTGGAACCTCAGCAAGGAGGGATTTTACTTACTGGTCGATAACGCCCCGCTGGAAAGTACGGGCCCGATTTTACACAGCCAACAACTTGCACTGGTGGACCGGTCTGGTCGCCTCCGCGGTTACTACGATGCACTCGATCCGGCAGAGGTTGGAAAACTGAAACGTGACCTGGACCGGGTAGTGGCCGAGACCAAATGAACCCCTTTTTTCTTCGCCAGGACCTTTTGGTATCAAGCGGGTTTTGTTTCCAGTTGTCCTAATCCTCGTCGATTGCGATCACCAATTCGTAAACTGGGAAGGATCCGTTCCACTTCTTGTCGCAAATCGCCAGGAAGACAACTACCCAGCGGTGCAGAGCATGGTAAACTCACCTGGAGCAGATCAAGATCCCGTTCACCTTGGCCACGGGCATCCAGGCAGATGAAAACGAGCGATTATGTGGGCTCTCTCCTCCCGTTGTTATGGCTCATTCTCCTGTCAGGATGCGACCAGCGTGACAGTCGCGAAAAGCCCCGTTTGCCACAACTTGCCGATCCGGTGACGGTCGTCGTCACGGGAATTGACTTCAAGTGGCACGCGCGGAATCCCGGCTTGGATTGTACCCTGGGCACACCAGACGACATCCAAACGGTCCAGAGGATCCATCTGCCGACGGCTTCCAAAGTACGATTGGAATTGCATAGTGAAGATTATCTGTATATTTTCTCGGTGCCGGAGCAGAATCTCAGAGAAATTGCGATGCCAAACCTGACATTCACGCTCGATTTTGAACTACAGGGTGAAGGAGAATACGAATTAATATGTGAACAGGTCTGCGGCAGGATTCGACAGATGGTCCTCGGTCGTCTTGTCGCGATGTCACCAACGGACTATCTCAGCTGGATGAAAAGCACGGGTGAAACAAAATGAGACAAATTCAACTTCTTCTGGCAGCGTTCCTAATCATCCCGGCGACGTCGGCGTGTAAACCAAGTGGCCGAGAAAAGCCATCGGTAAAACAGCCAGTAGCCGGAATCGAACGTCGAATTGTCCCGCCACCCGACTGGCTGAAATCACGCGCAGAGGAACAGCTTGCGACCAGCAGCCGCTTTGACGTTTTCCACGATTTTCATTTTACCGATGAGTTGTCATCCAGTGGCATCTCTTTCCGACACCGCATCGTGGATTGTGCCGGCTACCGACATAAAGCGGCCCATTATGACCATGGGAACGGCGTGGTCATCGCGGACGTTGATTCGGATGGAAAATACGACATCTATTTCTCAAATCAGGTAGGCCGCAACCAACTCTGGCGGAACCTGGGCGGGGGAAAGTTTGAAGACATCACCGAAGAAGCTGGTGTTGCCGATGGAGACCGGATCGGTGTCAGTGCCGCCTTTGCCGACATTGACAACGATGGAGATCCTGATCTGTACGTGACAGGTACCCGAGCGCCGAACGTTCTTTATGAGAACGATGGAACGGGACACTTTACGAACATCTCCGAGTCCTCCGGCGTGGATTATACGGGCCATTCTTCGGCCGCTGTGTTTTTCGATTACGACCGCGATGGGTTGCTTGATCTGTTCCTTTGCAATGTGGGCGTGTTTACCACTGATCGATATGAGAAAGTAATCAACGACGCGACGACCGAAGTCTTTGAGCCCGGCGACTATTATTACTACGTAGCGTCTCCGGACGCCTTTGGCGGACACCTGTTGCCGGAACGAACGGAAAGCAGTCGTCTCTACAGGAACCAGGGCGGAAACCGGTTCGTGGATGTGACCGCTGAAACCGGTTTGGAAGACGCCACCTGGAACGGTGATGCGATTCCGCTAGATGTGAATGAGGATGGGTGGCTTGACTTGTATTTGTGCAACATGCAGGGACACGACCAGTACTATGAAAACGTGGGAGGGGAGAAATTTGAAAAGAAGGGCAGAGACTTGTTTCTTGCCACTCCATGGGGATCTATGGGTGCCCAGTTTTTCGATTTCAATAATGATGGCAAGTTGGATTTATATGTCACCGACATGCACACCGACATGGCTGAAGATATCGGACCCGAGCGCGAAAAACTGAAAAACACGGTTCAGGTACCTGAGTCGATGTTAAATCGCCAAGGCATTCCCAGTATTTTTGGAAATGCGTTTTATTTGAATCAGGGAGACGGCACGTTCACTGAGGTCTCCGACCAAATAGGTGCTGAGAATTACTGGCCCTGGGGACTCAGTGTGGCGGATCTGAATGCCGATGGTTACAACGACGTCTTTATCACGGCCAGTATGAATTACCCTTTCCGTTACGGAGTCAATTCTTTGCTGCTTAACAACCGGGGACAAGAATTTCTCGACAGCGAGTTCATTCTGGGTGTCGAACCCAGGGCAGAGGATAAGACTGAAATGGGCTGGTTCGAGGTCGATTGCAGTGTTGACAAGGAGCATCGTGCTTGCGAGGGGTTCGATCAGGCGGCCGCCATGTTCGGGAATAATCCGAAGGTGACAGTGATGGCACCACGTGGTTCGCGTTCGTCGGTCATCTTCGACCTGGACGACGACGGGGATCTCGACATTGTGGCCAACGAATTCAATTCAGAGCCACTCGTGTTTATCAGTGATCTGTCGGAAAAAACATCGATTGGTTATCTCAAGATTCAGCTCGAGGGATCACAATCCAACCGTGACGGATTGGGTGCTCGTGTGACGGTACAGGCGGGATCCAATTCGTACGTGAAAGTGTATGATGGCCAATCGGGATACTTGTCGCAAAGCCTTTATCCGCTTTATTTCGGATTGGGAGAGGCGCGGGCCGTGGACCAAATCGAAGTCGTCTGGCCTTCGGGCCAGCGTCAAGTTCTGGCGGGACCCATTCCAGCCAATCAGTTGCTGAAGATCAAAGAACCGGAACCAGTGGCACTGCAAATCGATTGAATCGGCTGCAACCCTGTGCCGGGTTGGAAAAACGCCCACAGGCTGCAGGTGTGGTTTTGTACGCCCCCCGCCGGGGGTTCTGGGCATTTTATTCCGCACCACGCGCGGCCGGTGATCGGTTGATTCTAGGAGCACGTACCTGCACCTGTCCTTGTAGCGCGTACGGGGATTTTCGGTCAATTCGGGCGATTTGTGTGTTTCTCATCCACTTGGTGACTGTTGCAAACTCCGCTTGACGACCATAATTTGCAGCAGGAAATGGAGGTCAACACAGGCAGCGAGAAGTGTTTGTGGTATCTGAAGATGTAACATCGTTTCTTTCTTGATTGGGAGGAACAGGGATTGGAGTGATCAAGTGATGCAAAAAACACAACCTGCAAAGCAACGACTGGTCATTCGAGGGGACGATATCCAAACGACGGATGACCGTACCGACTGTGCGCGATGTTGGACCGGCCTCGTCACAAGGGGAAGTCTTTGTGCTTTTTTGATACTCTGCTGGCTTGTTTCCGCGCATGCCGAGGACTGGCCCCAATTCAGGGGTCCCAACTGCAGTGGCATCTCCAACACCACCCAGTCATTGCCGACCGAGTTTTCTGATACTCACAATGTACCCTGGTCCACCAAGGTTGGCGAAGGAGTCGGCGGTCCCGTGGTTGCAGCAGGACGAGTTTTCGTGAGTGGGCTGCTGGACGATCAAACCGTGGCCCTGTTTGCCTTTGATAGCACGACAGGGGAACAACTCTGGACACGGCAATGGACGCCCGGTCTGCTGTCGGAAGTACATGCCACCAACAGTCATGCCAGCACGACGCCGGCCGCAGATGCTGATCATGTCTATTTTTATTCCGCAACACTCGGCATGACGGCTTTGAATGCACAGACCGGCCAGGACGTGTGGCACCAAAACCTTCCCGAACCGTACTTTGTTTTCAAATGGGGTCCGGCCATGTCACCCGTGTTGTACAAAGACAAGGTTTTGTTTTGTCAGGACGACGACCTCTATCCGGCCATGTATGCCCTGGATAAGCAGACCGGTGAGATCCTGTGGAAAGATTCCCGGGATGATATGGCGGTCAATTACTCACACCCGGTGATCTGCGAAACGCCACACGGAGATGAAATTATTGTGGCTGGTACCGGCATGTTGATCGGCTACGATCCACAGACCGGCCGGCGATTGTGGTATGCCAAGACCTTGTTGCGAAATATCAAGACGACACCCGTCAGTTTTGATGGCAAGATTTACCTGTCAGTTCAAAGTGGTGGAATCGCCAACCAGTGGTTGGCGGCTGCCGACGCTTCGGAAACAGGTAACAACGACGGAAAGTTGTCGAAGGAGGAAATACAAGCTTTTGTCGGCGAGATCAAGGTACCAGCGGAGTTTTTCAAGAAGTTTGATCGGGGTGACCTGAATCAGGATGGCCTGCTGGAAGGTGAGGAACTTGATTTGGCGTTTCTTCATCCGGACAATTTCGCCGGCGCTAGTTTTGAAGCAGAGGATCCGGCCGACCAGTTTGTTCTGGCATTTCGTGGTGGCGGTCGGGGCGATGTCACGGAGACCCATCTTCTATGGAAACAAGAAACGAAGGACACCGATCATATCGTTTCCCCGTTGGTTCTGGATGGTCGCATGCTATTGGTCAAAGGGGGTGGCATCACCACGTTGTTCGATACAAAACTGGGGCTACCTTTGCGGCCTCGCAAGCGGATTCCCAATGCCTCGGAGTACTTCGCGTCACCCGTCTATGGGGACGGGAAAATCTATGTTGCTGCCGATAACGGGATGGTGCTTGTCTTGAAAAACGATGAAGATTACGAGGTGCTGGCCAAGAATGACATGGGTGAAAGCATTGTGGGCACCCCCGCTATTTCTGACGGAAATCTCTACATTCGCACCCGCTCGAAATTGATATGTGTGGCCCAAAATCGTTGAAACGGGCTGCCCGCAACGTTTGCGAATCGGAGTGTGGCGAAACAGGAGAGATGAGAACCCCGCTGTTTGGGAAGGGGTCGATTTGGCGTGGCCGGTTGGACCGTGTGGCCGTCTGTTGGTTCAGAGCAGTGGGCCGATTACGTTTCCCTCGGAGAGCAGGTTGTAGGGACGTCCCAGGTTGTCGACCGCTTCCAGATTTTCGATGCCCATTGCGTGGTACACTGTCTTGGTGACATCGGCTGGTGTGACCGGCAGGTCGGCCGGATATTCACCGTAGCGATCGCTAGTGCCATACGTCTGGCCACCTTGGATGCCACCACCAGCAAGCAGGTCGGACATACAATGAGTCCAGTGATCGCGTCCGTTGCCTGATGGCCCGCCCGAGCGCGGATCGCCGATCTTGGGTTTACGGCCCATTTCGCTGGTCACCATCAGCAGGGTTTGTTCGAGCAGGTCACGGTTCGCCAAGTCTTCGATCAAGGCTGAAAATCCCCGGTCGAATTCCGGAAGCAGTCTGTTTTTAAGCAGATTGAAGTTTTGTCCGTGCGTGTCCCAGCCTCCTCCGCTCTTGCACTTCGCGGGGTAGTTTCCATTGTCATCTTTGTCATACCAGAACACCGTCACAAACGGTACGCCCGCTTCTACCAGCCGCCGGGCTAACAGCAAACTCGTCCCGTTGATCGAACAACCGTATCGTTCCCGCAGCTTGGGTGACTCTCGCGACAGATCGAAAGCCTGGGACGTGCGCGACGAGGACAACAGTGACAGAGCCCGTTCCTGTTGTCGAGTCCAGGTCTGCAGGCGGGCACTGTCATCCAGGTTGCGTCGCGCGGCACTGATGGTTTGCATTAACTCGTGTCGATCACTGAGACGCTCAGCTGACACGTCTCCGCTGAGAACAAGGGAGGGCGCACTGAACTCCAGCGGTTCATCACCACTGTAAACATACAGGGGATCGTGTTCCACGCCGAGCCGCGCGGCGAACTGGCCGGGACGAACGTGTGGCAGCGTGCTGGGCTTATGAGGCAACGTGACCGCATTAGGTAACTGCATACCCGGTGGACGTCTGGCCGCGACCACCGATCCCATGAATGGCCAATCGTCGGGAAAGGGCGTGCGATCGTTACCCAGCGTTAGGAAGCTCAGATCAGGTGCGTGACCGGTCAGATTGTAATAATAACCGCCGTGATGATCGTTGGTGTTGACGGTCGCCCCCAACGAATTGACGACTGCCAGGTGATGTGCTTGTTGGGCCAAGAACGGTAAATGTTCGCACAGTTGCACACCGGGAGCCGAAGTTGCAATGGGTTTGAACAACCCGCGATATTCGAGCGGCGCTTCCGGTTTCATGTCCCACGTGTCGACATGGGAAGCCCCGCCACACAAAAAGAACAGGATCGTGGATTTGGCTGTGCCCCCACGACTGGAATTCGCCGCTGACAACTCTGGCGGCGCTGGACTGCCAAAGGTCATGCCCGCAAATCCAACTCCTGACGCGACGAGAAACGTTCGTCGATCAACCGGCATTGTCATCGGTTGCGAATCAGGGCGTTTGGACATGTATATATCATTTCCCAACGATCACCGAGCGATCTGCACCAAGAGGGGTCGTTTCTGGGTGCGGATATTGCCCGTATGATAACCAACCGCAAGTCAGTTTGGCAGATCAACTGCAACAAAAAAAATGTAAAAACTCTCGGTCTCCACAGTATGCCCGGGGAAAGTGGGAAACTTCAACTGCAAGCCTGACAGAATGGGTGCCGCGGTTTGTGCAACTAGTTCGTGCCGACTCGCCGCCCATGTCGAAAGGTTTGTGGTTGACGACGATATCTCTGAAAGGAATGACCAGATCAGAAAGTGGCGAAGGGGGCGATGTATCCACGATTGGTGATGGTCGTGTGAATGTTCCTCCTGACCCGTTGGATTTTGGGATGACGAGTGGTGAGCTTGTCGTGCCAGGAAATGGTGATCACGAGTAAAACAAATGAACAGGAATGGCATGGGGACTTCCACGGCAGATTGGCAATACCACAACCTTGCAGTTCTGGATGCGACGTCTTCCGTATATAAAATATGACTTAACAATTACGATCTTCTGAGCACGACAGCGCGCTACCTACACGGCGTCAGTTCATCCGGACGGCGTCCGCTGTCTCGGCGGGAGTTCTTGCGGGCCGATTGTGCACGATTACAGAGGCAGGAGAAACAGGTGCGCCGCAACGTGAAAAAGCACAGATCGCCATTACGCTCGATTTGGAGATGTGGCCGTCCAGGCGAAGTTCTAAAAGAAATCCGCGTCGTGTACCTAGTTCTGGCAAAAGTCACACGCGTATATTTTCCGGGACCCCAATTCCCAGGACTTGATTTCCGCACCGCAATCGGGGCAATGGATTTTCTTGTAGACCAACAGTCGCTCTGCACCGTTCAAGCGGCCCGGTTTTCCCCGCTGCTTCGAATGGGCCGTGATGATACGATTGTATTTGACACCGATGCGTAGCCACTGGTACAGCGTTTCCCAGATTGCCCCAAACTCTTGTTCGGAGAGAGACTTTCCCCATCGGTTTGGATGGATCTGATTCACAAACAGCACTTCGGCCCGATAAACATTTCCCACACCAGAGATAACACTTTGATCGAGAAGAAGAGCCCCAATGGAGGCTCGACTCTTGCGAATACGTTGCCATACCTGTTCGGGGTCGGCGTCGCGGCGCAAGGGGTCCGGTCCGAGTCGCCGGCACAGAATTTCGAGGCGCTCTGAACTGATAATCTCGCAGATGGTCGGTCCATTAAGGTCAAACGCGTGGGCATCCCCAACGATTCGCAAGCGAACGGCCCCTTGAGGTTTTGGAGGCGGGCAGGGGTGACTGCGAAATTTTCCATAAAGTCCCAGATGCACATGCAGCAGTGACTGGTTCTCCCATCGATAAAATAGATGCTTACCATGTGCTTCGACGGTTGTCAGCACAAGACGGTCGAGTTTCTTAGCGCCGGCGCGGAACCGTCCCTGCGGTGAAGACACGCGAAGTAAACGGTTGGCAAATTGCCTCCGGTGGTCTCGCGCAAGGCGGTGAATGGTGTGTCCTTCGGGCAAGTTGGAACTCGAGTGCTAGGGGCCTTCAGGAGCGCGAATCGATGGCCTGGTCAGCGTTTTCAAACGCGGTTCGGAGCGATTCCATTCGGTGGCGATTAACTCCCAGATCTGAATAACCACTGCGGGAAGACGACCGAAAGTGAATGACCTGTTGATTCTCATCGAACAGGAACTGCACATCATCGACAAAGTGAAAAATGCGGCTGGTGAACTCCACGTGCATATATCCAGTGGCGGCCGAGATAATCTGTGTACGAGGCTGTTGTTCGACGATCGCTTGCAGTTTTTCAAATGCATCGCCGGCAGATCCGGAAAAGCGGATCGGATCGCAGGCATGCTGCGGACTGGTCGAGTGAGTGGAGACGCAATTGGGCGTCGCCGGGCATGCGACAAATTGATTGTCTACGAGGCCCAAATTCTTTGGTCGTTGTGCGCGGGCACTTAACATGGCCAGCCTGACGATCACCACAAGGAGGAACGCCAGGCACGCGACGATGATCACGATAACCAATGTTTCGGTTGACATCCCCTGATTCATACTGGTTGTACACCCTCTCAGAACTTGGCAGCGAGGCACTAGGCGACCCGTGGTCCCTTGCCCGCAATCCAAAAACAGACATCCAAGCAGTATTTCAAGACCAATTAAAAAAGCGGCTTGCGCCCCAGTTTCCGGCGTACGATGACCCATTGTCCGGTGTGCATCATCCAGTGGGTGGCTTGCAATGCGAACGTGGCACCCACCGTAGGGGAGTACTCCCGAATTGGTTCGGGAGCCGGTTGCTCAAAATCTGCATCATTTAACCGATCCAATGCAGCCAGCGTGCCCGTTCGTTGCTCGTCCATCACTTTCAGGTACTCGTCCTTCGTATGAAAGGCACCCGCGTCGTTCAGTTCCGATGTTTCCTGGGTGTAGCGTTCCGGGAAGCCTGTCGGCAGGTCCGGCAGCGATCCCGGGCAGACCATGTTGATCAGGTTGTGTTCAGAAGTAATCAAATGTCCCAACTGCCAGGCAATGTGGTTCGCGCCCTCGACCGGTCGTATGAGAAGATCGTCATCCGAAAGGTCTTCCAGATAGCTGCTAGCGCAAGATGCTGCCATCTCGAGGGACTGTTTGATGATGTTGGCTACCATACCCATTGGTGATTCTCCCGGGGACGTTGTTTATGTTCAGGACGAGTTTATGTTCAGGACGAGTTTATGTTCAGGACGAGTTTATGTTCAGGACGACATGCAGGGTTGCTGTTTCCGCCGCATCGATTAAAGAGTTTTCATTGTCGACTTCCCAGCATATTCCAAAAAGGACGATTTCAAAAGGCAGTACGGCTGAATGACGTCGCGGATTTACAGCAGGAACCGGGTCGGGTAGACGGGACAAGCGTCCCGGTAAGGTCAAGTACTCTAACAGGCCCGCTGTTGAGCCGCACCCGGATGGACGCGACTGTTGCCTCTTGTCTTTTTTGTGTGGCCCTTTGAAATCCATATCACTTGGGGCACAACGCCACGCATGCCCCACTCTGCTGTGTTTGTGAATTAGTAGCCCGACACGTATAATGAGGTGTCAGCGTTTTGCGAAGTGCGGTAGTGCGCGCCATGGTTCGTCACCGGGGCGATCGGCTGGATCAAAGAAAATAGATTTCCCAGATCATGATTGTCCTGGTAACTGTTTTCAACGATGTGATACGGACCTTCGATCTGATCAGGGCAAAGCGGCTCCCCTTGGCGGTGCGACTCACTTCGCGCGATGAATGGTAGCCTTCCGAAGACGCGAAAACTGGAAAGACTTTCTCGTGGAGATCACAGTACGAGTCCAGTACATGTTGCGAAATGTCCTTGTGGGCACGCTGCTGGGAGCCTTGATTCCTGGCATGGTGGTGCGGGGTGAGGACGCTTTCCGGCAGGATACCGACACGGCAGGGGAGTTCTGGGCATTTCAGAAACTTGGGCGCCCCCGCGTTCCTGTGGTGGAAGGTCGCACACACACTCCCGTAGACGCCTTTATCTTGGCGAACCTGGATGCGAAAAGACTAAGTTTTGCACCACCTGCCGATCGTCTCACACTGCTGCGTCGCGCGCACTTGGATCTGATCGGACTTCCCCCGTCGCCTGAAGAAATCGAAACGTTCCTGAATGACGATTCCCCCGCTGCCTATGAACGACTGCTTGACCGCTTGATCGACTCGCCACATTTTGGGGAACGCTGGGGGCGGCACTGGTTGGACGTTGCCGGATTCGTGCCGGATCGGGAGTCGCGTTGGAAATATCGGGACTACGTCATCAGCGCCTTCAATACCGACAAGCCGTACGATCAGTTCCTCGTGGAACAGATCGCAGGTGATGAACTTATCGACTGGCGTACTGCGAAGGCTCTTTCTCCGGCGATGAAAGAGCTGCTGATTGCCACGGGATTGTTGCGTGCCGCCAGTGATAACACCGGGAATGTCATGACCGATATTCCGTCTTATCGTTATGCGATCTTGTTTGACACACTGGAGATTTTGGGAACGGGCGTGATGGGCCTGACACTGCAATGTGCCCGCTGCCACACCCACAAGTACGATCCGATCCCCCAGCGGGACTATTACCGCTTGATGGCCTTGTTCACACCGGCTTACAACCCGGAAAAGTGGCTTCGTAACGGAGATCGAAATTTACCCGAAGGAATCGACGGATTGTACGACGTCGATTCACCACCGACAACGCACTTGTTGACGCGAGGAGACATCACCCGACCGGGAAGTGAGGTACAGGCGGGTTTTTTACGCGCACTGAGTGAATCCGATTCTGCTGCGCTGGTTCCCGCCATTAATCCAGAGGCCCAGGGCGCCACGAGCGGTCGGCGACTCTCGTTTGCGAGGTGGTTGACCGAGCCGGATACGCCTGCCGGTGGACTCGTTGCCCGCGTGATGATGAATCGCCTTTGGCACCACCTGTTTGGTCGCGGCATCGTGGCCACGCCGGGTAATTTGGGGCGTTCAGGTGCACAAGCGACGCATCCGGAACTCGTTGATTACCTGGCCAGCGAGTTTGTACGAAATGGTTGGCGGATCAAGCCCATCGTAAAGCTTCTGGTATCGTCAACTGTCTACCGTCAGGGTTCGATATCGAATCTCGGAACGCAGCTTACAGAGTCTCTAGACCCCGGCAACAGAGGTCTGTGGCGCATGCCATTACGACGGTTGGAGTCCGAGATCATCCGGGATGCGATACTTGCTGCTAGCGGAAAGTTAGACCGTGCCATGGATGGGCCGGGGGTGCCGATCAAAAATTTGCCCGATGGTTCAACTATCGTCAATACCAAAGACTTATCGACCCCGACTAGCCACTGGCGCCGTAGCGTTTATCTGGCAAACCAGCGCATCGGCGGAACTCCACAACCCAGTGTCACGCTACTGGCGGTCTTCGACCAGCCGGTTCTCAAGACGAACTGCACCCAGCGCAGAAACTCGGCGGTGGTGGTGCAGTCGCTTACCTTGCTCAACGACAAGTTTGTTCTTGAGCAGGCTCAACACTTTGCCGATCGCTTGTTAGGAGAGGCAGGAGTTGTGCGGCATGATCAAATTCAGCTGGCATTTCGGATTGCTTTGGCCCGTCCGCCGACACAGGACGAGGCCAGCTGGAGTCTTCGGTTCTATGACGAACAACAGCAGGCCTACCAACCGGTGACCGCTTCGCTCCAGGAAGCGGAACGGGAGGCTTTGGCCAGTCTTTGTCACGCGTTATTTAACTTCAACAATTTTCTGTACGTTGAATGAGTCCTCCTGAAATCGACAACTCGCCCAGCCCACCGTCGCTCTCCCGGCGGGATTTTCTAGCGCGCAGTGGGCAGGGACTTGGATTGATCGCGCTGTCACATTTGATCGACCAGCAGTGTTTGGCGGACGACTCACGACTGGGAGAAAGCCAGGTGAGTCGCCAGGAGAAGGTTTTACCCGGGGCGCACTTTCCGGCACGGGCCAAGGCAGTGATCCAGCTTGTGCAAACGGGCGGCCCGCCACAGATGGACTTGTTCGACCGCAAGCCGGAACTGCAAAAGCGGCACGGACAGAGTTACGAGGTCAAAACGGATCCGTTTCAGCCGGGAAGCGAAAAGAATGAACTGCTTGCCAGCCCCTTCGAGTTTCAGCCATACGGCGAGTGTGGTATGGAGTTGTCTGAATTGATTCCACACATTGGTTCAATTGCAGACGAGATTTGCCTGGTCCGTTCCGCCTGTGGCGCACACAACAACCACCCGGAGGCTGCGAATATGCTGGCCACAGGTAAAGTCATCGTCGGTCGGCCGACGTTGGGAGCTTGGGTCAGTTACGCCCTGGGTACGGAAAATCAGAATCTACCCGCGTTTGTCGTACTACGAGATCCCGAAGGATATTCAACTGGCGGACCGCTCATGTCCGAAAGTGGCTGGTTACCCAAGTTGTATGGCGGCACCGAGTTTAATTCACGTGGTACACCAGTGCAGAATTTGGAGCCTCCCGCCGGGATGCTTCCAGGAGTGCAGCAGAGAACTTTGGACTTTCTTGCACGGCTCAATAAGAAACATCTGGAAAAGTACCCCGGTCACTCGGAACTGGAGACCCGCATCTATAACTACGAACTGGCCGCGCGCATGCAGCTGAGCGCAAAGAATGTGTTGGACCTGTCCAAAGAATCGAAAGCGACGCTGCGCCTCTACGGATTAGACGACCCGGGGTGCTGGACACCAATTGAATCAGGCAATGACGACAAAATAATCCCTGCCGGTTACGCCGTTCGTTGTTTGATGGCGCGTCGTCTCGTGGAAGCAGGAGTAAGGTTTGTACAAGTGTTTGTCGGCAAGGGCCAGCCTTGGGATTATCACAGCTACCTCGAGGAGGGTTTGCCCAACATGTGTACGGTCAGCGACCGGGCATCGGCAGCCCTGGTCAAGGACCTCGGGCAGCGGGGGTTGCTGGACGATACCATTGTACTCTGGGCGGGCGAGTTTGGACGACTGCCTGTTTCCCAAATAGGTCAGTCCAAAGGGCGAGCGTGCGGCCGTGATCACAACATGCGTGCGGGTAGCCTGTGGCTTACCGGTGGTGGGTTCAAGAAGGGATACACCTACGGAGCCACCGACGAGGTTGGGTATCAGGCCGTGGAGAAACAACTGTCCATGCCTGACCTGATGGCGACGATCGCCCATCAGATGGGGATCGACCATGAGCGGCTGACCCATTGGCATGTAGGTCGGGAAGAGACGATGACCGATTCGGTCGTAAGCAATGCCCATGTTCATCATGAAATTTTAGCCTAGGAGTGAAATCAGATTGGAACCGGGTCGTGAACCCCATCCGGGACAGTCTGAAAACTGAAGGGCCTGTGGGAATAGACGAAATGCTTCGGTCTTGGTGAGGTGCCCAATGCTGGCGACACCTCCTGTTCTGAAATATCCAGACAAGGTGTTTGACGGATCGACATGCCTGTGCTAGACAGGCCTTTCTCCATGGTTCACACCGAAGTATCGATCATTTTGAGGGTAAACAGGCGATGAAAATTTTTCTGCCGGTTCCGCTTGTCTGGATGGTGGTTGCTGGATTGCTTTATGCGGAGACAGAGCTTGAAAAATTTCCTCCCACGTATGCCAATGTCCCTTACGGGCCGCATGCCAGGAACGTGCTGGATTTCTGGCAGGCAGAAGGTGCGGGACCTCGACCGGTTCTGGTCTACATCCACGGTGGTGGTTGGACCTCCGGCGACAAAATGCAGAATCATCCCAAGAGAATTCGGCCGTTTCTCGATCAGGGAATTTCCTATGCAGCCATCAATTATCGATTGCTTGGAGAGGCTCCATTACCGGTACCAGTCCACGACGCGGCCCGGGCAATTCAATTTCTCCGCTCTAAGGCTACGGAATGGAACACCAAGGTAAGCCGAGTGGCGCTCACCGGTGGTAGTGCGGGAGCCTGCACCTCCATGTGGATTCTGTTGCACGATGATCTGGCTGACCCGAACACGAATGATCCTGTGTTAAGGCAGTCGACGCGCGTCACGGCCGCGGCGGTGTCCGTCGGTCAGACATCGATCGATCCCAAAGTGATCGAGCCCTGGTTGGGACCGAAGGTCTTGAAGCACCGTATGATTCCCATGGCCGTCGGCGAACTGACGATAGAAGAGGCACTGAAAAACTACGAACAGCATCGCGAACTGTATTTTGAATTCTCGCCGTACAACCATCTTGATGAAAATGATCCACCACTTCTCATGTCGTACGGAAACAACATGCGCCTTCCCCCCGAAGATACAGGGCACGCGATTCATCACCCGCTGTTTGGAGTCAAGCTCAAGGAGAAGGCAGATCAACTCGGACATGAAAGCCATCTGCTGATCCAGGGAGTCTCGAGTTCGGACAAATATTCATCACCGACCGAATTTCTTATGGCGCAGCTGCTGGCTCCATAGCCAGTGGGTATTGGCCGGGTGGATCAGCCACCGCAGGCTATCTTCCTGAGATGGGGATCATATATTTGTCCAGCACCCTGCAAGGTTCTGAAAACAGGTTCTTGTGCGCGGAGGATGTGGTGCTGACAGCGCTGAATCATCTGAGCAAGATTGACCTCAGCAATATAGACCAACCAACACGGAAGGTTCGATTTCATCCCGGACGAATCAGGCCGAGTTACTGTGGCACGATTGCTCGAGAGGGGGATTTTTACGGATTCAGTCAGTAGTATTTCACCGGCCAATCTGCCGGTCGGGAGGAAACTCCGTTCTCACTGGTTCACAAAGCCCCGCAGTTGTTCAGAAACATTGACATCGGTCAGTGTCTCCTTCGCGACGAGAGAGGCGACGATTGCACTCGGTCGCTACTTGTTCTCAAACAACGCCTGTTATTGGGTTTGTGTATGCAAATCAATTCTGATCAAAGGGTTGCGCTGGCTGGTTGAATTGCTACGGCAAGAAAAGGGGC
>CAUZBP010000021.1:0-60117 GCA_963578105.1 Planctomycetota bacterium
TCGAACAGAAGCCGTTCGACCAGACGCGTCAGGTTGAATTCAAGTTGGAAATCAAGAATCCCCGCCAGCTGGAAATCTTACGCGAGGCGGCGGCTTACACGTTCGGTTACAATCACCCGGTGTTCGCCCAACGGGTCCATGACGTTTTGACGGCGTTGGCGATGATCCGGTCTCGCCAGGAAATGCCACAGCGAACCGCCTTGCTGGGATTACGTGGAGCGGGTCATTGGGCGGCCGCTGCCTGTGCACTGGCGGGGAACTCAATTGATGCGGCTGCTATTGATACGCAAGGTTTTCGTTTTGGACAGTTGCTCGACATCCGCGATCCGGACTTTCTACCGGGTGCCGCCAAGTACGGGGATCTGCCGGCTACGCTGGCACTGGCCGCGCCCCTTCCGGTTTGGCTGGCGGGCGAAGAGGATTCACTACCTGCCAGCATCGCTGCTGCCTATCAGGCTGCCGGTGCGTTGGAACAGGTGGAGTTGTGGTCAGGGGACGTTGCAGAGCGGGACCGTTCCGCCGTCGAATGGGTCCTGCAGCGCTGATTGCCGGCACATTTGCTGCATCCGGGATTCGCGCGCAAAAACAGAAATTCAAAGGTTTTGCGAGGCGGCTACAACCGCGGTGCCGCCAGGGGTGTTAAAATCCGAGGCCAGGCCATCGCACCTGCAAGGCTTTGGGATGCACCAGCGCGCAATGTCTGCGGGCTAAATCGTGATTGATGAGAATCCGCCGTCCACGACGATATTCTGCCCGGTGACAAAGGACGCTGCCCGGGAGGCAGCCAGCCAGATGGTTGCTCCGGACAATTCGGCCGGTTCGCCGAAGCGACCCATGGCGGTATGACCGATGATCTGGCTGCCACGTTCAGAATAGGTTCCATCATCGTTGAACAGCAGGGCGCGGTTCTGGTCAGCAGGAAAGAAGCCCGGGCTGATGGCATTCACGCGGACACCCTGGGTTGCCCACTCACGGGCCAAAAACTGTGTCAGGTTGATGACGGCCGACTTTGCCGCCGAATATGCTACCACGCGGGAAAGGGGAATCATTCCCGACATCGATGCAATGTTGATGATGCTGCCTTGATTGGCGGCCACCATCTGCTCACCGAACACCTGGCAAGGCAACAGAACCCCACCGACCAGATTGAGATCAAACACGCTTTTCCAGGCGTCCAGCGGCAACTGGCAGAAGTCGCTGCCTGGCGGCAAGGTGGCGTCGGGCAGATTGCCACCGGCGGCGTTGACCAGCACGCCGACGGGGCCGAACTTCTCTCGAATGGTATCTCTCGCCCCGACGAGCGAATCGCGATCCAGCGCGTCGGTTGCCTGAAACATGGCCACCCCCCCGGCGGATTCAATTTCGTCGACCCGCCGCTGGCCCCGTTCCTGGTTGCGACCGAGAACGGCCACCTTGGCTCCTGCATCCGCCAATGCGCTGGCCATGCTGCCGCCCAGAACACCGGTGCCTCCGATAACGACCGCCGTTTCATTTTCAAGATTGAACAAGTTATTTGTCATGTTGGTCTTTCCGGGGACAGATCTAGATGAAGACGGAAAATGGAAAACACCCATGCGCGGAAAAGGTCACGTTGCATCACATACCTGCCGCGAGTGCATCCAGATGTCGACTGAAGTGATCGGCGAGAACTTCGGCATATGTCTCGGGATGCGATAAGAGCACCGATTGTACTGCCGGTCCAAGGTCCGTGTCGGTGAGCACCGAACCGAACGTGCAGTGCAGAATTTGCCTGCCCGGTTCGGTGAAGCCATGGCCCAAAGGTACGTCTTCCCAGCGTTCCAGATAGACCTGTTCCAATCGTGTGGCGTCGGGTAACTCGCTTGTTGGAGGAACGACCTGCAGGGTAGCCGACACGTGATAGGTGGCTTTGTCCGTGTCATACCGGTCACGGGCGAAATCGATAATACGGCGGAAAAGCGGCTCATCATGCCGAGCTACGACTCGGAGCGCCTCCAGGTAACTTGTGCCTGCCGTCTTGACGTGGAAGCGGCCGTGGGTGGATCTGGCCAGGGCGGGGTACATCGAAAGTTTGTCCGAACCGGAATGCAGGCTCAACTTGTAGGGGCCAAGCAGTTCGGCCACTGCCGCGTGATCATTGAGAGATGTTTCGAGAGCCTGCACGTCACCCTTGTAATCGACACCCTTCTCGAGTTCTCCGATGAATCGCGGAGCAAGGCTGACCAGTTTCATGCCGCTCTGCAGACACTGATCGGCAATGATGTAATGTTCGGCCAGGGTCGTGGGTTGATCGGTTTCGTCAACAGATAATTCGATTTCATAGTCTCGACCAATCGTTTCATTGACCCGGAGAATGTGGTCTCCTAGTTGTCGTGCTCGCTGAATTGCAGCACCATATTTTACCGCAGCCCGCATGCACGCTTCTTCGTTTAGATCGATCTTGGTACCCGTTGGCAAATCGACGGTGCGTCCCAGATAGACATTGAACCAGGGAGCCTGTTCCCGGGCTGCCGTAAATTTGACACGCAGGGTCGCTTCGTCATAGTCATCCGCTTGTTGATCGACTTCGTCGGAAGGGTCAATCGTGAAGAACGTAAAACCCGCAGCAGCAGTGTCGTTGACATCTTCAGGGGTTTTCAGATGGTCGGCATCGGCGCCGATGGGACCCAACCAACCAGACATTCTGGCACTGTGCAGTGCATCGTCCATGACCTGTTGCGCCGATCTTTGAGTGCGCGTCATTTCGCGAATCGATTGCTGTGGGAAAATGGGTTCAATTCCATTTCCCGAACGTTTCATCGATTCGACGTGGCCGGGCGTGGCCAAACCAATTCGGTCACCGAATCCAAAACTTGGCGACAATCCAAGTGTGACGCACGCTGTTTTGTGGTCCTCGCTCATGGCATGCTGGTCTCTCTATGAGGAAAAGTACTGACTGAATGCGATATTGGTCACCCGGACGTTGATTCGTTCACCGTCTGCCAACTGCCACTTTCGGCGGATTGTAATGCTGCCAGATTGACTCGCAGGGTCTGCTCACCTTCTTCCAGTGAGCAAATTGGCGTGCATTTTCCCTCCAGGGTATCCAGGAAGCGATGGGCCTGGCGGATGTAAATGGCATCCCGCTCTTCTTGTTCGAACTGTTGATATTCCCACGGTGCAGCGGGTTCTGTCACCCAGCCAACACGGGAATGGTGGGCTTCGAAACGAACGGTGCCAGACTCACAAACCACCGTGAGGCTGGAGTCGTTTGGCGCTTGATGTTGGTTCAACGAGTATGACACCATGACCGGTCCGTGTCGGGCGATGAGGTTCACGGTGTCTTCCACGGCGACACCCTCTAATTTCAAGTGTTCGGCGTCTGCCACGAGACGGTCAGTCGGTCCAACGAGCCATTCGACACCGTTGATCATGTGCGTGAGCGCATCCTGGATGGCTCCACCACCGGTCTTTCGATCGGCATAATAGACGTCTCGATAGGCCGGACGAAAGTGCGGGAATGGCTGTCCGCTAACACAGTAGACGTTCAATGGTTTTCCGAATCGTCCAGACTCTAAAAGTTCTTTGAGCGCCTGGATTTCACGAAAACTCCGCCAACTGTAGGCGACCGCCGCGATCAGTTTTTGTTGGGCGATGATTTCCTTCAGCTGTCCGATGTCTTGCAGACTGGTGCTGAGGGGTTTCTCGATCAGCAGATGGATGTTGTGCCGGGCACACTGAATTGCAATCGGGATGTGCGTATGGGCGGGGCTGGCAATCACGACTGCGTCATAGGTCTCAGTTAGCGCCGCATCAAGGTCAGGATAGGCGGCGGTGACCTGATAGCGATTGGCAATGTCGTGTCGCAGCGAATCCGAGATTTCGCAGATTGAGATTTCAGCACGATTGGTTGTCAAAAAACAGCGCGTGTGCCGTTCACCAATCGACCCTACACCTACAACTAAAACCCGATGAAGATCTACCATATCAACCTGAATTCAGATGAAAGAGATGGTGACTTGGTGAAGTACTATCTGACGGAGCGGCTCAAGCTTGTTTTTCCCAGCGACAAGGACTAATGCCCGCTGCCGAACGGAGCATGCCATCCGGTCGGTTGGGTACGTCAAATTCGATCTGCCGCGTGTTCAAGCTTTGAAAGAAAGGTTGAATCTCGGATGGCAATTGGGCCACTTTGTGGGGATCCCATTCCTCGACTTCGGCGATGGGGCCTGCCCACGCAGGCCGATAAGCGATGGCTAACATCCGGCGGTCATGATCACTGTAGTTAGGATAGTTTCCGTGGAAGAGTTTCTGGTTGATGACCACTGCGGAGCCCGCCCCGCAGGTGACCATCACTTCATCTTCATGTGACAAGTATCGTTTGTAGGGGATGGCATCCGAGTGTAACGACAAGTGGGATCGAGGGATGGCTTTGAAGGGACTGCAAAGTGGTGTCAGTTCATCCAGATAGTAGAGAACTCGAACCAGGCAGGGTGAACTTGCCTGGACGCCAAAGATTTGTGAACCATAGGGCTGGGAATCCGTGTGAATCGCGATTCCTGGATGGCCTGGCTGAGAACATGCATAACCAACAGAAGTACAAATCAGTTCATCGCCGAACAGTTGTTGGAGAAACTCGATCATGGGTGGCAAACCGATCATCCGGATCGATTCGGGCGAATCGGTCCACTGGATGTGATTGGCGCTGCGCTGGTGGGGACTGTAATCTACCGACTTGGTGGGTAATTGAGCCAACTCCTGTCCAATGGCAGCCAGTTGATCGGCTGCAATCAGGTCGGGAATGATGACGTAGCCTTCTAACTCCAGGTGGCGGACCCGTTCAGCGCCGGAAAGTGTTCCCCAGTCCACCGAAACTCTGTTTGCGGTTGTCAGGCTGTCCCGGCTATTGGTTGGTTGGGTGTCCATGATGGGCCAGTTCTGATCCAGGAAACGTTACCGAGTGGCACCTGCTGGGAGGTGCCTTTTGTCCATTGTGGTAGATTCAACACTGATTTGCCAGCTACACGGCGGCATGGAAGCGAGGCCCGCCATTGGTGACCCGGTGTTTAACCCGATAAACCAAACACGCGATCCATGTTGGCTGAAATTTCCTGCAGCCGTTCAGGGCCTCCCCCTTGAACTTCTGCCGCCGCCCAGCCCACAAATCCGATTTCACCCAGTGCCCGGCGCACATCGGCCCAGTCGACATCGCCCTCGCCGATCTTGGAAAATTTTCCCCGCTGACGCGAAAATCCCTTCAAATCCAACTTAACAATTCGTTGATCCAGTTGCCGAATCCAATCGGCCGTGTTGCCATATTTCCAGTGGTTGCCAATGTCAAATTGCATGCCGACCCAGGGCGAGCTAAATTGGTCGACGTACTTCACAAATTGATCCGCCGTTTGATCAGATCCTCCGTCATGGTCGTACAGGAACTGATTCCATACGTTCTCGATCGCGATGTAAATTCCGAGCTTTGCCGCCAGTGGGATGGCTTTTGAAATATTTTCGATCGAGCGTGTCCAGATTTCATCTTCCGAACCGTCAACGCCTTTGCCAACCACGAGCAGGACGGTGTGTCCACCTACAGCGTGAGTGTCGCGAATGGCGATTTTCAGATCTTTCAGGGCCTGGGTTCGCTCGGCCTCATCCGGACTGGTGTGACGAATTCTCCAATGCGATTCACAAACGGTACCATCCACAACTAGACCCGTCTCAGTGATTGCCTGCCGGGTCTCTGGCACATCCATACCCGGGGCGTTGAGTTCAATACCAGCGAAGCCCGCGGCCTTCACCGCTCGAAATTTGTCAGTCAGGGACCCGGGTATCGAGACCATGCCGATTTTTAAAGTTTTGTAGATGCGGCCCTGGAGGCCGTTGTTGTTAGACCCGGAAGCGAAAGTCCGGAGAGGAGATGTTGCTACCAAGCCGGCAGTTCCTTTTACAAATCGACGACGAGACAGGTGATTGGAATCGGACATGATGAATTTTTGTGAAGTACCTGACACAAGCAAGGATTGATTACCCCCCGACAGGATATTCGTGTCACGGGCTAACGTCAAGGAATCGCCACGGCGATTCAAACTGCCAAAGCGACATTTGGCGATGGGTTTTACCCCGGGCCGTTCCATTAGCAAGCAGTCAGTGTGGAGAGCCCGGACTCGGAAGTTACCTATTTTTCACGGGTAAGAAGAGACCAGGGTCGAGTCTTTCGCACTCCCTTCGTTACCTGATGGGAGCCAGGTGTTCTGTTTCCACCTGAGGCAATGCGCAACCCGTAAAAAGTTTGAGACGATGTCCTCGAAGGCGGTTACGGCGGGTTTGCAACGGTGATCCGGTATTTCCATCGTACCGTCTGCGGGGCATCAGAGTTCATGGGTATTGTACGCAGGGCACATCCTTCCGCGGTGATCTCCCAGTACGATTCGGCATCAGGGACGGCTTCTGCTTGCAGCCAAGCAGTATGTCCACCCACTTCGACCGCGACTTGACTGGGCGAGGAAATTGCAGGAATGGTCATGCTGCGGTAGCTACTGCACAAGATTTGCGGGATTTCGTAAATACGACAGGCGACATCCAATTGGATTGCCAGTGGTGAAAGACTGGTTCCGACACTGGCAGACCAATGACTCTTGCCCGCCCGGCCCACCAGCAGGATCGAACGTTGACCGGTTTCAATCTCCGCCACCGACAGATCTTGCAATGGAGGGCTGAGCGGCCAGGGATCGGATTCTGTGCCTTCGTGCGAGGCAAGCAGGGGGATGAAACGCTCATTATCCGCGAAGCCAATGGAATGAGAAAAACGGTCCCGGTGCCAATGGAAGTTGATCCGCAGGCCCCGCCGTTGATCATCGAGAACTTGAAGGCTATTTGTCATCCTTCATGCGCCAGCGAAGAAAGGCATCCAGGAAACTGCTGATATTTCCGTCCAGCACCTGGTGGAAACTGCCAACGGAATGGCCCGTCCGTGCGTCTTTAACCCGTTGGTCCGGGTGCAGGAAATAGTTGCGTATCTGAGCTCCAAACCCGACACGGGCTTGGTCTTTATATTTCTGCGCCTGTTTGGCTTCACGTTTTTCTTCTTCGATCTGCGCCATCTTTGCCCGCAGCATTTTCCAGGCGGTGGCACGATTTTTGTGTTGGCTTCTTTCATTCTGACACGAGACGGCGGTAGCGGTTGGGATGTGAGTCAGCCGAATAGCACTGCTCGTCTTGTTGACATGCTGTCCACCCGCACCGCTGGCTCGAAACGTATCTTCGCGTACATCCTTTTCTTCGATGTGAATGTCAAAGCTGTCCGGAATCTCCGGAGAAATATCCACGGCGGCAAAACTGGTCTGACGTTTTCCTTCGGAATTGAACGGACTGATGCGTACCAGCCGATGCATCCCCATCTCCCCTTTTAGATAGCCGTAGGCCATCGGTCCACGGATGACGATGGTCGCACTATTGATACCGGCCTCGTCGTTTTCGTTCCGGTCGAGCAGTTCCACGGAGTAGTCGTTTTTCTGGGCCCACTGGGCATACATTCGCAGCAGCATGTCGGCCCAGTCGTTGGCGTCGGTGCCGCCGTCCCGTGCGTTGATGGTCAAAATCACACCGGCTCCGTCGTGAGGACCACCTAGTAGCGATTTTACCTCCAGATCATCGATGACGCCTTCCAGGCGTGAGACTTCTTGGGGAACTTCTTGCGCAAACGATTCGTCCTCCGCGGCCATCTCGATCATGGCCAGCAGGTCTTGGATGCCAGCCTCGGATTCTTCCAGCGGTTTGACGATCGCGTGAAGTGACTTCAACTGACCGACGGATTCTTGCGCGGTCTCATGATTGTCCCAGAATCCTGGAGCCGCCATTTTTTTTTCAATCTGGGTGATCTGTTGTTTCCTGGCAGCGTAGTCAAAGAGAGTCCCTCAATTGGAGCAGACGCTGACGAATTGTTTCAGCTCGGTCGGTCAGTTCTTTATCCATCGGGAACGTCCTTCTGATAAGTGTTGTGCGTGCCGGCCCGTGGCAGACAAGCGGAGAAGTATATCATTTGCGGGTTGGACAGGGGAGACTGGCTTGTGCCGGTCACAGCCTGCAGTTGGCAATCTTTGTTTCCAAGATAGCGTGAGCTCCGAGGGCTTCCAGGTTTTCCATGACACGGATCACTTCCTGGTGAGGCACCATGACTTTAACAGCGCACCAACCTGCATCCTCCAAGGAACTCACGGTCGGTGAATTGAAACCCGGGGTGATCTTTTCGGCCTCCGGGAGTTTGTCGCGCGGAACATTGTATTCGAGCAGCGAATAGGACCTGGCAATGACGACTCCTTCCAGTCGCCTCACGACTCGGTCGGCCAACTCACCGTAACGGCGCCCGGGATGTTGAATCAGAATCGTTTCGTAGCGATCAATCTCGTCCATGATTCGTAAACGGTTGGCGGCGAGAGTACTGCCGGTTTCTACGAGATCGACGATCGCATCGGCCACTCCCAGTGAGATCATGATTTCGACCGATCCTGCCAGGGGTACCAGGTGTGCCCGACCGTTGTGTTTTTTTAAATATTCCTGAGTAATTCGTGTGAAACTTGTGGCGATGCGACGGCCGTCCAAGTCAGACCCGTTTTGGAAATCACTCTCTTCGGGCACACATACGGCCAGACGACATTTTCCTACTCCCAGCCGCAAACGTGTTTCAACCACCGCTCCACTTTCAGCCACCAGATCGCTGCCCGTTATTCCCATGTCGATGGCACCTTCGGCACAGAGGACGGGAATGTCATCGGTCCGTAAAAAAGTGATGTCGACGGGAATCTCGGGCACGCGTGCGAAAAGCGATCGGTCCTGTCGCCGAAAGCTCAGGCCCGCCTGTTTGAGGAGCTCAGTTGCTTGATCCGAAAGACGCCCTTTGCTGGGAACGCCCAAACGTAGGTTGCTCATGGGTTGATGAAGTCGTCTCTAGTTGCTGGTAGGTGGTCTCGATAATTTAATTGAAGGTCTTCGGGGACAAATCTTCGACACAAGGTTCTGAAAGACTGCCGGTTTCGGCAACCTTGTGAAAGTTTAACCGTTTTTCTCTCCGCCCGGGGGGGGGTCCGATCGACTCGCCTTTTCCTGCAGTCCGGAAGTCCCGAAACGACGAGCCAATTCAGCTTCTACGTCTCCCAGACTGAGGTCACAATATCCCAACAGAACCAACATGTGGTAGGTCAAATCGGCCGCTTCATGGACCAAATGTTTGCGGCCTGCCTCGCTTTCTTCCCTGGCCGCCTGGACCAACTCGCCGGCCTCTTCCAGGATTTTGGCTCCGATGGTGTCCACACCACCCTCCAGAAGTTGCGTGGTATACGACTTACTCGAAGGGTTTTTCTTTCGCCCCTCGATCGTTTCCATTAGTTCCTGAAGTACCGCCTTGTGGGTCGTCACGGAATGAACCCCTTTCCAGAGTCATTGGTTCCAGCCAGAATCCAAAAGAGATGTTTTAATGCATCATGGTTCGCGGAGCCAGCAATCCTAAGTTTTTCTTTGTGTTTCGACAATCGGTTGTGCTGTTTATGTCTTCGTCTTTGTTCTTAAATTGCTGGTTTTTGACTGGCCCCACCGCCAGTGGCAAGACTTCCGTCGCCACTCCCCTGGCGAACCAGATCAACGCCGAGATTGTTTCTCTTGATTCCATGGCCGTTTATCGGGGAATGGACATTGGTACCGCCAAACCAACGGAGCAAGACCGTCAGCGAGTTCCCCATCATTTGGTGGATGTGATGGATCCCAACCAGGAGTTTAGTATTGCCGAGTATCTGGCTGCGGCTGAGTCCACGGTTGCCGGAGTGCACAGCCGCGGTAAAGCAGTGCTCTTTGTAGGCGGCACCCCGCTGTACTTGAAAGCTTTACTGCGTGGCATGTCTGCAGGCCCTGCACCCGATTGGGAATTTCGCCAACAGGTGAAGCAGGAACTGGAACGACATGGCCAGGCAGACCTCCATAAGCGATTGGAACAAATCGACCCTCTTTCGGCTTCAAAGATTCATCCCAATGATACGAAACGAATGATTCGCGCGCTGGAGGTTTATAAACTGACGGGCCAGCCTATCAGCCATCAACAGGTGGAGTTCGAAGATGGTCATCAGGCTGATGATTGTCGTGTGTTTGTGCTGGAGTGGCCCAGGCATGTGTTGCACCAACGGATTGATGAGCGGGTCCAAAATTTTTTTGAACGGGGAATTGTCGAGGAGGTGCAGCAGTTGCTGGCGAAATTTGGTCCATTAAGTCGTACAGCGATGCAAGCCGTGGGGTATCGAGAGGTGGTGGAATATCTCGAAGGTTTACGAAACCTGGAGCAAACCATCGAGTTGGTGAAGATCAGAACCCACCGTTTTGCAAAACATCAGGCCACCTGGTTCCGTAGCCTTTCGGAATGCCGAACACATGCCCTCGACGGACAGATGAATCCAACCCGAGTAGCGGAGGAGATCGTCCAGTTAGGAGCAGCAAGTTAGGAAAACGGTAGGCGGCTGAAATTGTCTGGTGAATAAAGAATGTCTCAAGACAAATGACTTCAGTGCGTTTCTCAACCTGTTGTTACAGATTTTTAGGGAGAGCACATTTGCCACTTTTTCCCGAGTTTCTGTTGCCAGGGAGCCGCAGCATGGCTGCATGTAAAGTTGGCGAAAAATTTAGGGACCGAAGTCATTCGGTTTCCCCCGGGGCGTTGGGATGCGTTTTGAGGAATGTTAGGACGTTGTCCCGACACGAAGAAATCGGCTGTATAGCGGCTCTTAACGCACTCTGTTCCACTCGTGGGAGCCTCTCCTGCAAGTTTTGAGACAAAGCGCAGGGTATGAGCGTCTTTTCAGCCACTCTCCGCTATAAATTTTGGAAAACTCAATTACAATTCAGTGTTTATTACAATGTCAGTGTTTCCCGTCATGGTTGGGGAAGCAGCAACTGAAATCTGAAGTGAGGATATAGATTTGCTCAGGACACATACTTGCGGGGAACTTCGTCCGGAATACATCGACCAGGAAGTGACGCTTTGTGGTTGGGTCGACAGCTATCGAGATCACGGCGGAGGGTTATTTGTCGATCTGCGGGATCGCTACGGAAAAACTCAGGTTGTGTTTAGTCCTGAAAGCGGCGAGTCGGTTCTTAACGCTTCTCGCGCTCTGCGGGCAGAGTTCGTGATCTCTGTCACAGGCAAAGTTGCGCATCGTCCCGAGGGTACCGTGAATGACAAATTGTCCACCGGTGCGATTGAAGTACGTTGCTCGCACCTGCAGATTCTCAACTCGAGTTTGACACCCGTTGTTTCTCCTAGCCAGACAGAAGTACCCGGAGAAGATCTGCGGCTCAAGTACCGTTATCTTGATCTGCGACGACCCGAGATGCAAAAGACGTTGTTTTTGCGAAGCCAAATCGTCAAAAAGATGCGAGATCATTTTGAAGAGCATGAATTCATCGACGTCGAGACGCCCGTTCTGGGGCGCAGCACACCAGAGGGTGCCCGCGACTACCTTGTCCCCAGTCGCATTCACCGGGGTTCGGTCTATGCGTTGCCACAATCACCGCAGTTGTACAAGCAGATATTGATGATGGCAGGGTACGACCGTTACGTGCAAGTCGCACGCTGCTTTCGTGACGAAGATCTCCGGGCGGATCGACAACCGGAGTTCACGCAGCTTGATATGGAAATGACTTTCGTTGACGCTGACGACGTGATATCAGTGATCGATAGTTTAGTGGTGAAAATGGCCCGGGAGGTTCTTGACCTGGAGGTGACACTTCCGCTTCCACGAATGACGTACGATGAAGCGATGGAGCGTTTTGGTCATGATGCGCCCGATCTTCGATTCGGAATGGAGTTAGTCGATTGTACGGACCTGGCAGCGCAATCCGAGTTTCGAGTTTTTCGTGGAGTTGCGGATTCAGGTGGCAAAGTCCGCGGGATGAATGCTCCAGGGGGAGGGAAACATTATTCACGTAAAAACATTGATGAGTTGACTGAGTTTGTGAAAAACGATTTCGGAGCCAAGGGCTTGGCGTGGTTTCGTGTTGAGGATGACGGCAAACTGTTTTCGCCGATAGCCAAGAACTTCGATGAGACACTTCTACAGCAATTTTCCGATCGGCTGCAGGCCCAGCCTGGTGATCTGTTGTTATTTGTGGCAGACGCTTGGGAAGTAACTTGTAAGGCGCTCTACGGCTTGCGCCGACGCTTGGGTGCGGAGCTGAAACTCTACGACCCCAACACCATGCACTTCTCCTGGGTGGTGGAGTTTCCCATGTTTGCGTTTGATGAAAATGAACAACAATGGGCTGCGATGCATCATCCTTTTACGGCTCCTCGACCGGAAGACCTGGATTTGCTCGATAGCAATCCGGGTCAGTGTCGTGCACAAGCTTACGACCTGGTGATCAACGGTTCGGAAGCCGGAGGGGGGACGATTCGAATTCATGACAATGAAATTCAGAAAAAAGTTTTTAAACTTCTGGGGCTAGAGGAAGCTGCTGCTCAGGAACGCTTTGGTTTCCTACTCGATGCGCTGCAGTACGGGGCTCCCCCGCATGGAGGTATCGCCCTGGGAATCGATCGCTGGGTAATGCTGTTTGGCAAGCGAGAAAACATCCGGGACTGTATTGCCTTTCCCAAAACGCAGCGAGCCACGGACTTAATGACCAACGCTCCCGGTAAGGTTGGACTCAAACAACTGGAAGAACTGGGAATACGAATTGTTTCCTAGTTCGAGGTGCAACGAGGGAATCCGTCTCGGAGGATCAGAACGGACTTTCTCGGACGCGGACCAGGTAGGAAACGGTGGACACATCGAACTGAGAACGGGCCAATTGTTACGGATCTTCGCCTTTCGTCAATCGTTCTGGCGACTGACTTCGCCGGTTGACGAACATGGTTGACCCGGATCGCGCCGCATTTCAGCAAGTAGCAACGACGAAGCTGCCTCGCGCCCGTTTACCGGATTCGGATGGGAAGAGTTTGTGGTTCGACCAGGAATACTCTAGCGGGCTTCGTCGTGGTTGGGGTCGTGCCGTTCGCTTCTATCTGGTCAAGGACCCGGCATCGTAACTCGGAGTTTATGCACCAACTGTTTGCTTGATTGCTGTATCCAGAAGTCCGTTCAAGTTGTCCAGCGAGCGGCAGAGTTCAGCAATTTCTGGATGTGCGAGGACGCGAACTCGTTTCACGTAATCATCGAATTGTTTGCGGGCCAGCGTCTCGACCACGGGTGAGACTGCACCCAGATTTCGGAATTGATCTTCTTTGGGGAAATAGACCTCGATCTTGAATTCAATCTCGCGTTTCACGGGAGGAGCGTCGATCAGGATTTGGTAGGGAGCAACACGGCGCGATAGGCTTTTACTCAATTGCTCGGCCAGGGCGTCCCCGCAGGCAACTAACCAGGGATAAGGCCTGCCTGCCAAACTTTGATAGATTGGCTCGTCTTGAAACAGGCTGAATTGAGCGACCCGCTTGTAGAGTCGGCGAGTTTCACCGAACAGGCCCGACAGCAAGTCTCCTGCGGGTCCCGCTCCGGCAACTTTCAGCAACTGGTCAATGACCGGCTGCTCACTTAACCGGAAGAGTCGGTCCAAATCCAGATTGCCGTGTAGAAAAAAGAACGCCCGCTGAAGCATCGCTGTTCCCGAACGGACCGCGTGGTGCCAATAGACTTCACTGAACATCACATAGCGGGCGAAAACCATCATTTCCGCCGCGGTGCGTCCTTTTTCTGTGATTGCCAGTGCATTGCCGGCTTGATTCAAGGTCAGGCTGCTGATCAGGCGCTGATGATCGAAGTTCATCCCGTAAGGTACACCTGCGTGCAGACTATCCCGGTACAGGTAGTCCATCTTGTCGATGTCGATAGGTCCTGAGAGAATACTAGTCAAGATTTGGGCCGAAGCGTCGCGGGGTTTTTCGGACAGAAGGGCCACAATATCGCGTGGTTGAATTCCCCAGTCGTCTCGCAGGGTGTCAGCGATTTCTCCCTCCAGGAGGAAACTGTTGGCAAACAACTCATGATCGGGAACCGAGGGTAATCGCATATCCTCGATGGGATGGCAGAAAGGCCAGTGTCCCAGGTCATGCAACAGGGCAGCAACGATGAGTAACTCGGCCTGGGCCGGCGAGACGGCTTGGGAAAATCTTTCGTCGCAAGCAAGGTGTCGCAAATAGAGCAAGGCCAATCGGTAAACACCCAGGCTATGTTCAAATCGTGTGTGGTGTGCGGCCGGATAGACGAGATTGACCAGTCCCAACTGACTGATGCGCGAGAGTCGTCGAAACTCGGCCGTATCGATCAACTGACGTACGCGCGGCGTCAGGGGTACGTCAATCTCTTGCGGAATGCGGATCAATCCACGTTGCGACGCGAGAGCTCGAATTTCAGGCAGGTCCAAGATTCCAGAAGTCATGCGGTCGAGCTGGCAGCTTTCCCTTGGTTCCACGCTTGTTTTGATTGGTCGGCTGGTGAAGCACAAAAAACAAGGGAAGATACGATGTTGCCCGGATATTTTGTGTTTCGGGTCACGGTACCCGGCGGACTGGATTCGTACAAGACGAGCAGCCGGTTGGGGCTGCGCAGCGGTTTGTTGGCCGATTCAGAAGGAGTTTGGTCGCCCACCGGGCTGCCGAATTGACGCGGTTTGAAGTAGTGTATAATACACACTAAGAAGGAGGGGAACTTGTCATGCTCGGCGAACTGTATCGAACTCCGCTGGCACTGCTCACGGATTTGTACCAGCTGACGATGGCTTACGGCTACTGGAAGCTGGGACGCGCTGAGCAAGAGGCGGTTTTTCACCTCTTCTTTCGAAAGCCGCCTTTTGCGGGTGGTTATGCTGTCGCGGCAGGGATGGGGACGGCGCTGGAGTTTCTGGACGCTTATCGTTTCGAAGACACAGATATCTCTTATCTGGGATCTCTGACGGGAAATGACGATCGACCTTTGTTCGACCGTGAGTTTCTCGAGCACTTGAAAAATCTGCGCCTTACATGTGACATCGATGCCATGCCGGAAGGGACAGTAGCTTTTGGCCAGGAACCGTTGTTACGGATCCGTGGTCCGATTTTGCAATGTCAGTTATTGGAAACGCCCCTGCTGAACATGATCAATTTTCAGACATTGATTGCCACCCAGGCTGTACGTATTTGCGCCGTGACCGGGGGAGACCCGGTGCTCGAATTTGGACTACGCCGAGCGCAGGGGATCGATGGCGGGTTGGCAGCCAGCCGCGCTGCCTATATTGGCGGCTGTGCTGCAACTTCCAACGTCTTGGCCGGCAAGTTATATGGTATTCCGGTGCGAGGTACTCATGCTCACAGTTGGATCATGTCTTTCGATTCTGAAGAGCAGGCGTTTGAAAGTTATGCACAAGTCATGCCTAACAATTGTGTTTTTCTTGTGGATACGTATGACACCCTGGAAGGTGTGCAGCGGGCTGCCGCTGTCGGCCAGCAGCTTCGTGAGCGTGGTCACGAGATGGTCGGTATCCGCCTTGATTCGGGTGACTTGGCCTACCTGAGTATTGAGGCACGAAAAATTCTGGACGAAGCCGGCTTTCCGGACGCTGTCATCGTTGCGTCGAATGACCTGGACGAACAGGCAATCGAAAGTCTGAAACGGCAGGATGCGGCGATTTCCGTATGGGGTGTGGGTACCAGATTGGCTACGGCTTATAGCCAGCCCGCTTTGGGCGGGGTCTACAAAATGGGCGCCATCCGCCACAGGGACGGTAGCTGGCAGCCCAAGATCAAAGTCTCCGAGCAGGGCGTGAAGACGACCATCCCGGGCACGCTCCAAGTTCGCCGTTTCGCTGACGAGCGAGGTTACGTGGGGGACATGATATTCGACGACACACGTGGCCCGGATGCACGGGGAATCGTCGTCGACCTGAAAGACACCGGGCACCTCGAAAGTATTACCAGTTCCGCCACGTCCACGGATTTGTTGCAGCCGATGATGCGCGGTGGCGCGCTCACCGAGCCGCCCGCTGAGCTGGCAACAGCTCGACAACGAGCGGCCCAGCAACTTCAACTACTGCACCCCGCCGTGCAACGGTTCACGAAGCCTCATGAATATCTTGTCGGCCTGGACATCTGGTTGCACGAGCTACGACACCAAATGATTCAGGCTGCTCGGCAGGGTTGACCCATGCCATACACCTACGAATTTCCGCGCCCGGCGCTCACTGTCGATGTCGTTGTATTTGCGCTCCAGAGAGGACATCTGCAAGTGATGCTGGTGCGTCGTGATATGAAAACGTTGGCAGGTGCGTGGGCGCTGCCTGGTGGATGGGTGCGTGTTGATGAAACCCTGGAGGACGCGGCCCGCCGGGAACTGCAGGCAGAAACGGGCCTGACCGACGTGTTTTTGGAGCAGCTCTATACATTTGGAGTTTTAGACCGGGAGCGTTGCGAAAGAGTGGTGACCGTGGCTTACTATGCCCTGGTCAACCTGACGGGACAGGTTGTGCAGGCAGGGTCGGATACGGACGACACTGCCTGGTTTCCGATCCACGAGCCTCCTGAAATGGAGTTCTACCACGACGGTATCCTCAACATGGCTTATGAAAGACTTCGCGGCAAAGTGCGTTACCAGCCGATCGGTTTTGAGTTGTTACCGGACAAGTTTTCCTTGGGGCAGTTACAACATGTCTACGAGGTCATCCTCGACCGAAAACTCGATAAACGCAACTTCCGCAAGAAAGTGTTGAGCATGGAATTCTTTGTGGCGCTCAACGAAATTGAGAAAGACGTTGCCCACCGCGCGGCTCAACTCTATCGGTTTGACAAAAGGAAGTACGAACGACTGGCAAAGAAAGGATTTCAATTCGAGATTTGACCATGCCGCACATTGAAGCCCCTCTTGACTGTGGTGAACAGGGAGCGGCCGTGTTGATTACGACAGGCACCCGGAAACGAACAACCGGCAGGTGGACCTCGACCGGATGTCTGTACGGACCTGCTTGGTATCCAGCCTGAGATTCACGGAGAACGGTGATGAAAGCACTTTTACTTATAGACATCCAGAACGATTTCCTGCCGGGTGGAGCACTGGCTGTGCAACAGGGCGATGAGATTTTACCTGTCGCCAACGCGTTGCTGCCGCAGTACGAGCTCATCGTGGCGACACAAGATTGGCACCCGGCGGACCATCAATCCTTCGCCAGCCGTCATCCTGGAATGGAGGTTGGCCAACAGATCCAGCTGGCCGGTCTCGACCAGATTTTGTGGCCCGAGCACTGTGTACAAGGAACGTGGGGTGCTGAGTTTTCAGCCGAGCTCAACCACGAAGCGATTCAGCGAGTGATTCGTAAGGGAACGGATCCGTTGATTGACAGTTACAGTGGATTTTTTGACAATGCCCGTCGCAAGGGTACGGAACTGGAGTTGTACCTTCGCAGCCAGCATGTTGACGAAGTGCATCTGGTGGGTTTGGCGACGGACTACTGCGTAAAATTCACGGCACTGGACGCAGTTGATCTCGGGTTTCGCACGGCGCTGCTCACCGAAGGTATTCGCGGTGTGGAACTCAACCAGGGAGATTGCCAACAAGCCATCGACGAAATGCGCTCCCGGGGTGTTGAAGTGAGGTAGTTCGTCAGGACAACTCGGTTGGTTAATCGTTCGCTGGACAGAGGATTCCTCACGGGGGTGTTGAGAAATCTCAGGGCGGTACCTCAACGCGTCAAATGGTTCCGGGTGGTTATCCTGTTCCGTGCCCCCTGGACCCAAAAAGACTAAGACAAGTTCTTACAGCTGCTGATTTATAAAACAGGCCGTTGATGCCACGTCAAACGATAATTGTCCGGAGGCCATGATGTCCCAGTGGAATGAACCGCAAACGGTGTGGAACGGTCGCCACATTTCGGTCGCTGTCAGGGGCAATTGGGAGTATGCCTCCCGCAATACGCAGAAGCCGGCGGTGGGTATCGTCGCCATGACTGACGATCAGAGAGTGGTTCTCGTGGAACAGTACCGACCTCCGGTCGACCGAAAGGTGGTCGAATTACCCGCCGGTCTGGCCGGCGACATCGTCGGCGAGGAGAACGAATCGCTGATCGATGCGGCCCGGCGAGAGTTGTTCGAAGAGACCGGTTACATTGCCAGTCGTTGGACCGAATTAGTGTTGGGGTGCACCTCCCCGGGGCTAACCGACGAGGCGATCGCGTTGTTTCTGGCGCAGGGTCTGGAAAAGGTTGGATCAGGTGGGGGTGTTGAAGACGAGTCGATTGAGATTCATTTGGTTCCGCTTGACGGGCTGTTGGAATGGCTTGTCGAACGTGAGTTGCACGTCGATCTGAAGACCTTAGCGGGGCTCTATGCGGCACAAAGGAAACTGGGGAAACAGTAGGGCAGCAGGGGAGTTGCTGCACCAGCACCTTGTGGCGTTGCCGTGGGCGCATTCTGGGCTTTGATTTTCAATTTCTGTCCGGTTCAACCGGGCAATTATCAAGCTTTCTGCAACGCTATTCGCCACGTGGCAACAGGGCGCACACGATTTCCGTATCGCTGCGCGCGTAGACACAATTTCCGGCATATGCCGGATGTGCCCAAGTGGGTCCGATGATCCGCGAACGCGCTTCTTCGAAGTAACCACCCGGGTGGAGGCGGATCAGAATCAATTCGCCATCTGAATTGAGCGCAATGGCTCGATTGTCGTCGTTGATCCAGGACAAGCTGGCGTGAGGATTACGCCCCTTCGGCGTCAGGCGATTGTCGTCGTCCCATAGCTTTTCGCCTGTCTCCAACTCGAAACACGTCAGGCCATGTCGTTTGTCCAGCAGATAGACGTACCCGTTGCGACAGATCGGCTGCGACATCAGTCCGCGCAAATTCCGGTGGTCATGCCACGTCTCCTGGGCTTCGTCAGGTTCACTGCCCAGGTGGATTGCTTTCGCTCCATCGTAGTAACTGGTCACCAAGGCCAGGTTGTGGTGAAAGATCGGATCAGCGACGGACGTCCCATTGGTTACTTCGAAAGGAACGCTCCAGAGGGGTTCTCCGTCACGCGGATCGACTCCGTGTATGTTGCTCGGTGTCCAGCAGACCAATTGCGGGGTGTTATCCACATGGATCAGCAGTGGGGTAGCGTACGCTACCGCATCGCGTAGGCAGCGCCAGCGTTCTTTGCCGCTTTTCAGATCAAAAGCAACGTAACATCCGTTGGGTTGAGCACCCGGGTGGACAATGACCACGTCCTCGAAAATCAGGGGCGAAGCGCTGAGTCCCCAAATGGGCACTTGTGCGCGGCAGTCGGCAACCAGATCTTTCGACCAGATGACACGCCCGCTGCCCGCATCGAGGCAGTGCAAATGTCCCACGGCGCCGAGGGTGTAGACGAGACCACGATAGACCGTGGGCGTGCTGCGGGGTCCGTTTCCATAACTGACGTTGCTGTAGTCTGCGGGGTAGGAGTGGGACCAGAGGGGCTTTCCGTTCACGCCGTTGAAGCAGAGGATACGCTCCGTTTCTACGGGTTCTTGTGGACGGTCCATGACATACACGCGCTGTCCCGCCACGGCGATGCCTCCATACCCGCCACTGATTTCATGTTGCCAGACGCGTTGCAAACCTTTTTCGCTCCAGGAACTTGCCAGCTTCGGTGCCCGCCATGTTCCATCCCCACGCGGTCCGCGCCAGTGTGGCCAGTCTTCGGCCGCTGTCAGGTCTGGTTGTTCCGACAGCAGCGTTTTCCCGCTGATTGAGGGTTGGGTGTCTGACGAATTGGTGGCGTCAGCCAGCACCGGTAAAGGGTCAGCGTCAGGCCCCCGGAGTTCACAAACGACACGAAAACCCAGGGCGTAGAAAATGCCTTCGGGGATGTCCGCATACCGGAAAGCACTGCGACAGTCTCGGGCATCGCTGTACCAGTTACCACCACGAATCACACGCGATGTCTGCCGGGACGGCCCAGGTGGATTCAGGGCAGGCGAGTCCCGGTAGTAGTCCCGATGAAAATGGTCAAGGCACCACTCGCTCAGATTCCCGTGCATGTCGTACAGACCGAATTGGTTGGGAGTGTACGATCCGACGGTTGTTGTCCGATTGAGAAACACTCCGCGCGGAGTGTCTCCGAAAGGATATCTCCCGTTGAAGTTGGCTTCTGCCGAAGACAACGAATTTCCCCCCTGGAACAACGTGGTGGTGGTGGCCCGGCAGGCGTATTCCCATTCCGCTTCTGTGGGCAGGCGATAGACGCGTCCCGCCTTTTTTTCCAGCGGCGATTCTGAGAGTCGGCGACAGAATTCCATGGCTTGATACCACGAGAGACCGTCGACGGGAAATCGCGAACAGTCAAGCGGTGCCAGCGAATCTTTCAGAATTCCCGTGTTCGAAAAAAAGCTTGGATTGAAACCCATCACGGTTTCGAACTCCTGTTGCGTCACTTCGTACACGCCCATCAAGAATGGCTTGGTGATGCGCACAGGGTGTCGTGGCTTCTCGTCGTCGCGTGCACCGGGATCCGCGTCGGACGAACCCATGTAGAATTCACCTGCCGGGATCTGTGCCAGTTTCAACCCGATCGAGTTGGAGATGGTTTTGGGTGTTCGAACGTCGGGGCGGACCGTTCCCTCCGAATTGTTCGCCCGGCTCCCATCATCTCCGCAGCAGACAACCGCCAGCAGGCCAATCAGGCTGGCCATTCCCACACACCGCACAAGAAGACAAGTTTGCATGCTGCTGACCTGGTTCATCCCGCCTTCATTGTCTTGTCCCGAAACGGCTGTTCCGAACCCCACTTCAGATGGCAAACGTTGCCGGGGAGTGTCCTTTCGACGACTCACCATTGGCGTGTTGCGTGGTTTTTCTTGCGGTTGCAAGTTTCCACCATCTTACTTCAAGCCCAGAACATCGTATACCGTGTCCATGGCGTCGAGCAGGGTGCGCGCAGGACCAAGTTGTTTGCAGTGGTCAGGCACAGTGATGTCCGGACAAAATGTCCTGGTGCGAGTAGAGCGGACCCTAACCAAGTCCATGCGCGTGGCGGGCCGCCTCCATGACATCTCGGAGAGGAACCGCATGTTGTGTGGCGAGTTTCTTGCACGACTCGAATTCTGGCGCAAACACTGTTTTTCCATCGGGGTGATGCACAAGTTTTCCGGCTACCGGTCCCCAAGCCGTGTCCACTGTCTGAGTATGTCGCGGTAGTTTACTGCGAGTCACTCGCTGACGCCGAATTCCCAAAGTTGTTGTTTCTCGAAACAAAATCTGCTCCAGCTCGGCGATCTGTTCTGCGCCGCACAATATGGAGATCATGACCCCGGGCCGGTTTTTCTTCATCTGAATCGACGTGCTGTAGACGTCCAATGCTCCGGCTTCCAGCAGCAACGAACAGGTGTGACCGATGACTTCACCCGAAAGGTCATCCAGGTTGGTTTCCAAGAGCCACACGACATCACTGGCGGATTGCTCTTGGGTGTGCCCCAGAATCAGGCGTAGCACATTTCCCTGTTGTTCCAAGTCCCGATCGCCGGCCCCACACCCGATCGCTTCAATGGTCATCGACGGCATGTTGCCGAAATGATCGACCAGCGTGGCAACAATGGCGGCTCCGGTAGGAGTGGTGAGTTCTGCCTGGATGTCGGAAGCAGCCAACGGAATGCCGGTCAGCAATTCTGCCGTGGCGGGAGCCGGCAGGCTACAACGCCCGTGAGCAATCTGAATCTGTCCGTGACCTGTGGGGATGGGAGAACAGTGAATCTGTTGCAGATTCAACAAGTCCCACGCAATTGCCGATCCAACAATGTCAGCGATCGAATCGACCGCTCCCACTTCGTGAAAATGTACTTTGCGAATGGTAGTGCCGTGAACCTTAGCTTCCGCTTCACCGAGTCGCGTAAAAATTCGTTTGGCCAAATCTTTTTGAGATGTGCTCAACGTACTGGAGTCGATCATCTCGGTGATGTGATGCAAGTGTCGGTGGGCGTGCTCCGGCTCGTGCTGGACCGTCACCTTGGTTGCGCGGAACCCATGTCGTTTGACTTCTTCAGCGACAAGCTGACAACTGGGCAGACCCAGGGAATCAATCCCAGCTTGCACCATGTCCAAATCGACACCAACATCGACTAACGCGCCGAGCGTCATGTCACCGCTGATTCCGCTGATACAATCGAGATAAGCAATTTTCATGCTGCATTCCGTTCGTCTCAGGACAAAGCACCCATTCTAGACGACACGGGTACATGGCGCAAGGTAGACCAATGAACAAATCAACCAGCGCTTACTAGTTGCCAGCGCTTGTTGGTGTCTGAAACATGTGGTTTCGTAAGCTGACGATCCCGCCGCGGGTTTCGAGCAACCCGGTCGGCAGGTGTCGCTGCGATTAGCCACCCAGCAAGCGGGATACCAGAGGTCGAAAAAGACTTCGATCTTCCTCGATCGATTCATTTTGCACGGGCTGCAGGAAAAGGTCTCGGCTCGGCTCGGCTGGTTCGTCGAGTTCCACTTGCGCGGGCTTAGGGAGAACGCCTTGGCTCAGCTCGGCTGGCGCGTCAAGTTCTACTGGGACGGGGTGAGGCAAAAGGTCTTCGCTTGGCTCGGGTGGCCCGTCGATCTCTACATCATTCTGAATCGGAGGTGAGTCCGAGTCACAGGAATCGCCCGCCCGTTTGCATTTGCAATTTGTATCTTTGCAGCAGCCACTGCTATCACCTTCAGAGCAGTTTGAGAGATCTTCACAGCAACTCGCCCTGCCGCATGGACCAGGGTGTCCACCAAAAATAGCAGCGATTGGGTTGTAGACCAGGTCCTTCCAGAAATTTGTGCGGCAGCAACTGGTTTCGACCCACTGGCCACAGCGGTCGCAAGGGTCACAGTAGTCGGGAGGGTCACTCTTCCAGGCGCACAGATAAACCTCACCGCATCCGGGCAAGGAAGGCCCACAATGACAACCACTCGTCCAGGACAAAAGTAAAACTACCAACACGACCGGTATGCGGAATCGGAGCATGAGTCTTATCACTTCCATGAGAGGTACATCCATAGGTCAAATTCTGGCCATCGACACTAGCCCCGGCCAACCGTGCTGGCCCATCGTCATTTATCGTCTGCGTAATCCCCGCAATCGAGACAATCCACAAGATCGGCAGTTTTTACCAGTTGGCCCATCTTCCGGTAGACCCCTTTCTCCGAGTGTTTGATGGATTCGGATGACCGGGCGGTGAAGCTTTTCACGAGCTTCAAACTCTGCCGACGTTGCTAGCGTTGCTGGTGGGGACCGGCTTCTGGAAGTTTGAGTGGCGCCGACTGGAGTTGAACGTGTTTCCGCCGGGAAATCCACCGGGTTTGATACGATGATTCTAAAAACCTTGAAGCATTGGGTGCCGAGAGCACCAAAACGGGTAACCGGATGCAGCCTTGGGAGGATTGCCGGCGGGAAGAAGAAAACATTGGGTTCCATACGGTGCGATTGATTTGCGAAAATGGACTGCGAAACTCATCGCGAACCGGTTTTGTGAAACGTTAGTCTTTGAAACGGTTGTCTCCAACGGGCCAGATGCATCACTCAGTTTGAGATGGACACTGGGGAAACTGTGAAATGCACCCTGATGCAGTGCGACGGCAATCAGTCATTCATGTCAAGGGATTGAAACATACGAGGCCGAGACAGGTCAGCAACTCAACGGCGCAGGTTACACACGTCCTCCGTTGACCGCTTACGACCAACCTGTCTGGAGACGGAGCTTTGTGGATGGGCGCTTTCTGTCTGAACTGCTTGAGTAGTTTTTGTGAAGTAGAAAAGTTGCAACTTGACCTTTCGCCCTGGTTTGCAGCACGACATAATGTGGGCTTGGTAATGCTTCACTTCACACGGAATCGTAGTGGTCGTTTCCTGACCGGCAGACTGAGACAGCACCGCTCATCTGACCGCCGTATCACCGAAAAATCATTTGATTTCGGTGGAAAAGATGAGATTTCCTTACGTTGTCCACGCCGAGCCCACCTAACACTGCAGATGACGGTTGCCGTCATTCTGAATCCACCTCGACACGGCTCCTGATGCGGCGCCTGTTGGGACTCGTGTGGGAATACCGCTCCCGCTGCCTGTTGGTACTGGTGCAGCAGTTGCTACTCGTTAGCATCGGTCTGGCCATCCTGGGTTTTAGCGGAATAGGAATCGACTTCATTCGATTTCGTCTGGACCCCACGGCCAACGATCCGAGCTGGCTGTTCGGCATTCACCCACCCGCATCATTGAGCGATATGGCCATCCTGGCAACGATTGCGGCTGTCGTGTTAGGACTCGCAATCCTTCACGCCGCGCTGCGCCTGTGGGCGACTTTATCGGCTTCTCGTTTGGCGCAGACCATCATTGTCGATTTGCGAGTCCGCGTTTATGAAAAACTCCAATGGTTGGGTTTTTCTTACTTTGACCAGAACAATAGTAGTTCTCTTATCAATCGCGTGGCAGGAGATGTTTATGCTGTGCGCACTTTTGTCGATGGTGTGATGGTCGAAATGATCATCGTGTTTTTGTCTCTGGTTATCTACACGGCGTATATGGCCAGTATTCACGTCATGTTGACCTTCGCCTGTCTGGCAACGACCCCACTTTTATGGACACTCGCCATTCGTTTTTCGCGAATGATCCGTCCGATGTACTTGGAAACGAGGGAACGGATGGATCAGATGGTGCGAGACGTCGTGGAAAATGTTCAGGGTGTGGCAGTGGTCAAAGGTTGTGCTCAACAGAAAGCTCAGATTGAAAAGTTCCGACAGTCGAACAACCACATCCGAGAGCAGCAGCACGAGATTTTCTGGCGGATTTCCATGTTTCAACCGACAATGGGAATGCTGACCCATTTGAATCGTGCTGTACTGTTGGGATTTGGAGGATATTTGGTGGCTCAGGGCCAACTTCCCCTGGGCGTGGGGCTGGTCGCTTTTGCACGACTGTTACAGCAATTCTCGGAGCAAGTCGGGCAGGTCACCAACATTGCCAACCGGATTCAGACCAGTTTGGCGGGTGCCGAGCGCGTCTTTCAAGTTTTGGATGCTCCGATTGAGATTCGTTCACCGGCACAGCCCCGACACTTGATTCGCAGCTGCGGGTCGGTCGCGTTCGAAGGGATTTCGTTTGCTTACAATCAAGACCGGCCTGTCTTGGAAGGAATCGATTTTTCTATCGAGCCCGGCCAGTCTGTTTCGATCGTCGGTCCTACCGGGTCAGGGAAGAGTACGCTGCTAAGTTTGATTCCCCGTTTGTATGATCCCACGGGAGGACGAGTGTTGATCGATGGCACCGATATCCGTGAACTGCACATTGATGAGTTGCGGCGTCATGTGAGCATGGTTTTCCAGGAGAGCTTTCTATT
Organism: Planctomycetota bacterium; assembly: GCA_963578105.1. Lineage (GTDB taxonomy): Bacteria > Planctomycetota > Planctomycetia > Pirellulales > Pirellulaceae. Next base: position 25,273 of record CAUZBP010000021.1, read on the forward strand.
CAGTAATACAGTCGCTGCGAACATCGCGTTTGGAAATCCGCAGGCGACCCAACAGCAGACGTTTGAAGCGGCAAAGCTGGCTGCGGCCACTCCTTTTATCACTCGTTTGTCCGACGGTTTTGACACGATCATCGGAGAACATGGTTGCGATCTTTCTGGCGGAGAACGCCAACGAATTGCGATTGCGCGGGCCCTGTTGATGAATTCGCCCATCCTGTTGTTGGATGATCCCACTGCCGCGGTAGATCCGGAAACGGAGCATGAAATTCTGCAAGCAGTGGATGAAGCCAAGCATAACCGCACCACGTTTCTGGTCACACATCGCCTGAGCGCTATCCGACGATCCGATCTGGTGCTGGTTCTATTGGATGGGCAGGTCGCCCAATTTGGGCCTCCGGAAGAGTTGCTTGATCAGGATGGATATCTGCGATCCCTGTTGTCGGCCCAAGTGGAGGATCTCGGCGGACCGCTCGACGAAAGAAGATTGGCTTTCCAGAATTGAATAGTATGAGCAACGTTGCCCCAAGCATCACCCATCTGGCAAAAGACGAACGGGAAATCCACCAGCGCCCACTGGATTGGAAAATCATCAACCGTCTGTTGCGTTACACGCGCCCTTACGCTGCCCGGCGAACCTGGCTGCTGGTGATTGTTGTTGTGCGCTCACTCCAGTTACCGGCTCTCGCCGCAACCATTGCGGCAGCCATTAAAGGCCCGATTCAGGCTGGCAATTCGGCGGGAGTCACCTGGGCTGTCGTGGGTTTCTTGGCACTGGCTGTATCGACGCAAATCGTGGCGCATTTCCGACAGCGTTTGGCACTCGAACTGGGTGAAAGCGTCGTGCACGATCTGCGGAACGAACTGTTCGCCCATCTACAGCGACTGCAGATGAAGTTCTATGTCTCTACGAAGTTGGGACGCATCATCAGTCGCTTGACTTCCGATGTGGAAAATGTGCGGGTGGGCGTTCAGGAAGTCATGTTCGTTGCCATGGTCCAGTCAGGTCAGATGCTGATGGCCGCTTTATTTATGTTGTGGTACGACTGGGCGCTGTTTCTGGTGGTGCTGGGGCTGGCACCCGTTCTGGCCGGTATCAATCATTACTTTCGCCGCAAATTAAGCAAAGCACACCGTGCCGTACAGGAATCGTTTAGTCGAGTGACAGCCACGCTGGCCGAGTCGATCAACGGAATACGCACTACCCAGGCCTATGGAAGGCAAGCAAGAAATGCAGAGTTGTTTCGTGATTTGGCGGAAGACCATGCAGGCTATCACTACGAAATTGCCAGCATCCACGGGCGACTCCTGCCACTTCTGGACATGAACAGCCACTTTTTTATTGCGATTCTGTTGTTGCTGGGGGGATTTCGGGTGTTAAATCCTGCCATCGACGCTTCCTTGGGCGACCTGATCGGTTTCTTCCTGATGGCGGGCCTCTTTTTCAGTCCCCTGACCATGTTGGGCCTGTTGTACACCCAGGCCCTGACCTCGATGGCTGCGGCCGAACGCGTTTTCGGGTTGCTTGACACCCCGCCCGATTGGGACGATCCACCAACAGCCATTGATGTGCCAAGTGTGTGTGGGCGCGTTGAATTTCGCAACGTTTCATTTGAATATCTTCCGGGAACGCAAGTACTGCAGAACATCAGTTTGGTGGCCAAGCCAGGGCAAACCGTTGCTTTGGTGGGGCATACGGGCAGTGGCAAGACAACGGTCACAAATCTGGTTGCCAAGTTCTACTTGCCGACATCTGGTGTGGTCATGGTGGATGACCGTGATCTGGTGCAGTGGAAAACAAAAAGCTGGCAGCAGCATCTTGGAATCATGGTGCAACATAGTTTTCTTTTTTCCGGTACGGTGATGGAGAACATTCGTTTTAGTCGGCCCCGAGCGAGCGATCGGGAAGTACATGACGTGGTCGAACAGCTGAACTGCATGGATGTGTTTCTACGGTTACCCGACGGATTTCAAACCCAGGTTGGCGAACGGGGCAGCAATTTGTCACTGGGGCAACGGCAACTGGTTTGTTTTGCCAGGTCACTTCTCACGGATCCCAAGGTTTTGATTCTGGATGAAGCCAGTAGCAGTGTCGACACGTTGACGGAAATGCATATTCAGCAAGCTTTACGTCAGTTGCTCAAGGGAAGAACAAGTTTTGTGGTGGCTCATCGCCTGAGTACCATTCGGGAAGCAGATCAAATTCTGGTTTTGGACGAGGGCCAGATCGTGGAACGTGGAACCCACACGGAGTTACTTGCGAACCAAGGCGCCTACCGCGAACTCTACCACCGCTTTCAGGGGGGCTAGAGGGCTGGTGTTCGACTTGGGAACTGCCTATCCTGCAGGCGTATTGGAAAACCCACGCATTCGCTTGTCTTACTCGGGAAGTTGCAACGGATGAAGGGTGCCACTGCTTTGATCGTTACGATTGCCGATTGTATCGCTTGCCACATCAAGCTGAAAAATCAGCGACTCACCGGCGGCAAGTAGCGTCTTCTGATGTGCCCCACGGATACCAAGGTTCTGCGGTCCGCTGCCCAGGCAGTCAGTTTACTGAAGTTACCAGCAACCTATGATGATTAAACAACCCACTACTATTCTGGTCGTCGGTACAGGTTCGATCGGTCAGCGTCACGCGCGGCTTTTGGCCGAACGTGAAGACGTCGAATTATGGTTGTGTGATTCAAGCCAGGCGTGCCTGGACGAAGCCCAGAAAAATGCCGACAGTGCACGCAGATTTCTTGACTATGAGCAAGCTTTAGCGGCCGGGCCCGTGGCGGTGTTCGTCTGCACACCGCACCATTTGCATCGACCGATGGCAGTGGCGGCGCTTGAGGCCGGCTGTCATGTGTTTTGTGAAAAACCGCTGGCCGAAAACGTGGTGGATGCGGCGGCGATTGTTGCAGCGGCCGAATCGAACGGTAAAGTTCTGCAAGTGGGCTATCTGATGCGCCTGCATCCGGTACTCGCCCGACTGAGAAAGATGATCGATACCGGAGAGTTGGGGACACTTGTCGGGGGTCGATCGATGGTAGGCACCTATTTCACGCTCATGGCCTCGCGGAATCGTTTTGAAACGCCGCAGCCGAACTCGCTGATACTCGACTACACCCACCAGCCAGATTTTTTGAGTGTATTGTTCGGTCGGGTTATCCGAGTCTCAGCCGAGACGGCTAACTTGGGTGATCTGCCATTGATGCAGGATCCCAGTGTCCTTGCGATGACCCTGCGATATGAGTCCGGCGCGTTGGTGCAAATCCACCTGGATTACGTACAGTATCCGAATCGGCACCTGCTAGAGATTTTTGGCGACCGCAAGTCAGTGTTTGTCGACTTTGACGCCGGTGAGATACGGAGTTACGGACATGGTGACGAGAAACACCATGTTGAACGTTTTGAACTGCACCGCGATCAACTGATGCGTGCTGAGATTGAAAACTTTTTACAAGCAGTTCACAACGATCAGCCGGTCGCATGTAGTGGCGCCGATGGAGTGGCCGTGTTACAGATCGTGGAAGCGGCGTTGCAATCTGCCCGCGAGTTAAGATCGATTGAAATCGACGGCTGAAAATTTCATCCGGGCTGCCGGAATTCGCCGCACTTTGAATGATCCGGGTGCGTTACACCAGGTAGGGACAAGAAGTTACTTGTTTGAAGGTCACCATCACCGATGTTCCGGAGGTGCAATACGTGCGTGGGAGATGGAGTCCCGCTGCTGGAACTGAGGATTCCGGCTCGTTATACGCACGGCCCCATTGAAATGGATATGCTCACGGACACACAGAACAGCGATCTCAGCCGAGGATAGGGACAATTTGCGCGGGCCTGTCGAAATCCACGCGATAAGCCATTGCCGCGCAGGTTGAAAGCCTCGCCCCACGTTGTGTTCTGTGACCGGTTGCGATCACTTTCCGAGCCCCATGCTGGCATCGATCAGATGCACCAATTTTTCTCCGGTCGCCAGACGACGAGCATTATCCACCGCGATGGCACAACGCTGGCGGATGGTTTCATCGGTTTGACCCGACGTGTGCGGAGTGGCGATGAAGTTTGGCAGTTGATATTCCGGTCGACTGATGTCAGCCGGTTCGTTGGCAAACACATCGATTCCAGCTCCCGCAATCTTGCCGTTCAGGATTGCATCAGCCAACGCGTCTTCGTCGACGAGGGCTCCCCGTGCCACATTGATCAGGAAGGCTGAGGGTTTCATGAGTCCCAGACGCCGTTCATCGATGATGTGGGTTGTTTCCGGCGTCAGGTGCAAATGAAGGGAAACCACGTCGCAGCGCGAAATGACACTGTCCATTTCATCCGACAGGCCATAGTAGTCGGGCTGCATGTCGTCCGGAAGATCGGTGTCCAGCGGTCTGATATCGATTGCCTCGACCCGCATGCCGAAACTTTTAGCACGCTTGGCAAGTTGACGACCGCTGGCTCCAAAACCAATGATTCCCAATGCCATTTGATCCAGTGTTTTGCCGTTGGGTGTGAAAAATGTTCCCGACTGAAAATTATCTCGCGCTTCGTGATATTTCCGGGTGAGCATCAGAATGTACATCATGGCACACTCCGACAGTCCTAAAGCGCTGGTGAATCCGGGCGTGTTTCCTAACTGGACCCCCTTGTCTAGAGTATATTGGACTTCGCAGTTATCCAGGCCCGTCCCAATGACCTGCCAGAATTTTGTATCGACGGCGGCGTCGATAATCTCCCGCGACGCGTGGCCACCGATATCGATCACCATTTCTACACCGCGCAACTGATCCGCCAAGTTGGCCGCGGGATCGAGTTCCTGGCAGTCAAGATGGGCATGTAATTCACGAAGACAGCACTCCACATATTCGGTGAGTCCCCGTTGACAAATCTGAATCTTGGGTTGTGTGGCGTTGGTCATCTGGTTGCTCTGGCTAACGGATTGCAAGGAACAGGAGGGCGACTCCGCTGGTGAAGCGAGTTGTTACAAGCACCCTATTTGTCGATACCCCGGTCGAGTAACGTAGAAACGTTCTAGGACATTGGCTCCGTCCTGACCAGGGGGCACGAGCGGATTCCCCCTTTCGGGCCGTTGAGATGCGAGACACCAATTGTTGATCGAAAGACATACCAAACCATGAAAAGTACGAGTTTTGATTTGTCAGGAAAAGTGGCCCTGGTCACGGGTGGAGCGACGGGAATCGGGTACGCCGTCACAGAGGGTTTCGTCGAGCACGGTGCGCAGGTGTTGATTGGTTCGCGACGTCTGGAAACGATCAACCAAGCGGTTCAACAATTGAATGGTCAGGGAACTGAGGAGCAAGTGGCAGGCACGCAGCTGGATGTGACAAGTGAGGACAGTGTCCAGGCAGCTGTGGATCTGGCCGTTCAGAGCTTTGGAAGACTTGACATTCTGGTGAATTGCGCCGGCATCCCGTTACGTAAACCACTACTTGAATTGGAGGCTGAGGAATTCAATCACATACACAACGTTCACGCGACCGGGGCGCTTCGCTGTGCCCAGGCTGCGGCACGAACCTTCATCCCGCAAGGCGGAGGTAGCATTATTCTTATTGCCTCATTGACTTCTTTTGTGGACGCCCTTGAGGTGGCCGCTTACGCTGCTGCCAAGAGCGCCGTGCTCGGCCTCACTCGTAGTTGTGCAAACGAATGGGCAAAATACGGCATCCGCACCAACGCGATTGCTCCCGGAGTGGTTGTGACGGATCTAAACCGTAAAGAGATCGAAAACAATGACCGCGGCCGGAGGATCATTGAGCGAACACCGGCGGGCCGGTTTGGTAAACCAGAAGAGATCGCCGGGACGGCGGTCTACCTGGCCAGCGATGCGGCCTCATTTGTTAACGGGCAGACGGTCGTCGTTGATGGTGGATTCCTGTCCTGTGGTTTCGGGGACAGCCGGGCCTCGTTTGGCTGAGGCGCTTTGGCCCGCTACCGCCGGAATGTTGGCACCACTGTCACCGACAGGTTGATGTTCAAGTGGAAACAAGGTGGGCGCCCGTTGCGTTGGGGCTGACCCCGTAGCGTGGTGGAAAGCCAATCGCAAAGTGAGTTGTCAGCAGCGTCAGGAACAGGCTTTCAGCAATTCGTCCAACTGGTCTATTCGTTTGAGGCCCACGACCACTGAGTCGATACCCTCCTGGTTCAGTAACCAGTGAATGGCGTACTGGGCGGGGCTCAGTTGAGTCTCTCGGGCCTCCGCTTCAAAACGTGCAAGATCGTCCAGCAGGGTCTCCTGCGGTGGTTCCAGCCAGGGGGATTCGGCGGCTCGACTGTCCTTTGGCAAAGGTTGTCCCTTTTGATATTTTCCGGTCAGTAAGCCTCCTTGGAGTGGCTGGTAGGGGGTCACGGAAATCTGCAGTTCCCGACACGCCGGCAGGCTGTTCGACTCTTCATCACGTTTGATCCAACTGTAAGGCGACTGGCTAACGACCGGACGTGGCCAGCTGTGTTGGTCACAAATACGCACCAGGTCATGAATCTGATCTCCGGAATAATTTGAAAATCCCCAGTGCCGAACCTTTCCCGCTTCGATGAGTTGGACCATGACCGACATAGATTCCTCCAGCGGCGTGTTCGGATCGGGTCGATGCAATTCGTAGATATCGACGTAATCCGTCTGCAGACGCCTGAGGCTGGCATCGATCTGATGAAGCATGTGACTGCGGGACAGACCTGTGCCTTCGTACTCGCCAGTTCCCACAGGATTTCCAACTTTGGTGGTGATGTGGACTTGTTCGCGCCGGTCGTGGATGGCATGACCCAGAATGGTTTCACCCACGCCGCCAGGGGACCCGAGAAAGCGGTCGTAACCCTCGTACATGTCAGCCGTGTCGATGAAGTTGATGCCCTGGTCGATCGCCCAGTGGACTAACCGAACCGCGTCGTTCTGGGAAACGGGGTTTCCAAAGGTCATGGTGCCCAGGCAAATGGGTGAAACTTGCAGGTCGGAGTTGGACAAAAATTGTCGTTGCATGAGAATTTACCCGTGTTGAGTTTGCCGACGGTGTGATACCGATTGATTCGGAGATGACCTGAAACTTGATGGATTTGCAGTTGCTCTGAAAGTCAAAGTAGTGGAGACACATTGGGTGACATGAGACAGTTCTCTGCCCCCCCGCCGTTTTCCTGCAGGAGGCGGGGGAACTCGAGTTCTTCGTCCTGGGGCAAACAAGTTAACACACTCCGCGTCGCCATGCTTTCAAATGGCTCGATTTTTAATTTCGCTGGGCCATCTTCCGGGATGATGAATGTCTTTTTGAACCTGGAGGAGTGGATTTCCCACTGTTTCCATTTTCAGTCCGACCGGATAGGTTGCCGGTGCACAGCGGCGAGTGTCAGGAACATTCATACACCACACGGACAGATCGTCCAAGTGTCCGGTGTTTGTCCAAATGGCCCCCCGACGTGAGAGCAGTTTGGGTTCCTGCTTGCCTGGAGCAAGTGAACCACCCGTTTCTCTCCTTGTCCGAAAGGTGCAAGGTGTGACCGGCGAGCGCATCAAGGAGGATACTTCTGCCACGTGGATTATTTTTTCTGACAAAACAGTGGAAACCAGCGATCGGCAGCACCAACCAGTCAGAGGATCATGACAGGCCTAATTTGTCTGCCATGGAAGTGATTTGTCAGTGAGGTGGCCGGCCAGAATCCGGCTGCTGGTACTGGTTGTTGAAGCACCCTGCCAGTTGGCTCGTTGAGATTAGTATACTGAGGGGATTGATCCAAGACTGCACAAGCTGCGTACAATTTTGTAAAACAATTGGCTGAGTCCGAGGATAGGTGGTTCGTGTGATGAAGTCGTTTCTCCCAATCCAGTTGGGCTGGTACTCCTGAGCACCCGGTCGACGATGCAATCTAAAGTACTCCAATTCAGCGATCGCATAACGGCGTTGCCAATCATTCACGGCAGTGGCGATTTTGCGACGGAGGTCCGACGCTGGATGCTCGAGCAGACCTTTGATTGCGTCGCGGTGCCTTTACCACCCTCTTTTCAAGCGGATGTCGAGCGCGCCGTCACCTGCTTGCCTTCGCCCTCGATGGTCACCCAGGACGAGTCGCTTCAGGATTGGGGTGGTTCCTGGTCGCCGGATAACGAGCATGAGGATGATTCCCATAACCGGACCCTGAGCTACGTTCCTGTTGATCCTTGCCAGGGGGTGATCGCGGCCATCCGGACGGCAATCGGCGAACACATTGACCGTCGCTTCATCGATTTGGAGACGGCACAATTTGAGCCTTGTACGGCCGTGTTTCCTGATCCCTATGCCTTGCGGCGCGTATCGCTCGAACGTTTCGCCGCGGCCGTACTCCCGAGTATCGACCGTTTACCGATCGGCCAGCCAACCGATCGAGTGGCTCACATGGCCGCCCGTCTGCATCAGTTGGAAGAGCAATATGGTTCCATACTTCTGGTCTGTTCGGCTTTAGACTGGCCCTGGATACGAGAGGCCTATCAGGATCGAAAGATAAGTCAGGTGGAACATGAGGAGGTGCAGGAGACTCACATCTACCAGCCGCAATCGAAATCGCTAATCTTCATGCTGGGCGAACTACCGTTCATTACGGGACTCTACGAACGAGCTCGGGCGGAGCTGGAAAGTGACGACAATCTATCGATTGATGGTGTGAAAGAGCTGCTGATCAGTGCCCGATCCGGCTACCGGTCCGAAATGGGGCGACGAGCCCGAAAGGTCACTACCCACGCTCTTTCCACCTGCCTCAAATACATTCGCAATCTGTCGCTGATCGAACGACGAATGTCACCCGATCTCTATACCATGATCATCGCCAGCAAACAGATTCTGGGTGACCGGTACGCCGTTCATGTCGCCGAGACAGCCCGAGATTATCCCTACCATCAGGCAACAGGTTTTGAGGAAGTGACGCTGGGTGTGGACCAGGCCCGTTTGCCCAACGGAGATCTGGTGCATCTTGTCAGCCGTCTGCCGGGTCCGCCTGTGAGCTGGCGTAGCTGCCAGCTGCAACGTCGTTCAGAAAAGCAGGAAACTGACAAGTGGCGCATGAGGTGGAATCCTTTTTCGCAGTGCAGTTGGCCACCCGAGGACGAACTCATTGAGGGATTTCGCTGTCACCTGTTTGATCGGGCGCGAGCTGTGATGGGAGCCGATTTGGCCCGTTCCGAAAAATTCACCACAAGCATCAAGGATGGAATCGATATTCGCGAAACAGTCAGGAACTGGCATAGCGGAGAGATCTACGTCAAAGTACTGCCTCCTGGAAGGGGTGACTTGGATTGCGTGGTGATGCTTTTTGATTCACCGGCTGACCCTCGTGACTATCACTGGCGTAGTACCTGGTACGCTGAACATGATCAGGAATCGACGCTTGCCTTTTTTGCAACCGACTTTCGCCGGGAGTTAGTGGGGCCGGGGGTTGGTCTTGCGACCTACGGTGGAGCGATGTTCTTGTTTCCACCGCTCTCCATCCCCGACATCTGGTCGGACCCGAGACTGGACTTTACGGAAACCCTGGAAGAACGCTTGCTGGCCGCAGCCATGGTTCACAGCCGCTGCCGCCAGATTGCTCTTTTAAGCCCCTATCCCCCGGGTGCTGGTTGGCGGCGTTTGGCACGTCGGTTTCGAAAACGATTGGTTCACCTGCCTTTGGGCCAGTTCAGTGAATCGACAGTGCAGCAACTGCGGATGGTGCATGTGTTGAATGGTCGTCAAGTTCGCAGTTATGCGGCACATTTTATCCGCAAGGCTTAAGTCCCTGCAGGCTCTGTTTTATGCCCCGGCACAATCATTTTCAGAATCAGATCTACAGTTCGCCACCTGCAGCGGAATACGAACTTGTTCTGCCTGGAACTCCCGCCTACCCGGATACCGAAATCTTCGTTCAAAGGATGCGATGTGCGGGCCGCACGCTGCAGGAAGCAAGGGTTTCAGCCATCTACCTGGTACATGGCACGTTCACCGGTAACGATGGGCTGGGGTTGGTTCGCCAGTTTGCCGTCCTGGCACCGGCTTTCAAAGAAGTGATGGAAAAATCGGTAAAGCAGATGGTCGATTCCATCACCGAGGAACATGGTAACTATACCGAGGTATTTGCCCAACACCTTGCAACCGCCGTCTCGTCCGAGGGCCTGCCGCCGGTGCCCGTCAGACGATTCACGTGGACCGGAGAAAACCATCATTTAGCACGAGCCGAAGCGGCCGTCCGCTTGTTGGTTGAACTGGCTGACAGGGTTACCCGAACCGAGCAGCGGATTCTACTATGGGGACATAGCCACGCCGGAAACGTGTTTGCCCTGTTGACCAATTTGTTAGGGGCCGAACCAAAAGTATGCGACCGTTTTTTTCGAGCGGCCCGCCGCTATTACGAGGGAGGCCAGTCGTCTGACGCCACGGCCCACTGGTTCCGCGCAAGAGATTTGCTTCAGGCGAAAACTCATCCGGTCTTTAGCACGCAGTTTGACATTGTCAATTTCGGTACTCCTATCCGCTACGGGTGGGACACGTGCATTTACAACCGACTTCTACACTTTGTGTTTCACCGACCCACCGCTGGACTGCCTGAATTTCAAGCGGATTTCCCCCCAACACTGGACCAGGTTCTCAAGGCGGAGGGAGGCGATTATGTACAACAAGTCGGTATTGCGGGTACCAACATACAGCCAAGTTGGCTGAGTTGGCGCGCCTGGCTTGCCAACCGACGCTTGGCCGCGGTGGTTCAGCCGGGCGTAAAGCGACGATATCTTCTGCAACATCTCCGACAGGGTTTGCGGGTTGCCGACGAGGGGTGCACGCTGTTAGTTGACTATGGTTTACCTGAACAACCTGTATATCGGCACCACGCCGGCCACGCCGTGTACACCCTGTCCGAATGGTTGCCGTTTCACACCGAACAAATCGCCAAACGATTCTACCAGGCCGGAGACAAGGAGTGAGTCAGCAGTGGCTGCGAGTGTTGGGAACATGCGGGTCTGGTGCCAATCGATGATGTGACAAGCCAACGGATGCCAATCTTACCAGGGCGGTAAATGAATTCGGCCAGGGTGTACAAGCATTAGTTTCTGACCAGATTATAGGACTTCAGCGGACGGATTTTGTGAAGAGTTTTTGAACGAAGGGTGAACACGGTTTCATGACAAATATGATTCAAGTAATAACGACGACCGGGAACCGCGAGGATGCACTGCGAATTGCCGAGAATCTGGTGAGCCAACATCTGGCGGCCGCGGTTCAGGTTAGCGGACCGAGCGCGAGTTGTTATTGGTGGAAAGGAAAAATGACCCAGGCAGAGGAGTGGGTGTGCCGGATTAAGACTCGCGGCGAATATTACCAGAAACTGGAATCAGCGATTCTCGCAATCCATCCTTATGAAGTCCCCGAGATTCTTGCTCTTCCGGTAGTGGCGAGTCATCACGACTATGCAAAGTGGGTGTCGGAAGTCACGCAGCAGTCTGACTAGTCGCTGGGTGACAATCTCTGTTTGCGCACAAGTTTTCTTTGCGCAGAAGCATGCCAACCGCTCCTGGAATGTTGGGGTTGGTCAAACGAGCAGTTCATTCGAGAATAGGAGCGGACAAGTGTGGGGTGGGTGTCGTCCCCAGCTGAGCAGACACAACGAACTCGAAGTTAGAGACGGGTGAGGACGTGGTGAAAGCATTCGATAACCACGTTCACGGTACGTGTCGGATGCTGTCTGGTTTCATTGGAGAGGAGTTCAGCATGCGCATTGACGAGCAGAAGCGATCGGGATGGATCCTAGGCGTTGTGGTTGTGGCTTGGTTTGCTGGTGTTCAGATCCTCATTGCCGAGGATGTCGAGCCAAATCTGCTCGATTCCCCGGCGGTACCAACCGAGCAGTCTGATCTTCTTGACCAGCAGCAGGCGGCAGACCTCGACCCCGTGCAGCGGCAGCAGTTGCACGACCTCCTGCGAATCCGCCGGCAGTTGAATTTGGGACAGTTGTTGGATCAAGCTTTCTCGCCAGCTGATGAGAAGAAATCGGACGTTCAAAACAAGGATGTCCTGGAAGAAGTGTTTCGAGAAGCATTGAAGGAAGTGTACGGTGAGGGGTTGAAACCAAGGAATGATTCTCCCCGAGCGGCGATTTACCGCAAACGACCAGAGCCGCCAAGGGGAGAGGGGAGCGAATCATCTGCCGCGCTCTTGCAAGCCAGTCGTAATTTGGACCACCAAGTCCACGAACTTGATCAGGAAGGCAAATTCTTCGAGTCCGACCGGCTGCGAGAACTTGCCAACCAACTGCGCATCGAAGCCCGTCCGTCGTCCGGCAGAGAAAACGATCTCCCTTGAAAGGTTTTGCTATTTTCGCGGGTCAGGAATTGCCACGTCAAGCAACCCCCGAAAGTCCAACCGGCATACAGGGTGACGTTTCAAAGATCGGCCATCTGGGGATGGAGAAAAAGACCACGGGTCGCCCGGCAACTATTCTGGCATGGAAGTTCTGTGTGTGGTCTGTGCGGAAAAGTGATCCGGGTCCAACACTCAAACCGCGGGGAACAGCTAGAATAGTTCCTGGATCACGTCACCATCTTGTACGGCATGGATGGGGCGGCCGATACGGTCATGGTAAACAAGCTTCGGGTCAATCCCCAGGACGTGATACATGGTCGCGTGCAAGTCGTCCGGTTTGAGGGGAAGTTCGGCCGGGCGCTCGCCTCGCGCATTTGTCGCACCAACGATGCGGCCGCCCTGCACGCCTCCACCTGCCGCCAGGCAGCTGAACGCCCTTCCCCAATGATCGCGGCCCGGGGTTCCTTTTCCGTTGTGGCCGTTGTTCATGACAGGCGTACGGCCGAACTCGCTGACCACCAGAACCAGGACCTGTTCCAACAGGCTGCGGTCACTGAGGTCCTGCAACAAGGAAGCGACGGCTGCGTCGACTCGGGGGAGACTGCTTTCATAGGCAGGCTGTAAGTCCCAGTGATTGTCCCAACCACCGAAGTGGACAGTGACAAACGTCGCTCCGGCTTCCACCAAGCGGCGCGCCAACAATGTACTTTGTCCCCAGCCGCCACGCCCGTATCGTTCCCGCAGTTTGACGTCTTCTTCGCCAATATGAAAGGCGGATTTGACGCGCGCACTGGTCACCAGATCATAAGCTTCCTGCTGAAATTGGTCCGAAGTCTCCAGAAGCTTGGAGCGGTCCATCCGACGGTTGAATTGATCAAGCGATTTCAACACTTCTTGACGACTTTCAAGTCGATCGATGGTCAGTCCGCTCGGCGGATCGAACGTGGTGACCGAATAGTTGTCGGCGTTGGGATCCCCTCCCGGGGCATACGGGTTAAATTCAGAACCCAGGAAATTTCCACCATGATAGCCCGGTACCAGACCGATGCTGGCCGCATAAGGGACGGCGATGTACGGTGGCATGCCCGGCTGGCGGGAACCAGTGAATTTGGTCGCGATCGAACCGATGGAAGGGAACTTACCCTGGTTGTCAAAACCACTGACGCCCGCCTCCCGGCCCGTCAGCATAATGTGGCCACCGGTAAAGTGATCTCCCCGGTCATGGTGGATGGAGCGGATCAGGGTAAATTTGTCAGCCTGTTTGGCTTGCAGAGGAAACATCTCCGTAACATCGATACCCGGCACGTTGGTCTTGATCGGTTTCCAGATTCCACGGCATTCTTCCGGCGCTTCGGGCTTCATATCGTAAGTATCAAGATGACTCAGCCCGCCATCGATCCAGATCATGATGATCGAGGTCTGCTTTCCAGAATTCTTGTGCGCCCCGGTTGCGGCTGTCAGCGTTTTGGCCCGCAGTAATTCAGGAATCGCTCCACCGGCCATGCCTGCCATGCCCAACTGTACGAAACTACGACGCGATAGTCCGTCACAGTATGGATTCGATATTCCAGATTCAACGCGAAGCATAGTGGCCAGTTCGTGCTGCAGGAACGGGGATCGCATTAACACTGACTCGTTAAGTATTGTCGGCCATCACCCATGGTCTCGCAAGACATATCTTGATAATTAAAAAGGTATTTCGGGGTTTTATTGAGCGATCATGAGGAATCAGTCCTGGTGTCGGGTTGGATACCGTCGGTTGCCGGTCCTGTCAATGCGTGTAAACTGATCCATGACATCGAGTAGCCATGCCAATCGAATAACCTTCTGGACAAGATTTGCTGCTTGTCCGGTTGAACAGTGCACACACATGTTTCACCACGGCGGCAGAATCAGCGTGCTCGATTGACTTTCCAATTTCCAATTTCCAATGATTGAGGGATCGTCCCCAAGATGGCGCAATACCCCGAACTCAAAAATAAATCAGTAGTTGTCACCGGTGCGGGTCGCGGTATCGGACTGGCCATTGCCAAACGATTTGTCGTCGAAGGCTCGCATGTCTTACTCAGCGACATTGCCGAGGGTGACTCGGCCACAGTCCTTGGGCTGGCGGAAGAGTCGGGTACGCAAGCTGCTTACCAGGTGCTGGACGTAACCTGTCACGAGCAAGTGGAAGTAGCGCTTGCGCGGGCGGTTGAATTGTTTGGTCGCCTCGATTGCATCGTCTGCAATGCGGGAATTGGCGAGATTGCGCCTTTGGTTGAAGCGAGCGAAGACAGTTTTGACCGACAGATGGCGGTGAATGCGAAAGGAGCATTTCTTTGTGCAACCGCCGCGGCCCGACAAATGCTTGAGCAGGGGGGCGGGGGGCGGATCATTATCAATGCTAGTGGTGCTGGAAAAATAGCACCCGGGAAGGCAGTTCCCCTGGGTGTGTATGCCATGAGCAAGCATGCGGCCGTCGGTTTGACGAAGCAACTCGGGGCCGAACTGGCCGGCGACGGGATTCTGGTCAATTGCATCTGCGGGGGAATCGTCGATACGCCGATGTGGGATGTCATCGACCGGGGGGTGACGGAGCGAAGCGGTGAGCCGAAAGGGTCCTTCAAGCGGGAGGTTGTGCAGTCGATACCCGTGCGCCGGATTCAGGAACCGGAGGACATGGCAAATGTCGTAGCGTTCTTGGCCAGTGACGAAGCCAGCTACATCGCCGGGCAAACGTTGAACTGTTCAGGAGGTCTTTTGCCGTACTAGGTTGGTGCCGGATTACCGGCATTCCGGGAAAGGAGCAACCCAACGGATCGTGGCTGACGATCTGCATACCATCTTGTCGTCCGACCGTTACTGTTCGTCTCGCTTTCCATAACTCACCAGTTCCAGGACGTAACCGTCAGGGTCTTCAAAAAACACAACGGAAAGTTGACCGGCGTCTTCCAAATCGAAGTACACGGTGTCCCCCAAGAACGTCACTCCATGGGATTCAAGTTTTTTCCGCGTGCTGTCAACATCATCGACAGTGATGCAGAAATGGGAGTTGCCCACGTCTCCCAATTTGCAGTCGGCAAGTTTCGCAGCAGGTTCCAGATACTCCTGCAAGTCGATCTGAATGTCGGGTGTTCCGGGACAGGCCAGTCGCACCACCTGCATGCGCACCGAGGGTTTGCCGCACATCCTCGAGATCGTGTCCCCCTCCAGTAGATGTGCGCCTACCTGCTCCATTCCCAACAGACCTTCGTAAAACTCAAGTGAACGTTTCATTTCACGAACCGTCACGGCCAGATGATCCAACTTGATTTTCATTGATTTTCTCCAGGCACCTGATTTTACTTTGGCGACATATTAGCTGAAAAGATCGGGCAGGCCGAAGCAGAACGTTTCGGGTCTTCAACGGGTGCCGTGCAGTGGTCACAGTGTAAGGAAATGCAGGACTTGCATACAACCAAGGAAAATTCAGAAACCAGGATGTTACAGTCCTGGCCGGTGAAGTCACAGCGGGTTGCCAGTGGCTTGTCCGGTCAAATTAGAATGCCCGTCGGGTCGTCCCCCGGGACCCTTTTTTGGACGGCCAGGTTGAGGTGGCTGGGTGAGTCAAAGTTGTGATGACAAACGATGTCTTATGTGGCCGTGAAACGCTAGAATTTTTCAGAGCCTGCGACTGTACAATTTCAACGATTTAGCTATAACCACCGTTTACCGACTCAACTATAATGAGTGGTCCAATGCGTTGGGTTCGCGGACGAGGCGACCAAGCCGACTTGCCCGAGTCCATCACCGTTGCTTGATCTTCCATTGACAGTTCCCGCCCCATGCCGATTCGATTTTTCTTGCGATTGCCTGTCTGGATCCGACAGAGTGTGACCTGCCTGGGTATTTCCGTTGCGCTGTGCGCATCAATGGGTCACCCGGTTTTCGCTACCCCCGAGCAGGAGCACATCGAATTTTTCGAGCGGAAAATCCGGCCGGTACTGGTTCGTTATTGCTACGAATGCCACTCGGCCGCAGCGTCTGAAATCAAGGGAAGTCTGCGCCTGGATAGTCGTCCCGCTTTGCTACGAGGGGGCGATACCGGACCAGCCGTGCTGCCGGGTGATGTCGAAGGCAGTCTGTTGATTTCGGCGATTCGCCACCAGACGCTGGAGATGCCACCGGAGGAAAAATTGCCCGCTGCAGTCATTGCCGACTTCGAACGCTGGGTGGCTGGAGGAGCTCACGACCCGCGGGATCATCCGCCAACGGCCGACGAGGCGGCTGAACTGGCATGGCAGGGAATTTTTAACGCGCGACGTGAATGGTGGAGTCTCAAACCGGTCTCCGACTCGGAACTGCCTGCTGCTGAATTGGCATCTTCCACGCACCCGGTTGATCGTTTTATCGAAGCCCGGTTAGCAGCAGCCGGGTTGGAACTCAGTCGTCCGGCAAAGCCACGGACGTTGCTGCGACGACTCAACCTGGTACTCACAGGCTTACCCCCCACTTCAGAGGAGACACGTGAATTCGAGCAACATTCGGATCACCATCCGGATTCCTCCCGGGATGTCGCCTACACGGACCTCGTTGATCGGCTCCTGGATTCGCCCCATTTTGGTGAACGCTGGGCGCGGCACTGGATGGACGTTGTCCGCTTTGCTGAAACGCATGGTTACGAATGGAACCACGAAATCCGTGACGCTTGGCGGTATCGAGATTACTTGATTCGTGCCTTCAATTCCGACCTGCCTTACGATCAATTCATTCGGGAACACATTGCCGGCGATCTGCTCGAAGCGCCGCGCATCAACACTGAACTGGAAATTAACGAATCGGTCATTGGGACTGCATTCTGGCGTTTTTCGGAACTCGGCCATGATGACTGTGTGAGATTTCCGGAGATTCGATACGATGCACTCGACAATCAAATCGACACGTTGACGAAGGCTTTTCAGGCGACAACCGTTTCTTGTGCCCGCTGCCACAATCACAAACTCGACGCGGTTTCCACAGCAGATTATTACGCCCTGGTCGGAATTCTGGAAAGCTCACGTCAAGTTGTGCAGACGATCGAGTTGCCCGGCGGGATTACCCGGCAAACTAAGCAGTTGCAGGATCTAAAAATTGAATTGCGGCAACAGTTGGCCGACGAGTGGTTGGTGGCAACCGAGGCATTGCCCGGCAAACTACTTACAGCACTACGGCTGAAAAAGACCGCAGAAGACCAGGAAGCAGAGACAGGTTTGCAACAACAGTTGGCCCGGGAAAAGCTCGAACTCCACGATTTTGTACTGCCGTTGAAACGAATTGTAGATCAGCAGACGCCTGATTCGTTCGCATCCATTTGGCAGGAACTGAAGAAAGAATACGAGGTGGAGGCAACCGCGCGTGTCGAATTCAACGCCCAAAACTTCCACACTTGGCAGGCGTTTGACACGGACCAGCCATCCGTGTGGCGCACCTTGGGTTTGGGATTGGCTGGCGATCCGTGTTCGTGCGGTGAATTTGCCCTGCCGTCGGCTGGGGATGACATGGTGAGCGCTGTTTTGCCCGCAGGACTCTTCACTCACTTGTTGTCTGACCGACTGAATGGCACGTTGCAATCACCATGGGTTCCTACCGAACACAAGTACGTGAGCTTGCAACTACTGGGCGGGGGTCTGAGCATGGTCCGTGCCGTGGTCGATAGTTGCTCACTGAACGAGTATGCAGGGGGAGGGAAGCGTTATCTGGACGAAGCCGATTTGCACTGGAAAAGATTTCCCACGAGCGCCGGACCGCCGCATCGTTCCTATCTTGATCTAACGACCAAGACCGACAACGTACGCTGGCCTGATCGACCCGGGGTAGCAGGAACGGAAGAAGAGAAGCTTCAATCACCCCGCTCCTGGTTCGGGGTTACACGTGTCGTACTACACGACTGCGAAGAAACGCCTCAAGAGGACCTATCTCATTTTCTCAGGCTGTTTGACCGACCGGTGCCGCAAACCCTGGAGGACGTTGTCCATGCTTATCAGGCCGAGTGTCAAGAATCGATCGAGGCATGGCGGGACGGAAAGGCGACCAACGATGATGTGAGCTGGATCAACTGGCTCCTTTCCAGCGACTTGTTGACAAACTCGATCCAGGCGGATCGACCTGTCGTTGATCTTGTGCAGCAGTACCGGGAACTTGAAGCCCAGATACCCCAGCCCCGTGTTGTGGCGGGAATGTCTGATCACGGTCCGGGGTTTGATTCACCGCTGCTGCGTCGGGGTAACGCAGAGGACTTGGGGTCGAGTGTCCCACGACGTTACCTGGAGTCCATCGCGGGGTCCAAAATGTTTTCGTCCGAAGGGAGCGGCCGACGGGAGATCGCCGAGCTGATTGCCAATCAAAACAATCCACTCACTGCAAGAGTGATGGTCAATCGTATTTGGCACCATTTGTTTGGATCAGGAATCGTACGCACAACGGACGACTTCGGTCACGTGGGCGACCTGCCATCCCATCCCGAGTTGCTCGATCACTTGGCCTACCAGTTTGTTCAGCAGGGTTGGTCGGTTAAAAAGTTGATTCGACAGATTGTCACCAGTCGTACCTTTTGCCAGTCCAGTGTGTCCGGCGCGGTTGCCAATCAACGGGACCCGGCCAACCGCTTGCTGCATCATTACCCGGTACGACGACTCGACAGCGAGGCCATTCGCGACACGATTCTGGCCGTTTCAGGACGATTGGACCGGACACTTTGCGGACCCAGTATTCATCCGTTTCGTGAGGAACCTAAAGAACATCGGAAGCTCGAAGCCGGTCCGCTGGATGGCCACGGTCGCCGGAGCCTGTACCTGAAGGTGACTCGGATGGAGGGTCCCAAATTTCTGGAACTTTTTGATTTTCCCAATCCGATGGAGACCCGTGGCAGCCGGGATCGCACCAATGTGCCTGCCCAGGCTCTGGCCTTCTTGAACGATCCGTTCCTGATCGACCAGTCCCGGTTTTGGAGTGAGAAATTGATAGCACGCCAGGATGAGTCGCTGGAAGCACGAATTGATCATATGTTCGTCAAGGCCTTGGGCCGTCCGCCTGCCGCTGACGAACGAAACAGAATCGCGACTTTTGTCGGTTTGCTGGAAAAATCCCACCAGGTGGCAGCGGGTGAAAGTCTCGCTAGCCCGACCATCTGGCAGGATGTGGCGCATATGTTTTTTAACACCAAAGAGATGATTTATATTCGTTAAGTGCGCGCGATGTGGTATGTTATGAGATGAACGGTCAGGTCCTGGCGTGCTTCTGTCGGCAGGTCGACATGGTTTTGTTTTCGACGCTGTTGGATCAGTTCTCTTCCTACTTGATGACGGCGAACCGTAGACCACAAAAGTTTTCGTAACAACAGCTATGAACGAACGGTTACATCATGCATCGAGTTGTCCTGGGCGGATGGCTCAACCTGTTTCGCGTCGCGAAGTACTGCGCAATGCGTCTAACGGTTTTGGCCTCTTGGCGCTGTCCTCGTTGATGGCAGATCGTAGCTACGCTGGTCTCTCGGAAAATCTCTCTCCGCATGCGGCACCCCGCGCCAAGAACGTTATTTTTTGTTTCATGGCGGGCGGTGTGTCCCACGTCGACACATTCGATCCCAAGCCGGCGCTGGCCAAACACCATGGGCAACTGGTACAAGAATGGAAGGATGCCAAAAAGACGCAGACGGAAGGGGATCGGAAGTGGAAGCAAAGTCCCTGGAGTTTTGCACAATATGGCCAGTGTGGCATGACGGTTAGTGAGCTGTTTCCGCACTTAGCCGGTTGTGTCGACGAGATGGCCTTTGTTCGTTCCATGGTGGCACCCTTGCCGTTACACGCTGCTGGTAACTTGTTTATCCACAGCGGGCGTTTGCGTGCCGGCGCTCCCAGCCTGGGTTCCTGGGCCACGTATGGTCTGGGCAGTGAGAATCGGAATCTTCCGGGATTTGTATTGTTGGAGAGTGGAAAAGTTCCACCGGGCGGTCGAGAAAACTTTTCCAACGGATATCTTCCCGCCAACTATCAGGCGACGCCGATCCAGGCCGCAGGGGTACCCGTGGCCAACATCATCCCCGCCGATGTTACCGCCGGCATCCAACGAAAAAAATTGGATTTGCTATTACAGCAAGATCAACAACTGGCCGAGTCTCTGGGAGGTCATGACGGAATTGAGTCGGCCATCCGTAATTACGAGATGGCTTATCGGATGCAAACCGAAATCCCGGATGTTCTTGATCTGTCCCGAGAATCTCCTGCTACCTTGGACCTTTATGGCGTGAACGCCGAAGATGAGCAACTGCGCTCCTACGCCACACAGTGTCTGCGGGCCCGGCGGCTGATCGAGGCAGGAGTTCGCTTTGTAGAGATCACCGCCAATCCCGTGGGTTTGTCGGTTGGAAGCTGGGATCAGCATGGAAAGTTGAAGGAAGGTCATGAGAAAAACGCCCTGGTTACCGATCAGCCCATTGCGGGCCTGATTCGAGATCTCAGGCTGCGCGGGCTGCTCGACGAGACCTTGATCCTTTTCGCCAGCGAGATGGGCCGCACGCCGCATACGGGTAACGAACACGGTCGAGACCATCACGTAGGGTGTTTTAGCGTCTGGCTGGCTGGTGGCGGCATTCGAGGCGGAACCGCTTTCGGGGTCACCGACGAGTTGGGCATGGCTGCCGTCGAAAATGCCGTAACGGTGCACGACCTGCATGCCACGATCCTGCATTTATTAGGTCTGGACCATGAGCGACTTACCTATCGTTATGGCGGCCGTGACATGAGTCTCACGGACGTGCACGGTCGTGTCGTTCACGAGATTCTAGGATAACGCTTCAGTGAAGCGCTGCCGTCAACCGTATCGGGCCTCCCAACTGCTGGATTGTCCCGACAGGGCAGTGGTTTCAGTCTGAACTTGTAATGCACAACGGGGCGTCATGTGCCCCGCTGGCCAGGAGTTCTCGATGAAATATTTTTTCTTTGCGGTATTTTCCCTGCTCGTTTCATCCTTACAACTAGCGGCAGAGGAATCAATTCCACTGCGCGCCGGACCACTGTCCATGACCTTCGACGTGGACAACGTCATGTTGCGTTTTGTACGTGTCGGCAAGGCAGAAGTTCTGCGCGGCATCAACGCTCCTGTGCGAAACCAGTTTTGGGGCACTGTTCCGCCCAGGGTTTCCGACATTCGGCTGCAGGAATCTGACGGATCGTTTCAACTGACCTTTGATGTCAAGTGCCAGGAACGCGACATCGATTTCCTCTGGAAAGGAAGAATTGTCGGCAATTCCGACGGCCACGTTGTCTTCACGTTCGACGGTGAAGCACACTCGACATTTTTACGCAACCGCCTCGGATTCTGCATTCTGCACGGTCCCTCGGCTGCCGGACAGGCGTGGCGAATCGAGGATATCCATGGCAACGAAACACCCGGCCACTTTCCAAAGTTCATTGCACCTGATCAACCGGCAAAAAACATCCGCGCGATCTCCCATGAAATCGCTCCCGGCGTCTGGGCTCACGTGCGCTGTGAAGGTGATACTTTTGAAATGGAGGATCAGCGAAATTGGACCGATGCCTCCTTTAAAACGTATTGCACTCCGCTAGAAATCCCTTATCCCGTGAAAGTGGTCCAGGGAACCAGAATTTCACACAAGGTTCAGATCAGTCTGAGGGGAGATCTCTCGCAATTGTTGAGGGATAACCAGCCAGCTGAAGAGGTGACTCTCAGCCTGGTGGAGGGCGGTCAGGCACTGCACACGCTGCCCGGGATTGGTCTGCAACTTTCCAGCCAGGTTGACCAGTTGGAAGCCGCGCAGATCACCCGGTTGAAGGCTCTGAACATGGATCACTTACGGGTCACGCTCACTCCGGCGTCGGACTCATTTGCAAGCGTTCTGGAGCAGGCTTCCACTCAGGCCAAGGCGTTGGGTGTTTCGCTCCACGTAGGAATTCAGGTGGGTGAAAAACCGGCCCGTGAATTGCAGCGTTTGGCCGACGCGATCAGGATCACTCAGCCCCCTGTATCCGCCTGGCTGGTTTTAGCCGCGGATCAGGAAAAGTTTCAACTGGCGCGCCAGATTCTGGGTTCGGTCGTGCCGGTCTCACGGATCGGAACTGGCGAGGACACGAATTTTACGGAATTGAATCGGAATCGTCCCGTCGACTCACGGGTTCAGATGGTTTCCTATGGCATGAATCCGCAGTGCCATGCGATTGATACTCCGACGATGGTGGAAAACCTCGAGATCCAGGCCGACACGGTGCACAGTGCTCGACAGTTTGTGGGTGACCGGCCGCTGCTGATCAGTCCGGTCACTCTCAGGGTTCAACAGGTGCGGCAGGCACCCCTGGCTGGTGAGTTACCGTCCAACGTTGACGCGCGGCAACCGTCGGTGTTCACGGCCGGTTGGACTGTGGGCAGCATCAAGTATTTATCGCAGGCAGGCGCCGATAGTCTCACGTACTATGAAACGGTAGGCTGGAAGGGTGTGATGTCGCCTGGCGGGGACTTCCCACTTCCAGATATTTTCCCTGCGAAGCCCGACGAGGTCTATGCGGTTTATCACGTGCTCCGTGCCGTGGGCGAGTTCGCCGGAGGTGAGGTGCGGGAAGTACGTTCTTCTGACGGGTTATCGGCCATCGGCTTGGCGCTTGCCAAGAATGGCCGGACTCGACTGCTGGTGGCCAACCTGTCCGATCGGGCCCGGTCCATCCGCATCCTTGGCCTGACGCCTGGTGATGTCGAACTTTTCCATCTGGATGCTAACAATGAGACAACCGCTAGAAGTGACCCGGAGGCGTTTTCTCGGCGAAGCGGACAGTGGTTGAGCGTGAGCCGAAAACCACTGCAACTCCACCTGGCTCCCTACGGAATTGCTCAACTTGATCAGGGCAGCTGACGAACGCTCTGAGCCAGCGAGTTGTGTTGTTCCACCGTGCAGGGTCAGTGAAGGGCTAGTAAAAAATCTGCAAGAACTCATTTTTGAACGCGTGCAGAGGTAAAAGAAGCAGCTGTGACTGTGGGACTAGGGCATAGTGGCACAGAAAGACAATTGCGATTCGTGTAGAATCAAAAATGAAGACACAGGCTCAACCACGTATGAAAACCACTGTATGTTCCCGCACATTCTGTCAGCTGTTGTTCTCGCATTGAAGCACTCACCGGAAATAAAACGGGTGGTGTGCTCATGAACTGCCTCAAGTCATGCGTCCTTATTGCGTTGGTCAGCGCCGTGGCGCTCTGTAGCCCGTCCTTGTCGGCAGATTCTTCAGAGCTCTCCGACCGGGATCACTGGTCGTTCCGGACCCCCGTACACGTCCCTCCGCCACAAGTCGAGCATGCGGTCTGGGTACGCAATGCGATCGACCGTTTCATTCTGGCTAAAATCGAAGCGGAAGGTTTGCTCCCGTCGGAGCGGGCCGACGCCCATACGATGGTCCGTCGAGTTTCCCTGGAGCTCATCGGTTTGCCGCCGAGCATTTCCGTTACGGATTCGGTAGTCAACGATTCCCGGCCGGATGCTTATGAACGGTACGTGGATCGGTTGTTTGCCTCGCCCCACTACGGCGAACGTTGGGCTCGTATCTGGCTCGACCTGGCTCGTTATGCTGACACCAACGGCTATGAAAAAGACCGGCCACGTTCAATATGGCCCTACCGCGATTGGGTGATTGCTGCTCTCAACGCGGACATGCCCTTCAGTCAATTTACTGTGGAACAAATTGCCGGTGATATGTTGCCCGCAGCAAGTCTCTCACAGAAAATTGCCACGGGATTTCACCGCAATACGATGTTGAATCAGGAAGGTGGAATCGATCCGGAGGAAGATCGATTTCAGCGGATTGTTGATCGAGTAGGGACGACCGGCACGACCTGGTTGGGGCTTACGATCGCTTGCGCTCAATGTCACGCACACAAGTATGATCCTTTCACTCAGCGGGAGTTCTACCAACTCTTCGCCCTGATGAATAACGCCGATGAAGTTAAACTGTCCCTGCCCCATGCGGGTGTCGCCGCGCAGCAGGCAGCGATCGAGCAACAAGTCGAAGAACTCAAGTCGGAATGGAAAGACAATTTCCCCTTGTCACCCGGTGATCCGACCGGCGGTGCCCAGTTGCCCGTTGTGCAACGACGGCAGGATCACCTGGATCAACAATTTTCGATGTGGCGGGAAAAAGCGGCGGCTCAAGCGCGTCACTGGACCATTTTACAGCCACACAGCTTTCACTCGAATGCAGCCACGCTGACCGCCTTGGAAGATGCCTCATTACTGGTTAGTGGAGATGCCACCAAACGTGACGCTTTTGAGGTGAAATACAAGTTGCAGTTGCCGGGCATTACGGCGATGAGACTTGAATTGATGCTTCATCCGACTTTACCGGGGGGTGGACCGGGGCGTGAAGTAATCGACAAACCGGGCGATTTGTTTCTCAGTCAGGTGCAGCTGAGCTTGGGCCCCGACGGCAAGCCCAATGCACCCGAGAAAATAGTGCAAATGGTGCGCGCTACCGGCAGTGTCGCGAAAGACAAGAACACCGTGGCAAGGACCATCGATGCAGATCCGCGGTCCGTTTGGACGATTGGTCAAGAAGCCGGACGCGATCAGGCAGCAGTTTTTGAGTTCAAGCAACCTGTGGCAGGGGGATCCGCCTCGATTCTGAAGCTTGTTTTAAAACACTTTCATTATTACCCCGCCAGCGTGGGGAGATTTCGTGTTTCTGTCACCAGCGATCCAACCCCCTCCGAATCGCTGGTTGTTCCAGAGGAGATCGAATCTTTGCTGTTGGTTCCCACTGTGGATCTCAATGAGGATCAACAAGCGAGCTTGCAACGGTATTTCCTTTCGGTTGCCCCGGAACTGGCTGAAGTACGTGAAGCGGTCGAAAAAGTGCGCAAATCGCAGCGGCCATTTCCAACGACGATGGTGATGCAGGAGCGATTAGTCAAACACACTCGGACAACGTATCTCCATGAGCGGGGCGAATTCTTGAAACCCGGGGAACGAGTGCAACCCGACCTGCCGCGTGTACTACCTCCGTTTCCAGAGGGCGCGCCGGCTAACCGCCTCGGCCTGGCCCAGTGGCTTGCGGACGAATCCAACCCGTTGACCGCTCGTGTGGCGATGAACCGCCACTGGGCGGTCCTGTTCGGAAGGGGATTGGTCAGCACCACGGAAGATTTTGGAACTCAAGGCGCAGCCCCGTCGCATCCGGCATTGCTCGACTGGTTAGCCACGGAATTCATGCGGGTCGGCTGGAGTCAGAAAGTCATGCTACGGCGGATGGTGACAAGTGCTGTCTATCGTCAATCGTCTCGTTCTTCTCCTGAACTGGCTAGTCGCGATCCACAGAATCTGCTGCTGGCCCGGTTGTCTCGATCACGCGTCGACGCTGAGATCGTGCGGGACGTTGCCCTGACCACCGCAGGCTTGCTCAATGCACAACTGGGCGGTCCCAGCGTTTTTCCGCCACAACCCAACGAAGTGACAAACTTCGCTTACGGACGGTTGGCCTGGAAAACTGAAACCGGCGCCAATCGCTATCGGCGCGGAATGTACACGTTTTCCAAGCGCACTGCGCCCTATGCGAGTTTCAGTGTTTTCGACGCCCCCAGCGGAGAGGCCTGTTCGGTGCGGCGCGAGCGGTCCAACACACCCCTGCAGGCGCTCACGGTGATGAACGACGAAGTATTCGTGGAGGCCGCCCAGGCGTTGGCGCGACGTGTGATTCGAAAGCCTTCTCAAAACACCAGTGAGCGCATGGCCGAATTGTTCCGCATGGTTCTGACCCGGCCACCTGCACCTCGGGAACAGAATCAGATGCGAGCTTTTCTAGAGGATCAATTGGCCCGTTTCCGCTCCGGCCAGTTGCAGGCGCTGGTAGTAGCGGGCGGAAGGTTCAAGCGATGGGACTTTGCGAAGGAATCCCACGCCTGGAGTTCGGCTCAGAAGTGTGATGCGGGTGTCTCTGCAGATGGCCAGCTGAAGATCAAGATCAAAGACAGTGATTCGCGGGTGACGACGGAGCTGAGGGCTCCCGCGGGACAAGCCGTCGTCCGGTTGCGAGCCCGGTTCTTGCAGGATGCGAAGCCCCGGTTGTTGTGGAACAGCATCGACAAGCCTGTTGCGGAGTCCGAATCGGAGTATTCCAACTCGGTGTCGTTCGATGCCCAGCCCAATGAGTGGAAACGGTACACGGTGGCTATCCGTTCCGAGTCGGAATTGGTATCTCTCAGCTTCGAGCCGGGAAGCGATGGGGGTGAAGTGGAGATCGACTGGATCGATTTGTCCTACGGCCACTTACCGACATTGGATACCGATGTGGCCGAATTGGCCGCCTGGACGACGCTCGCCCGGGCCCTGTTAAACCTGGATGAAACGATTACGAAGGAGTAGAGTAAATTTCAGTGCACGACAGCGGAAATTGAGGCCGATAGCAGATCGCAAACGACTGGGAAACTCGGAGAATGAAGCAGGAAACGGCCTTTAAAAATCAGAGCGTTAGCTGCTCGGAACGCTTGAACGGCAACCACAAAATCCATCACCAAGCATTGATGGTCCTCAATCCACCGGTGAACAAGGACTATTGGACAACAAGCAGTGGGCCTTAAGTATGAACATCGAACATCAAGTATCCAAGCTCCAGTCCGGTCGTCGGCAGTTCTTCAGTCAGTGTGGCTTGGGCCTGGGCAAGATTGCTTTGGCGTCCCTGCTGGCGGGGAATGCGAGTCAATCGTCGGCAGCACCGACGGAGGATCGCGCGGGTCCGCTTGCCGACAGGGTGCCGCATTATCCGGCCAGGGCGCGGAGTGTGATCCATCTGTTCATGGCCGGAGCTCCCAGCCAACTCGAACTGTTTGATTACAAGGAAGCACTGGTGAAGTATGCAGGTCGGCCGGTGCCCCCCGAGTTCATCCGTGGACAACGTTATGCGTTCATCCGCCCCGACTCACCGGTGCTGCCTCCCCAGTTCAAATTTTCCCGGCATGGCCAGAGTGGCGCCCAGATATCGACACCGTTACCCCACCTGGCGTCCGTGGCTGACGAACTGGCTATTGTTCGATCGATGCACACCCAACAGTTCAATCATGCCCCTGCACAACTGATGCTCAGCACGGGTTCTCCTCAACCGGGCCGCCCGTCGATGGGGTCGTGGGTGACTTACGGGATCGGCTCGGAATCGAATTCACTACCGTCGTTTGTTGTACTTCCCAGCGCAAGTGGCAGCAGTGGTGGCGCGGCGAATTGGTCCAACGGTTTTCTGCCATCGGTTTATCAGGGTGTGCCGCTCCGCTCGAGGGGCGATCCGATTCTCAACGTGTCGAGTCCCGGCGGTTACGATGATCGCCTGCAACGTGACTCGCTTGATTTGATCGCAGGGCTAAATCGCGAACATTTTGCGCTGTTGAACGACCCGGAGATCATGACTCGGATACGTGCCTATGAGATGGCCTATCGCATGCAGTCCAGCGCTCCCGAGTTGATGGACCTGTCGAGCGAATCGAACGGGACGCTTCAGATGTACGGAGCCCAGCCGGGTAAGGCGTCGTTTGCCAACAACTGCCTGCTTGCCCGGCGATTGGTAGAGCGGGGTGTGCGATTCATCACCCTGCTGCACGAGGGTTGGGACCACCATAATGACATCCATCGGGAAATAAAGAAACAGTGCCAACTGACTGACAGGCCGGCTGCGGCCCTGATCAGGGACCTCAAAGCTCGCGGCTTGCTGGATAGTACCCTGGTTGTGTGGGGTGGCGAGTTTGGACGTACGCCGATGGTTCAGAAAAGTGTGGGCCGGGACAATGCGGGCCGGGACCATCATCCCCAGGCCTTCACGGCGTGGCTGGCTGGTGGTGGTATCAAACCTGGTGTCACGCTGGGCAAGACCGACGAGATTGGATTTCACGTCGTCGAAGATCCGGTGCATGTTCATGATTTGCAGGCCACACTGTTGCATCTTTTGGGATTGGATCACGAACAGCTCACCTTCACGTTTCAAGGTCGTAAGTTCCGCCTGACCGATGTGCACGGCAAACTGGTGGACAAAATACTGGCTTGAAGTGGAGCATGAATTTCAGCATGCTCCGAAAACGGTGGGCACGTGACCTTAAAACAACAGTGTCAGAGATAGGCTGGACATCGAGAAGATGAATTCAGCCACCTCACCTGCCTTGCTGGCGAGTGATCAATATGAAGCCGCGGCTGCCGGGACGATCCGGCAGGTCCAATTCGCCCAACGTGAGCCGATATGTTAAAATCGGCGCCCATGGCAGGCCTTTTCAGAACGGATCACGAATGAATTTCGATTTCCACTGCATCTTCAAGCGATTCCGGCCCGTTTTGGTTTCTGTGTTTGTGGCTGTCTTCTGTACGTCGATCTGTCGCCAGGTTGACGCGAAAGACATTGACGCGCTGTTGGAAATCGTAGCGCAAGCCGGCCCGCAGGGTGCCAACTCGTCTGCAGCCAGAGCGGCCAGTGAAGAGTTGGCACAACACGGGATTAAGATTCTTCCCCAGCTGCTGATCGCCATGGACGTTCCCAACATTGTGGCGGCAAACTGGTACCGCACGGTTTACGAACAGATTATCTCCAGGGAGTTGCAGAAATCACAACCGAATTTTCCTGTTGCGTTGTTGCAGCAAATCACGCGAGATTCGAGTCGGCAAGGGCGCACGCGACGACTGGTCGTACGACTGGTCGAGGAGTTGACTCCCGGCTATCACCGGTCGATCTTACCGACCCTCCTGGACGATCCGGAGTTTCGAACCGAGGCCGTCGATTTCGTTTTGGGTCGTGGCGACAAAGCTCTGGAAAATGGTGACACACAATCCGCCAAGGTGGAGTTTCAGGCCGCGTTGCAACATGCCAGGGACGCGGGTCAAGTTACTGGTGCTGCTGACCGGTTGCAGTCCCTGGGGATTGAAATCGACATTGTCAAGCGCATGGGATTTGTCACGCGGTGGTATCTTGTCGGTCCCTTCGATGCTCCGGGGAAGAGCGGTTTCGACAGGAGTTTTTCTCCGGAGCAGTCCGTGGACCTGGCTGCCAGCTACGTAGGGGTCGACGGATCCGAAATCGAGTGGAATCTTTTCGCAACGCAAGATCGACTCGGCCAGGTCAATCTTGTGCAGGCCATTGCGCCGGCAACAGAGGCCGTCGGTTACGCTTACGCCGAGCTGGATTTGCCACAGGAGCAGGAAGTGCAGCTGCGCTGCGGCGCGGATGACAATCTGTCCGTGTGGCTGAACGGAGAAAAAATTCTCGCTCGTCGTCAATGGCTCAACGGAAGTCGTCTGGACCGATTTGCGGCACCCGCTACGTTTCAAAAGGGACGCAATAGGGTGCTCGTTAAGATTTGTCAGGGACCGCAGCACCAGAATCCGGCAGTCGCCAATCACTGGTCCATGCAGGTGCGCTTTTGTGACGAGACGGGCGCGGGTGTCAACTTCGAGTCTGCTTTGCCCCAATTGTCCGAATGAAAAGAGAAAACAGGAAAAAGCGTCTATTCACACCCAGACTAAAAGGCGGGGCCAACGAGTGACTCGACCGGGCGCAGTAAAAAGTGATGTTCACCGTCTCGTGCTTTTCACGTTGATCAACCGTTTCAAAACGGTTAACACGAAAATCCATCGTTTGATTGTGATCATCGCGACGTTAAGCATGTCCGTTGCGGCACAGGCTGAAAACTGGCCAGGCTGGCGGGGACCGAATCGCAACGCCGTGAGTACTGAATCGGATCTCCCGATTCAGTGGTCGCCGGACGAGGGAGTCCGTTGGAGTGCCCGGCTGCCAGGAGCCGGCGTATCAAGTCCGGTCATTTGGGACGACCAAATTTTTCTCACGTCTTCCGACGGATTCAAACAGGACAATCTGCACATCATTTGTCTGGCACGGCAGGATGGAAAAGAAATTTGGCATCAGCGACTGTGGGGTACTTCACCGACTCGCTTTCACGCAACGAAGAGCGGTATGGCCAGCCCCACGCCTGCCACCGACGGAAAACATGTTTACGCTTTTTTCGGAACCGGTGATTTGTTTTGCTTCGAATTGGACGGCCAACTTGCGTGGCATCGATCATTGGCCTCGGAGTACGGCCGGTTCGAAAATCGATTTTCGGCGACCAGTTCACCCCTGCTACACGAAGACATG
Organism: Planctomycetota bacterium; assembly: GCA_963578105.1. Taxonomy (GTDB): domain Bacteria; phylum Planctomycetota; class Planctomycetia; order Pirellulales; family Pirellulaceae. The sequence continues at coordinate 55,658 of CAUZBP010000021.1, forward strand.
GTGCTCGTGCAGTGCGATCATTATGGCGATTCCTACGTCGTGGCCTTGGATAAAACGACTGGCGCCGATCGCTGGAAGGTGGATCGACCGGATGCCTGGCTCTCCTGGTCTTCCCCCAGGATCGTGCCAGTTGGCGATCGTGGCGTGGGGGAACTATTGTTGTGTGGCTCGCGGAAGATCGACGCCCTCGACCCGAAGACTGGTACAAAACTGTGGACTGTCGGCGGGATGCAGCATGAGTGCATTCCGACGCCAGTCTTCGGGCATGGTTTGATCTACGCCGTCAGCGGTCCTGGTGGCAAGACCATCAGCATCCGGCCGGGCGGCCGGGGCGATGTCTCGGAGACGCACATTGCGTGGGAGAGTTCGCGCGGCGCACCGTTTGTTCCCTCGGCCCTTCTTGTGGGGGATTTTTATTACCTCATCGATGATGCTGGAATCGCAACGTGCCTGGACGCGCAGGACGGGAGCCAGGTGTGGCGGAGACGTTTTCCGGGGAAGTACACCGCTTCACCGATTGCCACTGGCGAACATTTATACTTTTGCAATGAAGACGGCGAGACCATCGTGGTGCGCGCAAATCGGAAAAAGCATGAACGGGTAGCGCGAAATCGTCTTGGCGAACCGATCTTTGCCTCGCCAGCCGTCTCTCAGGGCAACCTGTTCATTCGCACGAGCAGTCAATTGTTCTGCATCGGGCCCGGGGAGACTGCTCCTTAAAGGACAAAACAGATTTCTGCACGCCTTGGAGTTGGAACCAGGGCAGGCCACGTCACCGGCCGTGTGAGCAGCCTCGCTGCCTAGAGCTTCGCCTGCGGAGGCTTTAACGCTCCGCGCGAGGGCACCACTCCTTGGGCTCGAATTTTCCGCTTGAATACTTTGTCATGGCAGGTGACATACAAGGTGTCCAGATCGGATCCTCCGAAGACAACATTTGACACGCCAATGTTTTTTGGCGTGGAAAGGATCAGTTGAACGCGTCCCGCCTGGTCGCAAATCTGCACTCCCATGCGCGAGGCAACATACAACCGGCCTGCTGTATCCACGGTCATGCCATCGGCGCCACTGGAGTCCTGTCCCCAGGGCACATGCAGGTGATGGAATGGTTGTTTGTGAGTCAATGAGCCGTCGGATTGGATTTGAAACGAGTAGACAAACTGACCTTGGGAATCTGCCACATACAGCAAAGATTGGTCAGGAGAGAGAAGGATCCCGTTGGGAACTTGGATTTCAGAATCGAGAATCCGTAGTTTCGAGTTCCTACCCAGGTGGTAGACCCGCTGATGAAGCGGATCGCTGAAATAGATTCCGTTCTGTCCCACCACCAGATCATTGCTGGTTACATTTTCGACCAGTGGCGCTGAACTTCCATCCGCTTGATACGCGACAAGCTGTTTCTTTTCTGCGGCGCAGGCCAGCAGGCGTCCCTGACGGTCGAACATCAGACCGTTAGCCTTGCCTGTGTTTTCAGCAAACAGGGTTACCTGATCGTCCAGGCCGATTTTGTAAATGCGGCTGTTGGGAATATCGCTAAAAAACACTTCGCCCTGTCTGTTGACCGCCGGGCCTTCAGTAAACTTGTGGCCCTGGCTGACCAGTTGCCAGTCTTCTTCAGGAACTAGAACGTCGGTCCACCGTTCGGCACCGTGTTGCACGCGGACCGGTTGGGGGTAATCGCGCCATATCCAGCGAAGTGCCTGGGGCAAAATGGCCGCCGCGTACCGGTTGTCGTGTCCACCCTCGTCCCACACGTGATTGACATCGTAGCCAGCGTACTGCAGTGACGACAGCATGTCTTGATTGGAAACCCACCAGCTGCCACCGAAGAGGTTGAGGTCCTGACTTCCGTCCTGTAGAAAAACTCGTAGTGGTTTGGGTTCTACCTTGCGAACCAGGACCGGAAACACATTTCCGCCACGAAGTCCCGTATAGGAACCAACGGCGCTGAACACACGACGAAACGCCTCCGGACGTTCCCAGGCCACGTTAAAGGCGCAGATGGCTCCGGAACTGGATCCAGCGATGAGACGATCATTCGGATCCGAGCTCAGGTTGTAGCTCGCGCCGACTTCCGGCAGGATTTCTTCCAGCAGGAAGCGGGCGTAGTCGTCACCGAGTGAATCGTATTCGACACTGCGGTTGTAACGAGGTCGGGCGTTTTCGTGCGGTGCAGGCAGGACGCCGGGACTGATAAAAATACCAATCGTTACGGGCACTTCTTTTTTGTGGATCAGGTTATCGAGTACCGTGGGCAATTTCCAGTGCGCGGCAAGCGGCAGTCCGTCTTGTACGACCATCGTGCAGGCGGGAGTCGTCGCATCGTATTGTGCCGGCACGTAGATCCAGTAGTCCCGCACGGTGCCCGGAAAGACCCGGCTGGTCCATTTCAAAGGGCCTTCGATTTTTCCCTGCGGAACTCCTTTCTGTGGCTGAGAGTCGACGGACAACTTCACCGGAAGCTGGTCGTCAGCCCCGACAAGACGGGCCAAGCTCAGTAAGCTGAGAACGATCCAGATGCTTCGCACAGGTGACAGGTTCATCAACGGTCCCTCCGTCTTTCATGTAGTCTGTTGTATTTGTACCGCGTCGCTTGACGCTGGATGATGATTTCCGCAGGCCTCACTTCACAAACTGAAATGCGTACAACTTACACTCACGCAACCGGAATCGAAGTTTGACGGGTTTTCCCGCCCATTGACTGATGTCAGAGTCCGTACCGGCCCATTCGACCGGCAGGCGGACGGAGTTGCCGTTGACGGGCACGGCATGGTCCTGTGAAAACCCGGGAATCGGCTGCTCATGCGCATCGAGTAGTTCAACCGTCACCGAACCGCCCCCGCTGGTATCGACATTCAATTCCAATTGTTTACCAGAAAATATCACCAGTGGAGTTGTGATCTGGCCACCCGTATGATCGGCATCTGCAGAGACGAATCCGTCCAGCCGTAACACGGCACGGCCGATTCCCGTTTGCAGTTTTCCATTTGCGGCAGGGTCGAGAACATTATCATGATCACGATTGGAGCCCGCATAGTAAATCCACAACTCGTCGCCCATCCGTACGGGATTGGGCATGGCCCAGACAAACCTGGAGTCAAAGTGGCCAGCGGGACCCAACGCCATGAAAGGTTTGCTGCGGGCGAGTCGACGGAACTGAACCCCATCCCGGCTGACGGCCAGGCGGACATCGATGGCGGCTGGACCTCCTGTCGGGCCCAGGTCTTTCTCCTTCGTTTGTCGCGGTATCCAATGCCAGTACGCGTGGGCCAACATGATGTAGAGGGATTGCTCGTCATAACGGAAGACGGTAGCTCCGTAATAGTCGACCGGGGGTTTACCCGGTGGTGTTGCAGTCGTCGAATACCGTGCCCAGTCGGCCGTGTCGGGTTGCATGGCAATGGTCTGATTGTCCCAATGTTGGAGGTCGTCGGATTCCAGGCGTCGCACGGTTCGAAAGTCATTTGGGGCCGGGGACGTTTTGTGACGATGTGACTTCCAGAACCGTGTGAAGAGGGCATACCGCTTAACGGGGGGATCCCAGAAGATGATGCTTTGTGAATCCCATCCGCCGGGGCCAGGGTCCGGTTGCAGGTAAGGCTTCCAATGCAAACCGTCAGGCGAACTGTACATTTGAAATTCGAAGGACGGGTAGATCTTTGCCTGATTCTTGTAGCGATGCTCCTGCGGCGCCTGCGGGTCGATCCACACCGAACCACCGCCAATGCTGCCGGGAATCACAATGTTGTTTTCTTTGGAACCATTGATCGCGTACTGATTCTGAATCGGTTTGGTAAAATGCAGACCATCCTGCGACTCGGCATAAGCCAGCCGGCCATGTCCCCTACCGCCTTGCTGCCACAGGTCGTACCAGATGCGTACCAGACCGTTATCTTTGATCACGGAGCAGTAAATCCCCAGCGCCATACCCGGTAGAGATTCCCAGGGTTGATCGTTCGTAAGTAGCACCCGGCCGTCCCGCTGCGGAGGGTTCATCACCCACTCGACGCCGTCGCTGGATTCAACCAGGTAGTCGTCCATGAACAGTTGTTTGCGCGAACCGATCTTGATGGGGCCATGTGGTTCATGAGCCGCGGCGGATGTGGACCATGAAAACAGGAGCAATACAGCCCAGACGCACCGTTGAATTTTGTCGGAATGTTGCATGACATCGCCTTGATGGAAGATGGACCACAGAACAGGCAAACGTTTTGACAGGTGCAATCGAAGAACGACAGTCTAAAGCAACTCCCAGGGCTCTGCAAATCTTGGCGGAAATGCCCACCCGGCCTGCGTTGCCCGGATCCCAAGCAGCGACTGTGGTGTGCAGTGCGGGGGTGAAGGCCGGGCCGGCAGGCAGCACATCAGGAAGGCCTTTCGCCCCAGTTGGTGAAAGGCGAAGCGAGTTAGCCGGCGCTCCCTGCCGGTGCGACAAGGGTCGGATACTGGGGTCCCTGGACGAG
>CAUZBP010000022.1:0-57719 GCA_963578105.1 Planctomycetota bacterium
TGTTTTCGTTCTCCGCAATTGCTGCGTGCTGGGTGTTGGGGCCAATTTACTCCCTGCAGGCTGACCATAGCAACGACACTCAGCTGGTTGCCAAGGTGGAGGAAATCGCACTGGACCACTGGTCCTTTGATCCGCTTACGCGACCCGCAGTACCCAGGGTGGAAAATGGGCCATGGGTTCGCGGTGGGATTGACGCATTTATTCTGGCCAGACTGAAAGAGCGTGGTGTCCGCCCCGCCCCGGAGGCCGAACGCAGAACGCTGGTCCGTCGTCTATGTCTCGATCTGCTGGGATTGCCGCCGGACCCATCCCGGGTGCAAGCATTTTTCGAAGACGACCGGCCCGACGCTTACGACCGTCTGCTGGACCGCCTGCTGGCTTCCCCCCATTTTGGAGAACGCTGGGGCCGGCACTGGCTCGATTTGGCCCGCTATGCCGATAGCGACGGGTACGAGGACGACCGCCACCGGCCGAATGCGTGGCGATATCGAGATTGGGTCATCGAAGCGGTCAACTCGGACCTTGCGTTCAGCCGTTTTTCAATCGAGCAGCTGGCGGGGGACCTGCTACCCGCTGCCAGCGACCAACAACGGATCGGGACGGGATTTTTGCGCAACAGCCTATTGAATGAAGCAGCGAATGATGCCGACAACGAAGAGTTCCGGGTCAAAGCTGCCAAGGACCGAGCCAGCACGATGGGTACCGTGTGGCTGGGTCTGACGATCGCTTGTTGCGAATGTCACGACCACAAATACGACCCGCTCACCCAGCGCGAGTACTACGGTCTGTATGCCTTTTTCAATGATGTGGATGATATTGATCTGAAACTTCCAGACGGGATCGCCCGGGTCGTTCAGGCGGCACAACGGGAATCTCGCTTGCATATTCGTGGAAATTTTCTTCACCGCAGTGAAACGGTTGAACCACACACTCCGAGGCGGTTGTCGGTGCTGAGAAAGTCCGGGCCACGTGCGGATCGTCTGGATCTGGCCCGCTGGTTGTTTGAACCGGCTCATCCTTTAACAGTGCGAGTTGCAGTGAACCGGTACTGGCAGCACCTGTTCGGACATGGCCTGGTTGCCACGCCGGAGGACTTTGGGGTGCAGTCTGAACCGCCGACGCATCCACGACTTCTGGACTGGCTGGCCACGGAGTTCAGGAGAGGAAAGTGGAGTCGAAAAAAACTGATTCACACGATTATTACGTCGGCCACTTATCGTCAGTCATCCTATCACCGGCCGGAACTGGGAAAAAACGACCCGGAGAACGAACTTTTTTCCCGGCAGAATCGTTTTCGAGTAGAAGCTGAAATCGTCGGTGATTTGAGCCTTGCTGTGTCTGGTTTGCTACAAGATCGCATGGGTGGTCCCCCGTATCAGCCGCCGTTCCCGGCCGGATTGGCCGTCGATGTGTTGAAAAGAGAAAAATTGCTCGAACCGTCTCTTGGCTCCGATGGTCATCGCCGTGGCATCTACGTGAACGTGCAACGCACGTTTCCCCACCCCATGCTGACAGCTTTTGACGTTGCCGATGCCAATCAAACCTGTACGCGTCGCGAACGGTCCAATACACCGATTCAAGCACTGTCACTGTTGAATGGTCCCGGCGCTATAAAATGTGCGTCAGCTTTGGCGCTGCGGTTGTTGAACAACGACCAGGAAAGTGAGGATCTTTTTCGTTGCGGATTCGAGCTCTGTTTGTCCCGTCCGCCGAGTGATTTGGAGCGGCAACTTCTAACGGACCTTTTTAATGACCTGCGTCAGCTTTACGAAACCAATCCGTCCGCCGCAGACCAACTGGTTGCGCGTTCCGCCCTTGGACAAACACCAATTGCCGAGCATGCCGCATGGATCGGTGTCGCACGCACCTTGTTGAATCAAGAGGAATTCATCACACGCGAATAGGTCGCCGTCGCCGTCGGGGTGTACCTCGGAGTAGCGAGTCAAAATGCATGCACCGTTAGTCCAGCGCAATTTTGTCAAGCGCAGAACGTTTCTGACGGGTTCCAGCGCCGGTGTGGGGATGATTGCGCTCAGATCATTACTTCAGCAGGACCGCTTGTTCGCTTCTCCGGGATCCCCGCCCGACCTGCAGAATCCCCTGGCCGCCAAGCCTTCTCATTTTGTTCCCAGGGCGAAGAACTGCATTTTTATCTTTCTTGCCGGGGGTACCAGTCAGGTGGACCTGTACGATCCAAAGCCGGAGTTAACCGCGCGGACCGGACAACAACTTCCTGAATCGTTCACGCAAGGAAATCGTTTCTCGAACATTAAACTGGATGAGTCGTATTTGATGGGTAGTCCGTTTCGGTTCCAACCGCGGGGTGAGTGTGGGACAGAAATCTCGGAACTGCTGCCGCACATTGGTTCGTGTGCTGACGATATCGCGCTGATCCGGACGGTGCATCATCATGCCTTTTCCCACGGCCCGGGCGAGTTGGCGTTTTGCACAGGGAAGGATCTTCCAGGCCGTGCGAGTGTCGGCGCGTGGCTCACCTATGGCCTGGGCAGTGAATGTCAGGACTTACCGGGTTATGTTGTGTTGGTGAATGACAGGGCTCCCGTAACGCGCGCCTTGTCCTGGGGAAGCGGGTTCCTGCCTTCGGTGCATCAGGGGGTTCTCTTTCGCAGCCAGGGGGAGCCCTTGTTGAACCTGACAAGGCCGGCCGGTGTGACTCGCAACATGGATCGCAGGCAGCTGGACACGATCAGTCGGCTCAACCAAGCGCGTTACCAGCAGGTCGGCGATCCGGAAATCATGAGCAGAATTGCGGCTTACGAAATGGCCTTTCGCATGCAAATGGCTGCTCCCGATTTGATCGACTTGTCCCAGGAGACAACAGCCTCGCTGTCGGCGTACGGCATCGACCGACCCGGCAGCTTGGGCAATTTTTCTCGGAATTGTCTGCTTGCCCGACGACTCGTCGAACGGGGCGTTCGTTGTGTTACTATTTGTCAACGCAGATGGGACTTTCACGAGGATCTGTTCGGACGAATTCCCGCTGCCTGTCGGACGGTGGATCAGCCGATTGCCGCACTGCTGAAAGACCTGAAGCAACGGGGCCTGCTGGATTCGACGCTGGTCGTCTGGGGAACTGAATTTGGCCGCACTGCGCTGTCACAGAATAGCCAGCCGACAAAGAATTCCGGACGGGACCATCATCCGTTCGCATTCAGCCTGTGGATGGCGGGTGGGGGAGTGAAAGGGGGCCAGGTGGTGGGCCGGACGGATGATTTTGGCTGGTTGCCCGTCGAGGATCCCGTCCACCTCAATGACTTTCACGCCACGATGATGCACCTGTTTGGCCTGAACCACGAAGAACTGACGTTTCGCTTCAAGGGGTTTGATTTTCGATTGACCGACGTTGCAGGTAAAGTTGTCCGGAAGTTGGTGTCATAAAATACCCGCCAACCTCGACCCGTCGGTGCGATGTTTTTGAGCGGAAGAAAACCTACGTGTGATTCGCGTGTTTCGCAGGATTTCATTGCACGAAGTTGAGACGACGGCGTGATTGTATTTTGTGAAACTTATCTTCACCAATCTCCGTTAGTCCAAACTGCTGAGAAAGTGTTTGGCCCGGATACTCGTGCTGTGAGTTTGCTTTCGCCTAGATCGATTTCAGATAGGCGACCAGGTCGGCCAGATCCTGATCAGTGATATTCTTGTCCAGACCCTTGGGCATGATCGAGACTTCGTTTTGGATCATTTCTTCAATACTTTCACGTGGGATCCGATGGATCTTTTCCGGGCCTTCGGTCAAAACAAGTTCGTCTGGCGCGTCCTTTTGAATCACTCCGTTGATGACCCGCCCCTCAACAGTGACCACGGTCCATGTCTCGTATCCCTGGACAAGCGTAGCACTGGGAAACAGCAGAGACTCGATCAAATCACGTTCCGATCGGCGACGACCGATCTGTCCCAGGTATGGGCCGGCAATTCCACCCACATAGGCGGTTTTGTGACACGAGGCGCAAGCCACCTGCTTGCTGTGAAATACCTGCAATCCATGGTGTGGATCCCCTGCGGTGACCAGGCCGGCCACACGTTCTGCTTTGGCAAGTTGTTCGGCCTGCGCCCCTTCCAAGCGGACGAAAAGTGGATCGGCCATCTGCCGGACTTCCGATCCGAACCCGGCCAGTACATGCCTCAGCCGGAAAGCGCTTAGCCCTGTCGTTGCCGGGGACCCCAACAGCGACGCGACCAGTGGTTGGCCCACGACATCGTTTTTCATGTCCACAAAGTTGCCCAGTATTTGGCCCAACTGGCTGACGGTCAGATGTTTTGCCTTTTCAGCAAGGTGTACCAACTGCTGTTCGGTCAACTCACTCTGTGAAATCGCGTCGGCGGCGGCAACCCTCACGCTGAGGGGTTCCTCAGGAGAGATTTTCGCCAACAAAAATTGGAACAGGTCATTTTCGAGGCCACCGAGTGAATCTTCCAGGGCGGTCAATGCCTTGAGCCGAGTGATGTCAGAAAGGTCTTGTCGATCCGCAAACTCGTGCAAGCGGGAGTGGACGTTCGCCTGTAATTCCTGACTTGTGCTGTCACGTGTTGCCAAAGGAGGGAAGCTGACGAGTGTAGCAATTGCTTCTGTCGTGAGTGCCGGGAAATCATGCTGCCCATCGAGCAGCTTCAGAACTGCGGCGACCCAGTTCGCGTTTGCCCTTTGGCCACCCGTATCACGCATGACTTGCAGCAGGAGAATCTGAGTGGTTGGTTGGGAACCCTCCCGTGTCAACTCGGTTGACATCCAGTCGGCCAGTTCCGAAGACTTTGCCACTTGTGTCAGCCGGGTAACAAAAGACTGACGCTGTTCAGCATTCAGCCGGGGATCGTTGACACGTTGGCCCAGCCAGTTAGCCAACATCCGGCCCCACAATTGGGAATGACGCGACACAATCCACCAGGCCGTTTCCCGTGTCCTGGCATCTGGTGAATCAAGCTCCGCGATCACCTGCTGCGGTTCGAGTTCTCCGCCCGGTATTTGATCGAGTGCGATCATTGCCGCTCTTCGTTGTGAGCCGTTCTCGCTCGCAAGACCGGTACGAGTTGCCTGCAGGTTGCCAATCTCAATCAGCGCAAAGATCAGCGAATGTTCCAGGAACCGGTCGGTCGGTTGGGCAAGGGCGTCCAGAATGTCCGCTACTGCTGATCCCTCGCCGATGCGCCCCAGCGCTTCGGCTGCTGTGCGCCGATGATGAGCCGGCCCCTGACGGAGAATCTCAAGAAGTTGGCCAGTTGCCCGGCGGTCCCGCCACAGGCTGACCGAACTCAAAGCGGCTTGCCGAACCGTTTCGTCCGGATCGGCCAGTCCGAGTCTCACGAGCGAGCGCGCCGACGTGTGTTCAATGCGGGTGGCTGACCAACACGCATGACAACGGGCGATAGCGGATTTGGATTGTGTCAACACTTGTTGCAATGCGGGAATGGCTCGCACGCCGATTTTTCCCAGTTGTCGCATGGCACGTTGTTGTACCGCATGCCGCGAATCATCCAGTAACCCGGCCAATTGATCCGGTGTTAACCGGCCCCAGGCAAGTTGCAGTCCGCGCGGATCGTCAATCGCGCCGCTTCCCTTGCGCCGAATTCGATACATTGCGCCCTGGACATCAGGACGATAGAACGTCGCTGACGGACAGCAGTGCCGGTACCATCCCCCGGTCTCAATGACCAGGAGGCTGCCATCGGCGTCTTCCAGTACATCGGTCGGATGAAACTGCACATCCTCGCAGACCAGGAAGTCAGCTTCCTGGTTCTCGAAGGTGGCTCCTTTCTGTGTCAGTATGTGCCGCCGAACAGAATGCCCGTTAAAGAGAGCAGAAAACAGGTTGCCGCGATACTCGGTGCCAAATTGACTCGATTGGTAGCACATTAAGCCGGCCGGCGCGAGCGCGGTCCAGCCTGCCAGTTCGGTGAGCATGTCAGGCCCGGTCCACGGGAACTGGTACACGGGTAAAATGTCTTTGGGATAGACACCGCCATAAACAGCGTGCAGGATGCCGTCTTTGCGAGGTTCACCGACATGCTGAATGTTGGTATTGGTCAAAAATCGATCGCCACCTTGCGAGAAGGCCACTTCAACGGGGTTATCCATTCCACCGACCATCACCTGTTCGACGTCTGCATGGTCTGGTTGCCTACGGTAGATGTGCCTGGCATCGCTCGACCACAGTTTGCCCTGATAGGTGTAAGTTTGTGTGGCTCCAGCTCCTTTGGTCCAGTAGAGCCAGCCGTCTGGTCCCAGATACGGTCCGTGCAAATCGTTCAGGCATCCCTGGATGTCATCTTGTTCGACCCACTTTTCACGCACGTCGGCGACACCATCACCATCCGTGTCGGTTAATTTCCAGATGAACGGTGGCGAAGCGACGTAAAGCGATCCATCCAACCACTGGCTGCCCTGGGGTGGGCGTTTGAACGTGGCAAAGACGCTGCTCCGATCAAACCGACCATCACCGTCGGTATCTTCCAGGCGGAGCATGCGGTGCCAATTTTCGCTGCTCTCGGCGGGTTGTGTTTTCCGCCAGTCCAGAATGCCGGAGGCTTCGGACACATACAACCTTCCCTGTTCGTCAAAGTCTGCAAAGATCGGATACTTCAGCAGGGACGGTTCAGCAGCCAGTTCCACCGTGAATCCATCCGGGACAGTGAACGTCCGACCGTTCACACGGAACTGTTCGCCGTAGCAGGGTGTCAAGGCCAGGGCAACCGGGAGCGCGAAAATCCAACGAATGTTCATAACTCCTCCACGTTTGCTGATGTGGTTTCGGGCTTCGTGTGCAGAGACCCGCCATGATAGCTTCTACGACTTGCCTGTTCACATTGCTTTGGCTCAACAAGTTGATTGGAAGACTCATCACGCTCTTGAATCAACGGGAAAAGCGATTCCCCGCATCTTCCGAAGTTTCCATACCAGGGAAAAGGGAGCTAATTATTCTACACTACGAGCGTCTCGTGTTCAGGCACACATCTCACGATGTTTGAGTCCGGGTTTCTTCCTCTTGAGGATTTCCGAAGATCAAGGATCACAGGCTACGGACTAAAGACGACTTCCATGAATATTCTAATCCGCTAGAGTGTAACCGACATTTGAAAGACCAAGGCACTCGAATGAACGTTGCGGCACAGTCGCTTCGGCTGTTTGCCGCGGGCGGGGGTGCCTGCACTAGCGTTGGATATTGTCAGATCCCCCGAGGCAACAGCGATGAAGACCATCGCCGAAGGCACCGTTTCGCACTCCACGGAACACGGCGCTTATTGTCCGGTGATTACGCCTCTCGCGGACGGGTCCTTGATGGCCGCACAGCATATCGGAAGCGATCTCGGTTCGTCGGACAACCAGATTGAGTTGTTACGTACAGACTCCTTGGGAAAACCGTGGCGAAGTCAAGGGTGTTTCAACGAACAACTTCGAGCGGACAAGTGGGCTTATCGTACACCGCAAATATGCAAAGGAGTTGGTGCGAGGCTCTACTTGAAAGCCAACCGCTTTTTGTTTGCCGGCGATTCCTTATTCAACCCCGACGGCTCGGTACAAAAAACAGAGATTCTTTGGTTTGAATCCGAAGACGAGGGGAATAGTTGGTCGTCACCGCGCATCATTCGTCCGGATGTCGACCGAAACAAAATCAGTTGTCATCAAACCGGAAGGGTGATGCTGCTGGCCGATGATTGCTGGCTCTTTCCGATAGAGTGTATGAAAACCACGGGTGGCGCAGGGAACGGTAGTTGTATGTCGGCCGCCGTGTTCTCGCGCGACCAGGGTCAGACGTGGGACGATTTCACCGTGGTGGCTTCCGATCCTGAAGAAAAAATGTTTTATGCGGACCAACGCAACTCGCTCCTGGATGACGGGAGGATTTACACGATGTTCTGGGTTTTGGATCTGGAAAATGAGACAGACCGAAATAATCACTGGTCCGTTTCGGACGACCGGGGAAAAACGTGGTCGAAACCTGTCGCTACGAACTTGCGGGGACAGGTGTGCTCACCCATACCTTTGGCGGACGGCCGGGTTGCCGCATTGTACAACGATCGTACGGACCCAGGTCAGGGAATTAAACTGGCGATCTCCGAAGACCTTTCAAATTTCGATACGGAGAATCAAATCACCGTGTTTGATCCGGCCCTGGAAACGACCGTCGGTTTCCCCGGGCAGGATACGTCGCTCGCTCGGAACCTGGTGATAGGATTTGGTCGTCCGGATGGAATTCGTTTGCAGGACGATACCCTGCTCACTTATTTTTTCGGTACGACAGATGGTATCAGCCATACGCGGTGGGCGCGCATTGAAGTTGTGTGAAACGCGTCTCGTTTTTCAGGAGGTTCCCACTTACAACCAATCTCAGACGGACCGCTTTGACAAAATCAGCAATCCACATCTTTGCTACCCATTGGTCATACGTTTCAACATAGACGGCGGGGATTCCGACTACAAACCGTTTCAGACACCGCAATTTACATTCTACGCGTTGGCTCCCCCTACCGCCCAAGTTGGAGGCGACGGGTAATTAGTCGGAGCACCGTGTTGCGCAGTCCCGGAGAACTGTCAGATTGCTGCCCTTGTCAGATCGTTCAAGACGACTTGAACACCGGCGCGATGCCGGGTGGTTCGGGCGTGCCCTCGGGCGTGATGGTTCTCCACGACTCACCCATTTCTCGAAACTCGCGAAAATCTAGCGGAGTGTACCCAAATTCCAGATGGGGTGTGGCTAGCGGGCCACCACCTAACTCGTAGGCATCCACGGCTGCAAGAGTCGCTCCGTTTGCCAGCAGACAGCGTTCCACGGGGTGTGGTGATTGACCGTGGATGAAAAAATGCTGGATGGCACGCGCGAGCGCCTTGAACAGATTTCGAAGTTTCCACGGTCCCGGGTGGAACTGCGTGGCTTGAACTTGGGTTTCACCCTTGAGACGACAAGCGAAACTCCAACGCAGGGAATTGGCACCGATTTTCAACACGTAACCCCGTGTGCCGTCTTTGTAGGTGATCACCCATCCGTGTGATTCGGCTTTGGCCCAGCCGAGATAAGCGGGTGGGTCTTGAATCTTGGTATCGAGGGTGAACGGTTGGCCCGTTTCCAGCTGCATGGCGGTGGCGGCCAGTTCAAAGGGCCATTTGCCGCTGCGCGCACCCTCCCAGAATGCATCGTCATACAGGACTTCAATCTGGGAGATGCCGGTCTCACCTCCCTTGCGAGACTCGACGATCGATTGCAACGCTTCCATTGCATGGATCCCGTAATTCTCAAATTGTCCACCGTGAATTGCCGCCGCTTCGGCGATTTCAGCACCCGGTGGTAATTCCAAAGATGGAAGCCGCTGGGCGAACGGGACCGAACTGCCCGCCATGAGGGGGATGCCCAGTTTCTTCGCGGTATCGTACATCTCTTTGGCCCAGTCCCAGCGGTAGCAAAGATGCTTGTCGTTGAAGTACGGTACGAACCGTCCGGAACGCTTCATCACAGCCACGCTCTCGTCGAAGAAACGTTTCCGTGGCCATGCATTGACCCACTCGCGATAAAGGGGATAGGTTCCGTGCTCGCCGATTGCCAGTACGGCATCGACGGCCAGTTCCTTTCCGCCCAGGCAAAGCGCCTCGTCGATTGTTTTATAGATCGGAATGTTGTAGTCGCGAGAGACCTCGTGAGCCATCTTGGAGTCGTCGTCGATTTGATCTCCCCACAGCGAGACGATCTCTACTTCGGGACGGACCATCTTCCCGTTGAAGGGATACTCTTCCAGGAAATTTTCCAGCAGCACGTGCGCGTGTGACAAAGGTCGCAGCACGGTACACAGACAGGCGACTTTAGGACGGTGTGGCTTGGGGGAAGTGATTGCGGATTCGGCCAATCCGGTTCCGGCAAATACTCCTCCACTCCACGTCGCTGACCGTTGCAAAAAACGGCGCCGGTCGTACATTGAGTCCGAATAAACGTCCATGATGAAAAGCACTCCTGGTTAGCATCATCAGTAGCGTGGGTCAACTTGTCGGCAACATTCCGGTGCCAAGAACTATATTATTGGCACGTGTTTGGAAACCGATCCAGGGCAACTCGAAAATAAATTTCAAGTCGGTGTTTGGATTCGGAGAATAGCCTGAAGCCGGATTCGGCCGTCTGCGCACCTGCCAGCGGGTTCTGATGACCGGTGTACTCCGTTGCGCTGCTGTTGACGATTTGCGCGAAGGGATTTCCCGGATATTTCTTTAGGCGTCCTCGGCTACCAGCCACTGCATGGCGCGACGAACGGTGGTACGGCGAAAGGGAAGATGTCCTGGCTCAACCAGATTACAGATCATCTTGCCCGATGTCCACGGCCAAACCACGCCGAGTGTTAAGCCGTCCTTCCAGGAGAATGGCCAGCGCGGTGCACTGCTGAGAATCAAGTCGCAGTTTGCTCCCGCATGCCCATTTTCAATCAAGGGTTGCATGATGTTAAAAAAGGAAATGTGTTGGGGACCACTTGGGTCATCATCCTGGATACCAAACAGCTGTTTCACTCCCACCTTGAGGCTGCGGCCTTCCCGGATGGAGTTCTTCAATTCGTCCAAATCTCCGGTCACACAGTTGCCCTCTGCATCGTGTTCATATACAACTCGCCAACGATCATACACATACCAGCGATAAACACCGTAAGGGTACGCCTGGCTGTCGTCGAATACACGATTGTCCAGCATCCACTTGAGCAACGAAAAAGATCCTGAAACATCATATTTGAAGAGGCTGAAATACGGTTCATCCGTGAGAGATCCCCGGTGAACATAAGAGTGATGATGAGTCATCAGTCCGGCAAAAGCGTCACCTTCTCCGGCATAGGTCTGCTGGAAATAGAGCGTCTCCTCGTAGGTGTGGGCATCCATGAACAGGCGCAGATCGGCACCGTTTTTCAGCGCGGTTGCGGTTGCAGTGATTGACCCCTGCGTCACATCCAGATTCTGGGACTGTTCGAGTGCTAGGACCCAATGACTTGCCATGAATGTTAATAACTCCTGAAGAGGGGGTGAACACAAAGGACGATCAAGATGTGGTACACCGTAGCAGTCGAAGAAATTCCCTGTTAGTGTGGCCGTGCCGGATTTCTAACTCGAAGGTCCGATTATTCCGGACACCATGACCGCTGGAATGTGCCCCGTGAATCCTTGACCAGGTCGATGAGCATTCCGAAGTTGTTGAAGGGTGTTATTTATAAACGACCGGCAACTGCACCTGTTGTAAGTTGGCAAGTATTGTCTTTCCAGGCAGTCCTTTTTTGGCGCGAATGGAAATTTCATTAAGTCCCCAACTCAAGTTCGTGGCCCGCGGATGATATTCAAGCCACTGTGGTTCCGTCGCATTCTCGACGGCTGTCAATTCTTGCCCGTTGAGCCGAATCTCTATCGACTTGGCCACCGTGGTATCACTGAGTTGAATCTGGAGTACGACGCTTGCCAGACTCCCGTTGCGATCGGCGGCGGCCAAATCGTCACCAATCGGTAGCTGCACGACCAGGGGCGCGCCGTCAGCAGGAATGGCTTGCGGCAACACGTGTGATTGGGAGATGCCCTGTGAATAACATCCTTTTTCCCAGCGTCCGCTGTCGATCACAAACCACTTGTTTTTCCCCGCCAAGGTTTCCGGAGAGCCGATGTCCATGAGTTGGCTGGCATCCGTGGCAGGAAAATCCGGGCGGAAGTGGTTAAACAACAAGATGCCGTCGGCACCCGCGTGAAACATGTTGGACGCGGCACCGCGCAACGCTTCAAGCTGCTGCTTTGGTCTTCGGAGGATCAACGGTGTATTGATGGACGGGTAGACGGGAACTTTTGCCTGGTGGGCCATCCGAATGATTTGGTCCACGGGTTCGGTGAAAGGCAGGTAGCCGCCGGTTACCGTGAGCAGATCCAGCAACCCTTCTTCGAGCCAACGTTGAATGTCAATTCCCACATGACGACAGGCCTCGGGTGTTCCGGGCACACGAGCCGCAGTGAGGATCGGTCGCCCGCGCCTGGTTCCCTCCTGAAGATGAATTTTCCTCAAACGTCGCTGAAAGTTGGTTAAAATCTCCACTTGCGCCGCCGTTACGGGTTGGTAATCCAGATTTGGACGGAACAACAAAGGGGTGCGAAAGTAGTCACATTCGACACCGTCAATACCGTATCGGCTGCAGATGTCCTGCTGGATACGGCAGATGTAGTCCAGAACCTCGGGCTGTTCGTAGTCCAGGGCGGACCACCAGTACCTGGGTGATTTTAGTCCGATAGACCGATCACGGTCCTCACGAGTACCCATCAAGTACTGGGGGTGTTCGCGCTTCCACCGGCAGAGCAGCCACTCCGCGTCCGGTGAAGAGCAATGGACATCGTTCATGCGATGCGTCCAGAAAATTTCCAGCTGATTTTCTTGACAGAAGTCAACCGTTGCCGCCAACGTATCGTGTCCGGCACTCTTGAGTGCGGCAATGTTGTCTGCCCAGGGGCCTCCGAATTCGGAGTAGACCTCGGCCACTTGGCTGAGGCAGGTCAACATCGTGGTGTTGCCGGTTCCGTAGAAGATGCTATCCACTTGGGTGCCAAGCACAGGCCGGTTTCGTTGTGCCATCAACGCGTCGACGGTAGACGCATGTTCGATGTCGCCACCGTCATTGTTGAAGATGAGCCGCCTCTTGCGATGTATGGCCTTAGCGCGAAGTTCAGTGAGTGTGGCCGGTTCGTCCAGGGACAACCGGTTCGCTGCGGCCTTTCGAGGTCCAGTCCCCGACCACGCGCCCAGAGTCACAGCACCCGAGGCCTTCAAAAAACTTCGCCGAGTAGGTGGTTGTTGCATCGCATTTCCTGCGGCCCTGAAAATTTAGACGCCCAGGATGTGGGTCGGTTTATGTGGCCAGGCAAGTGGCATGACGCATCAATGATACCGTTGAGAGGTGTTAGAAACTAGGTTCCGAGGTCAGCATTTGTCAAAGGGTCCCGCGTTTTCAATCAACAAGGAAAACTCACGGCAACCAGCCGGAAGAAAAGCATCGTGTTTAACGAGACCGCCGCCGCGGCGTCAGAGGCAAACCGGACCTACCTCAACTGTCGGATCCGTTGGAGGTGTGTTCATCCTGGCGGTGGCCGGGTCTAACCAGCGTAACGGTTGCGATTCCAATCCAAACAACGTTGACAAACGTCGAAGGATAGGCCCCTTTCGCTGCCGTGTTAACAAGTAAGAAAAGAGCGCCAAGAAGATTTGGCAGCTGAAACAGATAGGACCGCGCTTCTACATTATTATTGAGCGACACCAGACCGTACGCCACCAGCACCAAAGCGGCTCCTGTCCACCCCACAAGATCAATCATCGCCATTTGACTTCCTCCACGGTGGTCCGGGTTGATCCGCCCGGCGGTGCGGCGGCAGGTCACATGGAACCAATTACTTCCACCGGCGTGAATGGGGTGTGTTTGTTTTCTTCCCGTTCAACACCCGTCCTCGCGAGCCTACCCGCTTGTTGCAAATTCAGGGGAAACTTTAAACTCCGGAAGCAATAAACGCGAGTTGAAAAGGGGATTCAACCGTTGAATAAGAATGGACTGCAGTCCGTGTTGGATTGCATGGTTGCTAGTGGAAATGATTTTCACGGATCGTGGTCCGAGGTGCACCCAGCCACATTGGTCGTCGAGCATCTGCTCCACCCGGAGTTTGACGTTGGTCGTTTCGCCAACATAGAGTGGCTGATTGTGATTCAAGACGATGTACACACCGGGCTGTTCGTATTTTGTGGAAGCACATCGTGACAGCGGCAAGGACCGGGGCAACTCCTGGTCCAGCCAATCTCCAAAGTGTTTGACGGCTAACGATTTTGATTTCTGGGCTCTTTTGCGGATTGAGAGCGCTGCCCAGCGGTATTGAAACGGGGTATATCCGGTGGTGAATTCTTTGGCGAGATGGTCGAACTGGACTGCGGTCTGGGGTCCACACAGAATTTCGTCGAAGGTGAGGCCAAAGTCAAGACTTAGCAAGTGCATGGCTACCTCGCTGGCTGCACTGTACGGGTCCATTTCGGAAAACGTTAACCGGCTGCGCGCCTGCCGGGCTTTGGGAAGTTTTCCGGACTTTCTGATTCTTAACAACAAGCGATTCCAAGCATACGCATCGCCGGGGATCGCCTTCTCCTGGCAGGCATTCACAAAATTTGCATTCAATTCCGGTTCGCACAACATGAAATCCGTGGAATGACCGTCGCACGTTGCCTGGAAAGCAGCGATGATTCCACGTTCCGTCTCTTCATCAAGCTGGGGCACCGGCCGGCCGTTTCGTAAACGGACCTTGCTCTTACCACGGGATGTTGTCGGTGCGCTTTTGCGTGCGTCTACGGGCCCATCAAGCGGGTCGCCGCCACGGCACTCATTCACGCGGTTTTTAATCTTGCTGACGTAATCTCGTGATAGCTCGATTCCCAACCATTGGCGCCCCAATTTTTTTGCCACTGCCAGGGTTGTTCCGCTACCGGCAAAGGGGTCCAGCACCAGCTCGCCCGGGTTGCTGGAAACGCGTATGATTCTCCCCAGCAGTTGTTCCGGCATTTGACAGCCGTGAAAACCTTCTCGCTCTTTAAACGTGCCGGCAACGCGAGAGAAAAACCACGTGTCGTGCGATGGATCAAACCCACTTTCAGGGGTGTCCTGCGGGCGCAATATCCAGGTGTTATCCGGCAGCCGACCTTTTGAGTTAGCACGGCCGTCCGCGTAGACGAGTTGTCTTGCAGACAACACGCGAACCGCTGGATTGTCGTTGTTAAACGTGAAGTTACCGGGGTCCTTCACGAAGTGAAAGAGATGCGTGTGAGAACGGCTGAAGGCCTGCACGCAGTTCACGCCAAATGTGTAATACCAGATCACCCAACTGCGACAGGTCAGCCCGACCTCATTTTGGGCGATTAGTTTCAACTCCGCGGCGAACTCATCTCCGCTTGCCAGCCAAAACGCGCCGGATGGCCTGAGCACATTGCTCACCGCTGCCATCCATTCCCGGGACCAACTCAGGTATTCATCCTGCGAGCGCTGGTCTTGGTAAACATCGTATTCATAACCGATGTTGAAGGGCGGGTCCGCAAAAACGAGGTCGACACTGGCTGGCTTGACCTTCGCGAGTTGTTGGATGCAGTCGCCTTGATAGACCTTATTGGCAGAGAGCGTCACGGTTAAAAGCTCCTATGTCCAAATGAGTGACGGGCCTACAGTCAATCGCATCACCGTCTGCCAAGAATTTGCGGGGCTCCTTGATAGGGCCGGACCGAACAAAGTATACGCAAGGTCCTGTCAATCTGCGACCCGCCGGCCAGCGATTTTTACATCGAGCACAGCCCGCAGACAGGTGATCAAGCACCCGACTCGGTGTGTAGACGCTCGATGGTGGCGTTGGTTTCAGTCGCCACGCCGGTCCGCAACGCACCCGTGTCTACCGAGGTACAGATAAACCTGGTGCCGGCCTGCTGCGCGTGAAACACAGCTTCACCGCCAACCATCGTGGCCAGCAATTTTCCATGACTGTCACACGCTGCTCGGATGCGACTGACCGCGTCGACGAATGGTGGGTAGGACCACAATTCAGCAGTATGCTCTCGCCACCCGCAATCAAAACTCAGGTCGGCCGGTCCAAGCAAGACGCCACTCACACCCTCGACGGCGACGATGTCTTCTACGTTTTCCAATCCGCCACGGGATTCGATCTGAGGCAGCAGCAGAACGTGTTCGTTAATCTGCTCGATGTATTGATCATACATGTTGGCTCGAATGCTTCCTGCAATCGATCGCAATCCTTGTGGCGGGTAGTAAGTGGCTTGGGCCAGTGCGCGGGCCTGTTCTGCCGATTCGCAGAGCGGTACGATC
Organism: Planctomycetota bacterium; assembly: GCA_963578105.1. Classification (GTDB taxonomy): domain Bacteria; phylum Planctomycetota; class Planctomycetia; order Pirellulales; family Pirellulaceae. The sequence goes on from CAUZBP010000022.1 coordinate 15,844, forward strand.
AACCCCATGTAACCCAAATCCAGCATTTGCTGAATCCAATAGATATCATGGCAGGGAACCCGTACGATGGGTGTCGCCAATGGATCTGTTGACTGCGCTGCCCGTAGCAAGTGGGCCGCATCAGCCGGTGTGATCGGCGCATGTTGCGCGTCGATCACGATGAAGTCAGGCTTGGCGTTCTGTAGTAGAAACTCCACTGCCTCTGGTGAGTTCAATGCAAATCCGAAGCCGCCGGCAGTTTGTCCAGCTTCGAGGTGTTGGTGCATTCGAGTTTTTAACTGCATGGGAAAATATCCTGGTTCTGTGTGGTGGTTGCTTGAGAATTGATCCTGAATGTTCACGCCCCGCGACGGCTACTTGTTGTCGATGGAATGGTTTGCTGCCGAGATTTTGGAGAAATAGTTTTTCAGTGGCACCCAGGAATGCCATGGGTGGATTTCCGATGACGTGTTCTGAGCGATGTTGGTTCCTGGTTTTGTTCTTCGAACTCATTCTACCGATTTGATACTATGAATTAAGGGGCCTTACAGAACGTAGCGGGGACCGCCGAGTGGTTACGGCGAAGAGCAAGATAGTCCGGGTTCGTTGTCGAATGATATGGGATCCGATACGATAAACGGCGGTCAGGGTATTTTTGACGCACCAAGCATCTACAGGACTGGGAACCATGCAAAAGGTTGTTGTCACAGGATCCAAGGGTGGCACGGGCATCTCGATTGTCAAGGTCTTTCGAGAGGCGGGTTACGACGTGCTGGGAATCGATTTGAAACCATGTGGCGTTTGGGAAACAGACTATTTGCAGCTTGATCTGCAGGATGGCGGAGCCGTGCATGACGCATTTGCCGGGGCTGATGCTGTTGTCCACTTTGGCAGTTTGCCGACCGATTCGTGGACCTCGTGGGAAACGGCCTATCGAAATTTAGCGTTGGGCGGGTATCACGTTCTGCAGGCAGCAGCCAATCTGGGAATTCCGCGAGTGGTCATGGCCAGCAGCCCTCAGGTCTACGGCGACTTTCTTCAACCGGCCTACCTGCCGATTGATGAAGATTCGCCCGCGCTGCCCACAAGCATTTACGGCGCTGTGAAACAGAATCTCGACACGCTCGCGTCGCATTATGTTCGTTGGCACGGGATGGCCGTTGCCGGGCTGCGCCCCCAGCGTATTGTCTACGAAGGATCGTACGAGTGGCGATTTAGAAAATTCACGACAAGTGATGAAGCTGCCGTAGACGCGTTGTGGTCGTACGTGGACGCACGAGACGTCGCCTCGGCGTGCCTGGCTTGGATTGCATCGGAGAGAGACGGGTTCGAAGTCTTTAACGTGTCTGCCGACGATGTGTGTGTCCCGACTCCGACGCAGGAACTGCTTCGAAAATTTTATTCACATGTCACGGACTTCCGCGGAGAATTTCCTGATAGGACCGGCTTGGTGAATTGTTCGAAGCTGAAGCAATTGCTTGGCTGGAAACCGGAGCATCACTGGCAGCGGATGGCAGCGGAGAGCGAAGACAATCAATTTTCGAAGGAAGCCCCGGCCAGGTAGTGGAACGCCACCGGAAAATATGCAGAAGAGGGTGCTCTGTATGTAATCCGGGTTTTCTGTCTGTAGGTCGGTTTGTCTGATTGACGGTAGAAATGGCGGCCAACCCGGGATGCAGTCACCAACTCCAGTTGGGTTTCCGCATGTAAAGGTTTGGGAGCCGAACCCGAGATGGGTTTCAGAGTAATCGGCATACCAAGAAGGGCCCTCCGGATACCGGCAAGAAGAGCTGACTACCAGTATTTTCGTCCATGCAAACACGCCATTGGTAACTGCCTAGACACGGGGAGTCGATGAAGATTGTTCCGAAAGCGTTCTTGGTACTTGGGCCGTGGTAACAGGTGCGTTGCAAAGAAGTTGTGCAGGGCGCGGTGAAACAAAACTTCATCAAATTGAAAATGAGAGGCTTTGCTGGTTGCATCGGGCATTGCGATAATAACAACAGGGCGATAATAACAACAGGCATCCGCCAATTTTTGAAGGCATCAGAGGTTGGTTCACTCTACCGCTTTTGTGTGTGCGATCTTTTGTACCCTGCGTGAGACGTATTCATGATGCAGAAAATAACTCGCCGTAAATTTGTCAGCACTTCCTCGCGGATGGCAGCGACGGGAATCATCGTCGGAAGGTTTGCTTGTGGCAAATCCACAGCGGCCCGACCCGAAGTGGCTGAAAGTCGCCCATCCGGAATGAAGCTGTCTCTCTCTGTTCGCGTGGCCGAGACAATGTCGTCAAAAGACAAGTCCACCATGTCTCTGGAGCAGTTGATCCGTCTGGCGAAGGACAACGGCTACCAGGCGCTTTGTATGCGGGCCTCACAAGCCGGCATTCAGACACCGCAAGATGTCGTTCGTGAGCTGAGCGGCAAGATCCGGGCGGCCGGACTGCGAGTGTCAATGGTGACGGGTGATACTGCTATACCAAGAAATGACCAACAGGGTCCGGAGTGCCTGCGGAACATTACGCCTTACCTTGATCTTGCCGAGACATTTGGTGCCGATTTAATTCGCGTTTGCATGAAAAAAGATCAAGACATTCGCTGGGCGCAGAAGGCCTGTGATGAAGCGCGTGAACGAGATGTGCGTCTGGCCCATCAATCGCATTGTGCAAGCCTTTTTGAAACGGTGGAAGGGTCCTTACGTGTGTTGAAGAAAGTCAAACGACAGAATTTCGGGATCATCTACGAGCCTGCCAATTGGATGCTGGCGGGACAGGACTACGATTACCACGCGATTCGCAAGCTGGAGCCGTATTTGTTCAACGTTTACGTGCAGAATCACCATCCCAATCCGGAGAGCCCGATAAAAGCGAAGACTTGGACTCGGGGCGAAGTGGGGTTCGATCCGATTGGCCTTTGGGATGAAGGAGGAGTCAACTTCCAGGACGTTTTCACAGGATTGCAGGACTTGCATTACAGTGGCTATGTCACGGTGCATCAGGCGTTTGCCAATGTCATGCCGATTCAGGAGGCCGTCAGTCGGAGCGGTGTGTACTTAAAGCCATTGTTGGAGATGGCAGCCCGGCCTCAGTGACGCTCCAGTTGTTCCAATCCATGCGTGAGGTGAGCAGCAACTGCCGGTGGATCGAGCAGACGGTCAAAGTTTGCAAGGGACTTCTAACAGCAGCGTCAGGTCACGCAAAGAGATCGGTCACGACGCGACCATGGACGTCCGTAAGACGGAAATCACGTCCCGCGTGGCGGTAAGTGAGACGTTCGTGGTCGAAGCCCAGCAGGTGGAGCATGGTCGCGTGTAGATCGTGGACGGAAACAGGATTCTCGACGGCCTGGAAACCGAACTCATCCGTGGCGCCGTAAACCCTGCCACCCTGGATGCCGCCTCCGGCCATCCACAAACTAAATCCCCAATGATTGTGGTCGCGACCCAAAGTTCCCCCACCTCCGGAGGTGTTCATTTCGACGGTTGGTGTGCGGCCAAATTCGCCCGAACACACAATCAGCGTTTCGTCCAGCATTCCGCGCTGCTTGAGGTCGATGATCAGCGCCGCCAGCCCCTGGTCGCATTGGCTGGCCACCGTGCGATGTGCCGTCTGGATGTCGGAATGGCTGTCCCAGGGTTGAAGGGTACCGTGCCACACCTGGACAAATCGGACACCGCGTTCGACCAGCCTCCGCGCGATGAGCAGCTGTCGATTCTGGACTCCTTCACCATACAGACGTTGAATGTGTTCCGGCTCCCGCTGGGTGTCAAAGGCGTCAATCGCCTCCAGTTGCATGCGATAGGCCAATTCAAAGGAGTGAATGCGGGACTCCAGTGCGGCTTCGTTGTGGCGAGCTTCCAAGTGGCGTCGGTTGAGCGTCTGCAGGAGGTCGAGCTGGTCACGCTGTTCCGCCGCAGCCAGGTATTTGTTGCGCAGGTTCTCGATGAGTTTTTCCGGTGAGGAGTTCTTGGTATGCACTAAAGTTCCCTGATAAATTCCGGGAAGAAAGGCGCTTCGCCAATTGTCGGCTCCCGCCACGGGAAGGTTTTCCGGGCAAAGCACGACAAATCCAGGCATGTTTTCATTCTCGGTTCCCATGCCGTAAGTCACCCAGGATCCGATACTGGGTCGCACGAGCCGTTGATCGCCACAGTTCATCAACATCAAGGACAATTCGTGATTAGAAAGTTCGGCGTACATCGAGCGAACGACCGTCAGATCGTCAACGCATTGCGCTAAATACGGAAAAATCTCGCTGACTTCGATGCCGCTTTGGCCATGTCTGGAAAAACGAAACGGCGAAGCCAATGCCGTCCCGGTGCGACGTTCGGTTTGCAGGTTGGTAAACGGCAGCATTTGTCCCGCGCGTCGGGTGAGTTCGGGCTTGGGGTCGAATGTGTCGACCTGAGACATGCCACCGTTCAAATAGATGTGAATCACGTGTTTGGCACGTCCCGCGTGGTGAGGGGCCTTCGCGGTTGTCGGCAGTTCTACGGCAGTACCAGTCCGGGATGCCGCCATCGTCTCCTGGCCGACCAGGCCCGCAAGGGCCAGCGCGCCGAATCCGGTCCCGCTGCGGCGCAACAGGTCCCGTCGGGAGAATGCTGGGACCAGCGGTGAGGACTCTCTCTTGATGGCGTCATGCATGGCGTTTGTTTCGGAGAAAAACATCAGTCGATAAACATGAACTCATTGGCAGCCAGGAGCACTTGTGCATATTTCGTCCAGCCGTCCAGTTTAGCATCGGCGGACTGCGCGTGGATGTACTGCAATGCGATGGCCAATTCGTCTGGATCAGGATCCCGTGCGTAAACACGGTGATAGAGTCGACGGACCCGCTCGGAGTCACCCGTTGGCTGCTTGCCGCGCGTGGATGTTGCCAACGAGTCGGCTTGTTCCAGCACAAACGTGGAATTAAGTGCAAACAGGGCTTGTTGAGGCACCGTGGTTTCCGGGCGCGTGGCGGTGCAGCTACTCGGGTCGGCCATGTCAAACGTGCTGAACAAGGAAGCGATCACATCACGGTCAACAAACCCGTAGATACTGCGCCGTGGAACGGATGGCTCTGCAAATAAATTGACGGGCCTCCCGCCCATGGAGGTATCCAGTACACCCGCCACGCTGAGCATGGCATCACGCATGGCTTCTAGTTCCAGCCGTTTGGGAGGCATCCGCCAGAGCAATCGGTTTTCAGGATCCACGGATGCGGCAATTTGCATTTGCATTTCTGCGTGGCTGGAGCTTTGTTGATAAACGGTTGAACACATGATTTGTCGTTGAAGCTGTTTTAAGGACCAGTCGTTCTGCACGAAGCTTGTCGCGAGGTAATCCAATAGTTGAGGATGAGTCGGCAACTCGCCACGCGTTCCAAAATCATCCGCTGTGCGCACCAGCCCCCGCCTGAAGTGGTGCCTCCAAACCCAATTCACCAGAAACCGGCTCGTTAAAGGATTGTCCGGATCCACGATCGCTTGCGCTAAATCCAGGCGGCGATGGCCATCCGAGAAAATGACCCTCTCGCCCTCAGTTAAGACTCCGAGAAACCGTGCTGGCACCAGCCTGCCGCGGTTGATAGGACTGCCGCGTAAAAAAACGTGCTGAGGGCCCGTAGTTTCTTTTTCGGCCAGCGTCATCGCGCGTGGTGGGGAGAATTCAGATTGAAGGTACAGGTCATGCACCTCCGTTTCCTTTCCTACCACGCGATCTCGATAGGTCCTGTTGAGCAGGTCCCTGGCCGATTTGTAGGCGATCACCGTCGGAGTTCCTGCGGCCTGCAGGTGTGATCGCAACTGTCGATTCACGGGGCTGTTGAGAAACACATACCGCGGATCGTGATCGCCAATATAGGGAGCATCCGGCAACGCCTGCAGCGCCATGTCCAACAATCCCTGCATCCATTCTTGTTGGATGGTGGTGAAAAGTTCACCATAAACATTCGCGACATCGAACATGGAAGATAGCGGACGAGCAGCCATTGCATCCAAGACGCGCGGATTCCAACGGGGAGCGGTGCCGGGAGGGGCGTTGTACTTGTCAGGGTCCTGGCCATCTTCGCCGTTTTCTGCCCGCATCTGGGCAATGATTTCTGCACTGCGTGTTTTGAAGTCGTCCGGGGATAACTTCAAACAACGATGCCACAGCCCGAACACCGGATCGTCTTTGGTTCCCTGTTTGGTCAGGTAGTTGCGCCAGCGGTTGAGGATGGCCGGTCGCACGTCTTCCGTCCGATAGGAAAGAAAGATCGTGGAGAGGTCTTGTTCCGGAGTTTCTTTTACAAGCTCTCGTAAATACATTCCGACCTGCATTCGCAGCCGATTTTGCAGCACTTGATTGTGATCACGCAGGGTGTTGTCACGTACGCTTTTGAGACGCCCGAGTTCGCGCTGAAACTCTCGATATTCGGGTGTATCTTGCGGGCTGCCCAGCAACGGTAAATCGTCCGGTTCACTGTCGCCGGAAAACACGGCGTAGAGCGAATAATAGTCTTCCGTGGGAATCTCATCAAATTTATGGTCATGGCAACGGGCGCAGGTGACGTTCAGCCCCATCAATCCCCGTGTCACCACATCGATCCGATCATCAATCGTGTCATGAGGATTGCGAAAGCGGCGTCCCACGGTCAGAAATCCGAGCGCAGCCAGAGGGCGGGAATCTCTGTCCAGGCCCAACTGGTCGGCGGCAATCTGCTCCAGGACAAACCGGTCATAGGGTAGATCGCTATTTAACGCAGCAATGACATAGTCACGGTAAGTGTAGGAAAATGGAAACCGAACCACGTCGACCGGTGCCCCGCCATGCGTGTCGGCATAGCGGGCCAAATCGAGCCAGTGTCGCCCCCATCGTTCGCCATAGCGTGGCGAATTGAGCAGTCGGTCGACCACCTTGGCGAATGCATCCGGCGACTTGTCGTTCAGGAAATCCTGAACCTGTGCCTGGGTAGGTGGTAATCCGATCAGATCAAATGTGGCTCGTCGGAGAAGTGTTTGTCTATCGGCTGGGGGAGCAAGCTGCAAGCCAGTCTCATGCAGTGCTGCCAGAATGAACTGGTCGATCTTGGAGGACCCGGCTGGTGCTCCTGGCACCACTGGAACCGGCGGTGAAATGACGGCGCGGTAGGCCCAATGGCTTTCCCGGGCAGCTGCAAAATCAACCGCATGCTGTTCTGCTAAAGAAGTGCTTACAACGCTTGCCATGCAGAACACTACACAAGCCACAGTTCGAGTTGCAAAACGTCGAATAACCATGCTATGAATTCTAACACCTATTGCCCACCGCGCGCAGCCTGTTTTTCTGATGGACAGCAAGATCCCGAAAGCAGACCGGTCCATGGTGCTGTCAAAACCGTGCTCGATTTGTTTTGCATCTGAACGGTTGTTTTTTCTTCTGCCCGTGGTGAAACCAACTTTTTGTTTCCTGCGCAGGCAGCCTTTATGTTTCAGGTTCGCGGGATCTGGATCGGTTCAATCAGGGCTGGGTGGTGTCAACAAAGACTCGATCACGTCTTCCAGGAGGGGAGCTTCCACAGCACCTTTGAAATTCGACAGTCTTCGAAAAATCTCTGATGCCGCGTCGTGAAAACCATCGGGCAATCCTGCTGCAGAGAACGTGGCCGCAATCTCTCGCATTTCGCCTTCGAACCTCCAGGCTTTGAACGTGTTTTTACAAACCCGTGCGACGGCTTCCTGGGAGAGGGTCGTTTGTGACAAGGACCACTCATGTTGCAAATGACTACGAACTCCCTCATGTTCAGCGACCGCCAAGACGGCTGTTAGCAGCGCGGTGGTTCCTTTTGTATAGGCAGCGTAGGCCATCTTCAGCGCTGAGGCGGCGCCGGGAGGCGCATCAATGATCAACGGCTCAAGATTGCTTTCACGAAAACATGCAGAAACTAACGGAGCCTGGCTTCCGCAGAGGTACAAACGGGTCGTCCCGGCTTTCCAGGCAGGTTCACCAACAATCCCCCCATCAACGAATTTGGCCCCCGCAGATTGAACGGTTGTGCCAATCCTTTCGGACCTCGCGGGAGAAATAGCATTTGCATCGACATAGATTCCCCGGAAGCCGCAACGTGCCACCTCTTCAGCGACGGTGGTTGCCGCCGCGGGGGGACAGACACAGATAATAATTTCGGTGTTACCAACCAGGTTTGCCACCGTCTCCACATCTTCGAATGCTGCCATTGCGGCACGCGTCACGGTTTTCTCGCTGCGGTTTTCTGATGCCCAGCATACGGAAACGCCCGTGTTCTTAGCAGCCGCACCGACCGATGCACCCATCAAACCGGGATGAAGAATACCGAGTTGTTTTGGTCCCATAGTCTCCTGCCTGAAAAATAATTGCACTGTGGTATTGTTTTGCAGAGTGCCACGATTGGCAAAGAGTTTCTGTCTTCAGTTTACAAGTTCCGTCAACGGGCCGGTGGTGTTTTGGTGAATCGATTGTCATTCGGGTAGCGCTGCGACTTGACGATTAGGGGCGGATGGCTCATCCGCCGTATTGTGGTTCATGTCGAACGTGATCATCTTGCCCAGTCGTGATCTTTCGATCAATGGACTCCCGGCGAGTTGTCAGGTGAACCGGAGGCGAATCCACGGACAAATAACGGGACGGGGCACTTTTCAAACGAGGAGTCTTGCGCTATCATCAAAGCTTCGTTTGCCGGAAACCTGAAGCGCTCCAGCGAACATGACGAGCGACCCGGTTGGCGACACTGACTAAGATCATCCAAGAATCACCTTCCCATTTCACCAGAAGTTCACGAATTGAAAACATGTTTGATCTTTGTGACCACGGTATTCAGGTTAGTTCTGTACTGAGAAACTTGTCCCCAGCCGGTTTATGTGAGGAGGCCCTACGTGAAGAAGCGGGTACCGCTCTTTCAGACACGGGCGCACTGATTGCCTATTCAGGAAAAAAAACGGGACGTTCTCCCAAGGATAAGCGAGTTGTTGAGCACGCGGATTCCGCGGGGGATGTCTGGTGGGGAGATGTAAACGTCGGCATTGACGAGTCGACCTTCATGACCAATCGCGAGCGGGCGATCGACTACCTCAATACACTTGGAAAATTGTATTGTATCGACGCATTTGCCGGTTGGGATCCGCGTTACCGGATCAGGGTTCGAGTCATCTGCGCCAGGCCTTACCATGCATTGTTCATGCACAACATGCTGATCCGTCCGACCCGGGACGAACTTGCAGAGTTCGGTGAGCCCGATTGTGTTATTTACAATGCCGGAGATTTTCCCGCCAACAGCCATACCACGGGGATGACCTCCAAGACCAGCGTCAACCTGAGTTTGGAACGTCGGGAAGTGGTCATTTTGGGAACCCAGTACGCGGGTGAAATGAAGAAAGCTGTCTTCACGCTGATGAATTACCTGATGCCTGCACAAAATGTTCTCTCCATGCACTGTTCCGCGACCGCCGATCGAGAGACCGGCACCTCCTCGGTGTTGTTCGGACTTTCCGGCACGGGGAAGACCACGTTGTCGGCTGACCCGCAACGACTGCTGATCGGTGACGACGAGCACTGCTGGACGGACAACGGCATCTTTAACATCGAAGGCGGGTGCTATGCCAAGACCATCTCCCTGACGCGAGAAGCCGAACCGGAGATCTTCGATTCCTTGCGATATGGTGCGGTTCTGGAAAACGTGGTTTACGACAAGGTGGACCACCGTGTTGATTTTGACGATGCGAGCATCACGGAAAATACGCGCGGGTCGTATCCCATCGAGTTCATTCCAAATGTCAAGATTCCCTGTGTTGCCGGACATCCAACCAACATTATTTTTCTGACATGCGACGCCTTTGGGGTGTTGCCGCCGGTGAGTCGTCTGACGCCGGCCCAGGCCGAATACCATTTTATTAGCGGGTACACGGCGAAAGTTGCCGGTACCGAAGTGGGGGTCACTGAACCTCAGGCCACTTTTTCTCCCTGTTTTGGTGGACCGTTTCTTGTCTGGCATCCGGGCAAGTATGCCAACCTCCTGTCGCAAAACATCAAGCAGCACAACGCAGCGGTTTGGCTTATCAACACGGGGTGGAGTGGAGGGCCCCATGGTGTTGGCAAACGGATTCAACTGTCCCACACCCGTGCGATCATCGCAGCTATCTACGCCGGGCAACTCACGGATGCGCCCACGCAGACGGACAGTTTTTTTGGCTTGGAGATGGTGACCGAGGTTCCGAATGTGCCTGCGGATATTTTGATTCCACGGAACACATGGAGCGACGGAACTGCCTACGACCAAACGGCAAAAAAACTCGCCGATTTGTTTACGGAAAACTTCGTCCACTATGCCAACGGTGTGAGCAGTGAGGTGAACGCTGCAGGGCCAATTTCTTCCACCGCAGGCTAGTTCCGCAGCCAGTGGAAAGGGTGCTGGATTCGATGCAGATGACCGGTGGCGAAGCGGTTGTTCATGCTTTGGAAGTCCATGACGTGGACACGGTGTTCGGCATACCCGGCGCTCATAATCTGGCTTTGTACGAGGCGCTACTAGACGCGGGCGGTATCCGCCATATTGTCGCGCGTCATGAACAAGGCGCAGCATTCATGGCGGATGGCTATGCCCGGGCCAGTGGAAAGGTGGGAGTTTGTCTTTGTACTTCGGGGCCGGCAGTGCTGAATGCGATCACGTCCCTGGGTACCGCCTATTGTGATTCGTCCCCCGTACTCTGCATTGCCAGTGAAATTCCGAGCGAAATGATTGGCAAGGAGAAGGGGTTCATTCATGAATGTCGTGACCAGCTGGCTTGTTTGCGTCCCGTGACGACATGGTGCCGCTTGGCCAACGAGGTGGCCACCATCCCGGGGATGTTGCAGGAAGGATTTCTGAAAATGCAGGAAGGGCGCCCCCGCCCGGCCGCCTTGGAAATCCCCTGTGACGTTTTGGATGCCAGTGACAATGTTGAAATATCGGAGCCGGCCACCTGGGTCCGTCGGCAACCGAGTTCGGAATCGATCGAAAAGGCGGCCCAACTCTTGAGTCAAAGTCGGCGACCCGTGATCTGGGCTGGCGGAGGTTTGATAAGCAGCGGTGCCAGTGCCGAGTTGCGGGAACTAGCGGAGCGCTTGCAGGCGCCGGTCTTTACGACCATTCTCGGAAGAGGAGCGATTGCGGGCGATCATCCCCTCTCAGCCGGCAGCGCGATGGTCCATCCCGCAGCGAGAGAGTTTGTTGCGGGCTGCGACGTGATGCTTGCCGTGGGCACACGCTTCACTGAGGAAGAAGCGGTCGGGTGGACGTTACGGCTACCAGACAACTTGATTCATGTCGACATCGACCCGCAAGAGATGGGGCGCAACTACCCGCCGACGGTGGCTGTGGTGGGTGATGCCCGTGAGTCGCTGAGGCAGCTAAACGGAAGTTTGGATGCCATGCAGATAAAAGTGATGGAGGCTCGAGATGGGGAGGTCGCCCGCTTACGGCAACAGATTGTCGATGATTGCCGTCAGATTGCACCACAAGGTGTCGAACTTGTGGAGACCCTCCGGTCGGCGTTGCCCCGCGAGGCAATCATTGTCAGTGACCTCACGCTGGCTGCTTACTGGTGCCGTCGGCTACTTGATGTGTATGAACCCCGTACCAGTATCTATCCCTGGGGTTTCTGCACGTTGGGATTCGGTGTATCGGCCGGAATTGGTGCTAAAGTAGCGCGGCCGGAACGTCCGGTGGTTGTGATTTCAGGAGATGGTGGTTTTTTGTTTAACTGTCAGGAACTGGCAACCGCAGTCCAGTTCCAGCTTCCCATAGTGGTCTTGTTGTTCAACAACAACAGTTACGGTGTGTTGAAACTTCAGCAGCAAGTACGCTATGGTCGCACGCTTGGTGTTGACCTTGTGAATCCCGACTTCGTCGCTTTGGCCGAGTCATTTGGGTGTCGGGGACAACGGGTGACCTCCTTGGATCAACTTGGCCCTGCGGTTTCCCAGGCCCTCGAATCGGATCGAACGTGGGTAATCGAAGTAACGTGCGATGTGCCACTGCAGATCATGGAACCCGGACCGCGCTCTTTGCATGCAGCACTGCAAGGGATTTCACCGGAGCCAACGGGTTGATTCGGTTATGCCAGTGTGGTGCAACCCGTTGCGTTCTCGTCCGCTCAGTGCCCACGTTGGTTCCCGTCGGGCCTGTTGCCCGGATCGACAAAGGGTATTGTAGGGTGTGTCGCGTCAACCCGGGCGGGCAACGCGAGTTTTCAAATGGATTTCCGTTCCAGTCAAAAATTTTGGCCGCACACAATTTCACAGGGTCGAAGAATTGGGTTGATGATGTCTCCGGTCGGTGCGATAATCGGCAGGGTAACAAGTTGATAGCAGTGACATGCGGCCATTGATGCGGAGGTACAAACATTGAAGGGTACTTGCTTAAGTTGCACGGTATTGATTTTGTGGCTTGCCTGTAGCATGGCTACGCAAACTGAGGCGGCAGATTGGCCTCAATTCCGGGGTCCCGGCGGTCTGGGGGTATCTGGCGAAAAAAACTTGCCCGTGACCTGGAGTGACACGGAAAAGATGAAGTGGCGGACCGCTTTACCGGGTTACGGTGCGTCCAGTCCGATTGTTCTGGGCGACAGGGTTTATTTGACGTGCTACAGCGGATTTGGAATTGATCCGGACTCGGAAAAGATGGAGGACCTGTTGCTGCACGTCGTCTGCATCCACCGAGAAGATGGTCAGGTCCTTTGGAATCGAAACATACGGCCGAAACTACCCGAATCAGAACGGGTACGAGATCACGGTTATGCTGGTCCAACGCCGACTACCGACGGGGAATTTCTGTATGTTTTCTTTGGCCAGACGGGTCTTTTTAAGTTTGATTTGAATGGCGAGCAGATCTGGCATGCGGATGTCGGCTCCCAAACACACGGATGGGGCTGTGGCACCTCGCCAGTACTCTACAAGCAGACGGTCATTGTCAACGCAAGTGTGGAGAGCGGTTCACTGGTGTCGGTGAATAAAGTGACGGGCAGGGAGGTTTGGAGGGTGCCTGGCATGGACAGTTCATGGAATACGCCTCACCTGGTACAACTATCCGCCAACACACAGGAATTGGTGGTCAGCGTCAGAAATTACATTCTGGGATTCAACCCCGATACGGGGGAAGAGTTGTGGCGTTGTGCCGGAATTCAAGACTACGTCTGTCCCAGTGTGATTTCACATCAAGGGATTGTCTACGCGATTGGAGGTCGTCAATCGCGGGCCATCGCGGTCCGTGCAGGTGGAGAAGGCGACGTCACGGAGACGCACCGGTTGTGGGAAGCAAAGGCGGGTGCGAACGTTTCTTCTCCGGTCATTCATGCGGGCCATATGTATTGGGTCAGTGATCGGAACCAGGTTGCGTACTGTGTGCGACTTCGTGATGGCGAAGTCATGTATTCCGAGCGATTTCCGAGCCAGCCCTACGCATCCGCTTTGACGGGAGAAAACAAGATCTACATTGTGACACGCTATGATGGAACTTACGTACTGAAAGCCGAGCCGGAGTTCATGCAAATCGCGCACAACACGCTTAGTGACGATAGTACTTTCAACGCTAGTCCGGTCATCTCCAACAGTCAGATTTTCTTGCGCAGCGACCACTTCCTGTATTGCATTGGAGAGGGTGGGTAGGGAACAAGGACTTAGGCGACCCGCATGTCACTGCAGTGGATTACGCCAGTCCAGGTTCATAGGCCATCAAAAATCGATCCTCCTGCGGGCGATAATACCCGTCGATGCGCTGGCGGATCTGAAAACCAAAGTTCTGGTACAACTGGACGGCGGCCGCGTTCTCCGGGTCCACCGTCAGCAGGACGGAGTTGGTTGTGTTTTGCAGCGCCGTCTGCATTAACCGTGTCCCTATTCCGCGCCCTCGCATGTCCGGGTGGACCATGATCTTGTGCAGAAACTCCTCGTCGGTGTGGGTGCGAAACATAACAAGGCTGCCTGCAATGTTCCCCGATTCGGACAGGTTGGCTTCCCGCAGGCGGGCGACGAGAACCATTGCGTATTCGCACCAAACTCGCCAGACGTGCTCACCATCGGGAATGTATGACTGCCCGGTCTGAATCCATGCGATCCGGTCGAGTGCCGACACCTGCAGGAAGTCCTGGGACACGGCTGGCTCAATGGTGGGTGACATTTCGTTCATTTCAGAAAATCTGCCTTTCGCAAATGCAATGGCGGTTCACTTATCATGTTGTAAGTTTCTTTAGGTTACCAGTTGCAGTTCGATCAGCATGCCGGTTTTCACCAGGAACCCGTAAATCTTTCCCTACCCTGTTTTGACAAAGAATTTCATGCGGTTCCACCTGGGGTGTTATCATGAAGGAAAACGCGAGCTTATCATAGGATTCTCCGGAAGTTCTTGCATGGAACGGGTGTCGCGTGTGAAAATGAACGACGCTGGTTCGAATGAATAGCAGTTGGAGTATTTTGGAGAGACGGCCATGCGTTCTTTGTTGTTACTGTCTGCAACCCTGATGTTGATCTGTGTGGAACCGGTTGTTTTACGGGCCGGCAAGCCTCACAAGCTGTCAGTCCGGGTTCCTTCACACTTTCCCTTGGGGTTGTACACTTATCTGGTGGTGGATGCTCCGTGCGACGCGTCGCAGTCGACAGTCTTTCAGTTACGGGACCGGCGACTAGGGACAAAGAAGATGCTGGCCCAGCGGGATCGTGATGGCCGCCTTTGGTGCGCTGTCCGGATTCAGGATCAGCGGTTGCTGGGGAAACAAATCCAACTTGTGGCACACCCGGTCGAGTCGCAGGACGAGGTTGTTATCGAACCGCAAACGGAGGGTTTTGAGTTTCGCGATCACGACCGACCGGTGCTTTTCTACCAGAAAACCCCCCGCACGATGGATGGCCAATTTCAACGCGCCGGATTTGTCCATCCATTACGGGGCCTGGACGGAGAAGTTGTGACCCAGGTCTTTCCTTCCGACCATCGACATCACCACGGTGTTTTCTGGGCCTGGCATCAACTTTGGATTGGTGACAAGCGGGCAGGTGATCCTTGGATCACGAAAGATTTTTTGCTGGTCGTGCAACAGGCCGAGATCGTTTCGCAGGGACCACTCTTTGCCACGCTCAAGGTACGATCCCACTGGACCTCGTCGCTGGTAACCGATGCGGGGGGTGAACACAAGCCGATCGTCGAGGAGATCACGACGATTCGACTTTTCCATGCCCTGGAAGATACCCAGTACGTCGATTTTGCAATCCGGCTCAAGCCACTGCTGCCCGACGTACGGATCGGCGGATCCGAAAACGAACGAGGTTATTCCGGGTTCACCGTCCGAGTCGGACCTCCTGATGAGATGCAGATTGTCGATACGGGTGGGCTCTTGTCAGAAGATGCGGTGGGGACCCACGCCCGTTGGGCGGACGTCAGCGGTCGCTTCGCAGCTGGTCACGCAACTTCAGGGATCGCGATTCTCAGTCATCCATCTCTGCGGGAGTTTCCACCTCGCTGGTTGTTGCGACACTACGGTATGCAAAATGTTGTCTATCCGGGTCGGGAACCCATTGAGCTATCTGGCGAAGAGTTACTGGTAATACGGCATCGGTTGGTGTTGCACCGGGGGGACAATCAACAGGCACGGATTGCCGATCACCAAGCGGCTTATGAGCAGTGAACAGAAACCAGGGAGTCCTGGTGGCAACGTGAAACGACAAAGTTGTTCACCGCGTCCCGGGGGATCCGGTGTGTAGCGTTTCCCCGAAAAAACGCTGCGAACGCAAGTAGGTAGTGACCGGGGAAGCTTAATACGGTCTACGAGATTTTTGTGGCCCCTGGAATTCTGTCGCGGGCGTGCAGAGAGTTCGCTTCTTTCAGGGTGAGACGGCCACGATGTTTTCCCTCATCCGTGTCCGGCCCGCGCGCTCCACATCCTGTGTTAGAATGCAGGCATGAACGATCTGCCAGGACTGGACCGCTACGACCGCACACGCAGTTATGCATGGAACTACGAACACGTGCCGGACCCGGTCGAGACTCCCACGCAGAAAGTGCCGGGAAACTGGCGGTTTTGTGATCGGCCGGTCCCTTCGCCGCTGGGGATTTCCGCGGGACCATTGTTGAATGGCAAGTGGTGTCTCTACTACGCGAGCCTGGGATTTGACGTTTTGACGTATAAAACCGTTCGGAGCGGAAAACACGAGTGTCACCCATTGCCCAATTTACAACCGGTCGCCAATGAGCAGTTAACGGGGAGTGAAAGTGACGTCCAGGCTAGTGACCGGATGCTAGGCAGTTGGGCCGTCTCCTTCGGCATGCCGTCTCAGGCCCCGCAGGTGTGGCGACGTGACGTTGAACAAACGCGTGCACGGTTGCCTGCGGAAAAGTTGCTTTCCGTATCGGTTGTGGGGACCATTCAAGAGGGCTGGTCGATTGCCGAACTGGCTGAGGACTACGCCCGTTGTGCCCGTTGGGCTGTCGAAAGTGGCGCCGATGCTGTCGAGACGAATTTTTCCTGCCCCAACGTCACAACCTGCGACGGCCAACTTTATCGCAGTCCGGACGACTCGAAACTGGTTGCCGAGCGGGTGCGGGAGGCCATCGGTTCGGTGCCGTACATCATGAAGATCGGATATTTTCCTTCTGCGGAATCTGCAGCAGCCCTGCTGGATGCTGTAGGCCATGTTGTGGATGCATTGGCCTTAACCAACAGCATCGCCACTATGGTTCGAAACCGGCAACAACAGTTCATGTACGGCAGGCAGAAACGAGGCATATGCGGTGCTGCGATTCGGGACACTTCGATCGCTCAGATCAGAATGATGCGAGAACTGATCACCGAGCGGAATCTGCCCCTCCATCTGGTAGGTGTGGGTGGAATCAGTTCGGCGGAACACCTGCGGGCCTACCTTGCGGCGGGGGCACAAATGTGCCACCTCGCCACGGCACCGATGGTCAATCCCGTAGTTGGTCTCGACATCCGAAACGATTTTCGGGGTGGTTTACGATGACAGTCCTGGGGCAGCCTGGCCAGTAGCAGAACGATTGCAGGCTCCTTTTAAAACCTTCGCCAGCTTCGGCCGACCCGTCTTGCCGCGTTCGTGAGACGATCGCAAACCAAGGGTAACACGTTGGCTACCCGCCGGAATTTACTGCTCCATTCTTGCCTTGACTTGTGGATTGGCGAGTGGGGCAGGCCGTTTGCCGGCCAGTACGGATGCTACACTTTCGTTGCCGATGCGCCACTTTGCTGCCCTGGCTGAAGGGGACGAGGCAGCGCAGTGCGGCGTGGTAATCACATTCGGCAAGAACAAAAGTTCAGGCAGTGGTTGCGGAGGTGGTTCCACGCTGAGGACGTCAAGTCCGGCGCTGCGCAGACGGCCGGACTCCAGCGTATGACGCAGAGCCTCCAGGTCAATTATCGGGCCCCGCGCCGTGTTGACCAGGGCTGCTGAAGGTTTCATGAGTTTCAAGGCCTGCTCGTCAACGAGGTGCCGGGTCTCCCGGGTCAAAGGGCAGTGCAGGGAAACCAGGTCCGATGTTTTTAACAGAGTTTCAAGGTCGACCAGTTCGGCGCCCACGCTTTGGGCGTGTGCATTGGTGATGTAGGGATCACAGACGAGAATGCTTTGCACCAGCGGTCCGGCTCGACGTGCCAATGTGCTGCCAATGCGACCCAGGCCGACAATTCCAAGAATCTGCTCGCTCAGGCGTGGGGTGATGTTTTCATTGTCGATTTCCCAGCGACCTGCCGTCACGGTGTGGTGATGGCGACCAAGTTGTTGATGACAAGCCAGTAATAATGCCAGCGCGTGGTTGGCTACCTCCTCATCACAATAGCCGGCGCAGTTCGCCACCATGATGCCGAGTTGGGTAGCCGTGTCGACGTCGACACTGTCGAAGCCGACGGCAATTCTTTGAATCAGCACGCAGTCGTGCAGTTCGAATAAGACACGTTGCGTGAACGGCACGTCGTTACCGAAGTAGACAATGACCCGCGCGCTGCGGCATGTTTCGATCAAGTCGTCCTCGGTTTGGCAAGCCGCCTCCGTAATGGTGGCTCCCAGTTGTTTCCAGCCATCGAAATCGAGCTGATTCTTTTGGGGTTCGGCGTGGGCATCGGCCAGAACGACTTGACTCATGACGTATCTCCCGGTGGACTGGAGCAATCAGGGGCGCTGGATCGTGGGAAATAAAAATGTGCAATGGCATTCGGAAGTTGTGCCAATACGGCCCGGTTGCCAGATTCTGCATCGGTGGTGGCGGGGGCAATCTGTTCCCAAACCGGAGAGTCGACTCTCCATCCCCGGGTGTTGGGGAGTTCCCGACACGGAACTGCACAACGTCTGAACTGGATAGACTCAAATGTCGATGCGTGCCACCACCGCATCCATGCAGTTCGAGTGTCAGGCGTGGAGAGGGAAGTGTCAAGTGGCGAGTTGGCGGCTACCAATTGTCAGAGCCCTCGCAGTAGGTGTGATTTTTAAATTTACGGGAAATTTTGAATCTTGATACCCTGATGTTCGTAGCAAGGGTCCAGGGCTTCCATTTCCCTTTGCACGCGCTCGCTGGCGTTGGTGAAGCGGACCGGGCGCGGGGCGACGAGGGCCACCAACTGACGTAGGTCGAATTCTTCGAGCAGAGCGAAACAAAACAGCTCGGGTGCTTCTTGGAGTGACATGTTTTGTTCGATGACTTCTTTTAAACTGCCCAACGAACCATGAAGCTCCACGCCATCGATTGCTTCGGACGCGATCGCAGCTGCCACCAGCGAAGAGAGACTGCAACGTGGTCCCTGGGCCACAACACGAACGGAAGCTCCGTCAAACTCCCTTTTCGCCCAGCGGGCGACCGCCGCGAGTTGACTGGATTGCACTCCCAGGAGCCGCTCTCCAACGGCTGAAATTTGAACAGCAAAATCATAGTCCCTGCCTGGTATCTTGGATTCCCCCAGATAGAGCGGGTCGACGGCCAGCACGCGTTGTTTTGTGTCGAGTAGTTGTTTTGCCAGAGCGGCGGCACTTTGCCGACCGTCGTCGGCCACGAGGATCACGGTGGAACTCGGCTGGCCTCGAACCAGTTCCACGACGGGCACCGTCCACGGTTCACCCACCCGCAATGCACGCAGTTTGGCCTGACCGTCCTGAAACTCCTGTTCCCGGGTATGGATGGGATGTGCCTCCCAGTGGCGGAACTTCACCAGTTCCTGAAGTGCTTTCCGTTTTTCTTGTTGCCAGTCTTTCAGTGTGGAGTCATTGGGCAACTCCGGATGGCGCGGCAGATTGCGACTTAATGTAGAGGCCAGTGTGTTGAAATCGGCATTATTCGGAGGTAGGTCGACATGCAGCGTGTCCGGGGTTTTGATCTCTTCTTCCGACGGTATTTCGTGAATCTCAAAATTCGCGTCGTGATCGTAAAAATGATCCCTCAGCATCCGGTAGAATTGCTCACGATTGTCGACGCCAAAGTTGTGGTTTCCGGGTGTGACATTCACATGGGATCTCAGGTTGGCTTCTCGACCGTACAATTGAAAAATTGGCAAAGCGGCTTCCATCAACGGTGGTAAAGCGTGTTCAGCTCTGAAACAGCAATGGTCAATCAGACAATAAGTCAACAGGGTGGGACGGGGAGCCAGCATGGCTGTTAACGGCAGGTAGTCGGCGGTAATTGCCAGGTCCACCGGGGCTTGTTCCGGATCTCCCAGGTCCTCGGGATGCCGTGCTCGAGTGCGAAAACCGGAGTATCCCGCCACGGGATTTGCCAGAGTGACTCGCGTGTCCAGCGCGCTGATGAAGATTGTTTGCCAGCCACCACCGGAAAGTCCTGCCACGGCGACTCGCTGCGAATCTGCATGTTCGAGCGAAAGCAGCAGATCCAGACCACGCATCATGGATAGATAAAAAGGCGCCACCCCGCTGGTGCCACAAAGGTCAAGCTGGTTCATCCGGTAGTGAAAGTATCCCTTGGAGTATAGCTGCCCCATGCCAAACCACTCGACATTCAGAGCGAGCATTCCGCGTTTTGCCAAATTAATGCAGCGAAGCTGTTTGAACGGCGTAGCCTTTCCCAACTGGCGGTCATGACCGTTCACGTTCATGACCACGGGCACTTTGCCTGACAGTTTGGATGGTTCGTACAGCAGTGCCGGTATCCAGAGTCCCGGAAGGGCCTCGAAGCGTAATTTTTTAATATGGTATCCGGGACCACCGTCGATGGTTGTCAGCCATTCGACTTTGGTGGACGCATTGCGCCATTGGGCCGCCTCACCGCGAAAAACGATCTTTTCGAGCGTGTTCTCTCGCAGCCGCGCGGCAATTTTCTCCCACTCTGCGACCGAACTCGCTTGTGGCATTGGAGGAACACGTACGAAAGTGAAGTTCTGGACGTCTGTCAGCGTCTGGCCGGGATTGATGATCGGTTGGCTCAGTACCGTGGCAAGATCAGATATTTCAGCGGCCTGTTCTACGTCCGCTGGCGCTAATGGAGGCGGGTCTTTGTCGACCCGTGTCACGGTTGGTCGGGTTTCTTCCGTCTCTTGTTTGCTGGCCTCGGAAACCAGTGCGAACGTGAAAAAAAACAAGGTGACCACGAGTCGAGCGTAGCAGTTGACGAGGGGTTTGGCAGTAGTCAGACGCTGGTTTTCCAGGGAACGAGTTAAAGAACTCCCACGCATTGGTAATTCTCCGTGTTGGGACAAAATGACGGGTCAGGGAAAATTATGAGCCCGGGTGTGGAATCAACCCAGGTAAACTCCGGCTCACTGCCCTTGTGGTTTAGCAAGGTGATTCCTGTGGCGACCCGCCACGCAGCACTCACTATATACCAAACCAAGTCCGGGTGTTGTTCCAGTAGACATTCTCGGTTCGCAAGGGAAGGGTCAGAATTCGGATCTGTCCAATGGAATGAACACAATCATTTGGGTCTGTCAGGAACCGGGAGCACATTGTTATATCTTGCCTGTCAGGCCACTTGATCTTACCACGGGATGAGGAGTGAACCGAGCTGAGCCAAAATCCCGGGTGGACTTCCAGAGACCGCAGTTTCTGGCGAACGTCATTTTTTTCACGCTTGCGGTGGATGTACCGGGCGTCGTTCGATACCGTGAACGGGCCACTTCTGAACACGTTGTTCGAATCCTTGATCACAGGGACGCCAGCAGGCTATACTCTCTGGACCGGGCGCGGATCACCAGTCTGGTCCCGGCGCAGGTTGGGTTTCGACGTTCAATGGTTGCAGGGTTCAGAAGCATCACTTTTACGAAACGGCGACTACCGCACGATGAAAGCTCTTTTATTTTCATGGTTACGATCCGGTTTTCTTCTTTGCTTCCTGTCCTTTGCCTGCAACCCGCCGATTTTTTCTCAGACAAATGACATCCAGCAATGGATTGCCATTTTGCGAGAAGTGGGTCCGGGCGCACAGGGGAATGTTGAGGCCAGTCGTGCATGGCAGTTGCTGGCAAATTCCGGCGCGGAAGCATTGCCCACGATTCTTGCCGGTTTGAATGACTGCAGCCCTTTGGCGGCCAACTGGCTGGGAACGGTGGTGGACGCTATTGCCGAAAAAGAGGTGACCCGGACGGGTACTTTGCCTGTCCGGAGCCTGGAACAATTTGTGTTGAACACCCGCCACGATTCGCGCGCGCGGCGGCGGGCATTTGAGTGGTTAACGCAGGTTGACCAGGAGGCAGCCGATCGAATCATTCCACAGATGCTGAATGACCCTGGGGTGGAGTTTCGTCGTGATGCAGTGGGGCGACTGCTGACGGAAGCTGAAGTGCTCTTCAGAGACGACGCTCGACGAAACGAATCGACTGCACTTTATCGCAAGGCCTTGGGCGGCGCCCGCCATGACGACCAGATCAAGACCATTGCAGAACGGTTGCGGGAACTCGGGCAAGAAGTCGACTTACCGAGGCATTTTGGCTTCTTAATGACGTGGAAATTGATTGCGCCATTTGACAACTCGAATGGGAAGGGGTTTTTTGTTGCCTATCCTCCGGAGAAGCAAATTCAACCGAATGCTTCCTACGAAGGAAAAACGGGCACGATTCAATGGGTCGATCACAACACGGACGATGATTACGGAATGGTTGATTTAAATCAGCTCTTTGGAAAGCTCAAGGGAGTGGTGGGTTATGCGTCTACCGAATTCACGAGTGAAGTACAGCAGGAAGTGCAACTACGTTTGGGCTGTAAAAATGCCTGGAAACTGTGGCTCAACGGCAAGTTGCTTTTTGAACGGGCTGAATACCATCAGGGGACACGGATCGACCAATACAGTCTGCCGGCCCTGATGCTGCCCGGGCGGAACACCGTTCTGGTGAAGTTGTGCCAGAATGAAATGGATGCCACCTGGACGGCCCAGTGGCAGTTCCAATTACGGGTGTGCGATGCCAGCGGTACAGCGATTTTGTCAACGACCCGTGCGCATTTACAAGCGGCAGTTCGAAGTTCACAACCGGCAGATAGCGTTGCAACGGGGAGCAAGTGATGCGGATCCAGGTACGGATGGCTTTGTTCTTCCTCTGCTTTGCTTGCCTACCCGGTTCGGATTGGAACCGGTTTCGCGGCCCCGATGGGATGGGAGTCGCCGCAGATGAAGAGGTGCTCCTGGAGTGGAATGAAGAAACGAACATTGCCTGGAAGGCTGAATTACCAGGCCAGGGAATCTCCGGACCGATTGTGATTGGTGACCAGGTCGTAGTGACCAGTTGCAGCGGATACCAACAGGGCCGATTACATGTGATCTGCTTCAATGCAAGAACAGGGAAGAAGCGGTGGGAACGGCAGTTTTGGGCCACGGGCCGCACGATGACGCATCCCAGGACAACGACGGCTGCGGCGACGCCTAGCAGTGATGGCCGACGAATTTTTGCACATTTTTCCACGAACGATATGGTCTGCCTGGACCTGGAAGGAAATTTGCTGTGGCTGCGGGGTTTTTTGTTGGAGTATCCGAATGCCAGTGGTAGCCTGGGCCTGGCATCTTCTCCGATCGTCGTAGGCCAAACCCTTGTGACACAGATTGAAACTGACAGTCAGTCCGTGGGGCTTGGTCTGGATGTGAATACGGGTCAAACACGCTGGGCGGTTGACCGGCCTCAGAAGAACAACTGGACCTCGCCTGTTGTGTTGCGCGGTGGTGCGGAGCATCCTGACCTGGTAGTCATGCAGTCTGCGGATGGGTTGAAAGCTTACCAGGCGATGACCGGTGACGAGGTATGGAATTTTTCGGAAGCGTGTAAGAACATTCCTTCCAGTGCAGTTTCTGGAAACATGATCTATGTGCCTTGTAAGGGATTAACAGCGTTGCGTTACGAGCCGGGCAGCGATTTTCCGGAGTTGCTCTGGCAGGAAGAACGCCTGGGACCCTCCACGCCAACTCCTCTCAGTTACGCTGACAAAGTGTACTCGCTGAATGGGTCGATACTGAATTGTGCGGACGCAAACACGGGCCACCTCGACTGGCGGGTGCGGCTGAAGGGAAATTTTACCAGTTCCCCCGTCGTGGCAGGTGGTCATCTATATTGTTTTAATGAAGAAGGTGTGGGGCAGGTGATTGAATTGGGTGAGAAGGGCCGCCTTGTTGCAACGAACACGCTGGGTGAAGGAATCATGTGTTCTCCTGCTATCGCCAACGGCGCCCTTTACGTTCGTAGTTTCAGCCATTTGTGGAAGATTGCGCAAGAGTAAAACGTGACGAAAATCATTGAAGTCGCAACCACTGCAGGGTCAGTCATGCACACCGGTTAGACTCAAGAGCGGGAAACAGGCATTCTCGGATCCTTCCAGGGCGAGTCGGCTTTCTGGTTTGGCCCTGTCCCTTGCCGGGCCTCGGAGCGTGCTATCCTTGTAGAGCCCGCTGTAACGATCCTCCTGAGCAGTATCCATGATTGTCACTTTCATCGGCGCCGGTTCGATTGGTTTCACGCGACGACTGATTGCCGACCTGCTTTCGGTGCCCGAGTTCCGTGACGTTACTTTGCGTTTACAAGACATTTCCCAGCGGAATCTTGGCATGGTTGCCCAACTGGTCCGCAAGGATCTGGCGGCCAACCAGCATCCCGCCAGGCTGGAGACCACCACTGACCAGGCAGCGGCGCTGCGCAACGCGGGTTACGTGTTTAATACTGCGCGCGTTGGTGGATTAGATGGTTTTCAGCACGATGTGAACATTCCGCTGACCTATGGTATTGACCAGTGTGTCGGTGACACCATTTGCGCCGGGGGCATCATGTACGCCCAACGCGGCATACCGATGATCCTAAAACTGTGTGAAGACATTCATGAGCACGCCGCGCCCGATTGTCGGTTGCTGAATTACGCCAACCCGATGGCGATGATGACCTGGGCAGCCAACACGACTGGAGGAGTCGACACGATCGGACTTTGCCATGGAGTGCAGGATGGACGCCGACTGATCGCCAAAGTGTTCCAACTTCCCCACGAGGAAGTTGACATCATCTGCGCCGGCATCAACCATCAGACCTGGTACATTGATATCCGACACCGTGGCAAAGACCTCGGTGGTCAGTTACTAGCCGCTCTCGAGGCGCATCCTTTCTTCCGTCACCAGGAAAAAGTGCGCATCGACATCCTGCGTCGTTTCGGCCACTTCTCGACCGAGTCCAACGGACATCTGTCGGAGTACCTCGCCTGGTATCGCAAACGACCGGACGAAGTGAAGCAGTGGATGGGCGATCATTCGTGGATTAATGGTGAGACGGCCGGCTATCTGCGTAACTGTATTGAAGGACGCAACTGGTTCGACACGGTTTTCCCGAAGTGGCTGCGAGGACCCGCCCGTTCCTTTGTGGCGAAAAGACGGAGTGAAGAACACGGCAGTTACATTATTGAAAGCATGGAGACAGGGCGCACCTATCATGGCCATTTCAATCGTGTCAATGGTGGCACGATCAGCAATCTTCCCGTGGACGCGATTGTCGAAGCCCCTGGTCATGTCGATGGGAACGGCCTGCATATGACCACGGGCATTGCGCTGCCACTGGGATGCGCAGCCATCTGTAAGCAGTCCATCGAGGTTCAACGCCTGGCGGTAGCCGCCGCAGTCGCCGGCGACGACCAGTTGCTGAGGCAGGCCATGCTCCTGGACCCACTGGTGGGGGCCGTCTGCACACCACCGGAAGTCTGGCAAATGGTTGACGAAATGCTTGTCGCCCAGGCCCGCTGGCTACCGCAGTACAAGCGGGCAATTGTGGCAGCCGAAAAGCGGCTGAACACCGGCAAGACGATTCAGACCCGTGACTACCGTGGCGCTGTCCGCAAACCGGTTGCGAGTCTGGCCAGCATGCAACGGCGGGCTGCGGATTTAGAACAGAACACTCCAGCACACGATGAGAGTCGTCCAGATCGCGATACCTGATCGCGATGGAGCCGGTGGGTGCACGGCCAACGTGCCTGGCCACGTTCGAGAGATTTGTGGAAGCCCTGGTCGTAGCTTTCGCTGCAGAACGTTCACCCGCTGCACTCCTGCAGAATTTGTTTCAAGCGCAAAGCTACAAGTGCCTCCTCGCCTGGCTGTAGCATGAACACCGAGATCAGAAATCCTTCGTCCCCGGTACCGTACACGCGCACCGTTTCGATCGATGGTTTTCCATCGGCGAGGCGCTGCTTCATCTGCTGGCGGGTCACGCCGAGTTGCTGTTCGTCCCAGAAGATCAGCGCGTGGGGTACCCGGTTCGCGATCGGTGGCACGATAGGTTTGATTGTTACCGTCGGAATGTCTTGTAGAGCCTCCGTGATGACTTTGATCCGTCGTTCCCACTCGCGCCATTCTGCAGCATGGTCCAGTTGCACAAAACGCTCGACCGTGGCCCACATGGCAACCATGTCCTCCTTGCTGACTTTCATCCCTCGGCCAATATTGTTGGAGAATGGAGCCGTGTTACGTTTGGCAGATTCGATCAGCTCATGTCGCCCCAGCAGCAAGCCCGTATCTTGCGGGCCCCGCATCGCTTTCCCGCCACTGAAAGCGACCAGATCGAAACCCAGCTGATTGTACTTCCAGAGGGCGTCCACTGGCGGCGTGTCGGCGGCTGCGTCCAGCAATGTGGGAATGTTGTGTTTCCGGGCGACCTCGACCCACTCTTCACGTGTGATACGGCCTTCGTCCTGGTAAAGGTTGTAGGAGAACATCATCACGGTCTGCGGATTGATGGCTTGCTCCAGGTCCTCTCGCGTCTCGACGTCAATCAAAGTGACACCGCAGGCTTTGACGAGATTGTCGTAGGTCTCATGGTGGGACTTTTGACGGATGACTTCGAAACCAGACTCGGAAGGAAATGGTAGCTGGTCGACCAACTGCGGGTCGTTATGTGTCAATACCGCCGCGGTGCCCACCAGAATTCCGCCTGCCGCACCCGTGGTGACCATGGCTGCCTCGACACCTAGTAATTTGGCAATTCGCTTGCCGATTTTGTCCTGGAGTTCCAGTAATGGTACATAGTTTTGCGACGCCGCATTCCAGGCTGCGAGCACTTCCGGGGGCATGATGGATCCACCGTAAAACGTAATCGTTCCAGCGGCGTTGATGATTGGTTCAATCCCGAGAGCCTGATACACATCGGGCAAAGGTCCGGAATCCTGGATTCCATTCGCCGTTTTAGACATCAGCATCCCCCACCGCGCCGCCGGATCCGATTTTGAGAACGGTTCGACGTGACAAGTTAGTATTGAGTTTGTAATTTGTCATGAAGCCTCCCTTGCTACGGGTCCTTTCGGCAGGGTGATATCTTCAGACCCGGCTGTGGGCGTGGTGAATGTCAACAGAAGTCAACCATCTTCGACCAGGAGTCAGGGTGTGCCACCTCAACGTCAATACGGGTTTTGAACCCGAATCGTTGCTGCCTGGAAGCATTTCATCAGCACTGGCAGACAGCGACGATGACCTTGCCATGACGGGCAAGGTCCGCAGGGCGTCACGATTTTCGACACCTGCGTTACTTGCTTGAGGCGATCATAGTATAACGTAGTTGCACCGTACCAGTTGGCATGGAAAGAAACGCTCTGAATTCAGAGTTCAGCATAAACAAACAAACGATCTTCGTCGTTGAACCCGTGAACCATTTTGACGTTACGGTTTGCGCCGCCTCACCCCATGGCTGTTCAGGTTCAAGTTTTCACAGCGCGTAGCATTCTTGCGATTAGATCATGCGGACGAACCAAGAGGAGCTAAACCCCGAAGATTTCGAACCGGCTCCCCTCAAGCGAGCAGGTCCGTTGGCGCGTTGGCCCGGGCGCCGTGCACTGTTGTCGCCCATTTTGCTGGCCCTGTTGTTTGCAGTCGTCAGCATTTCCTGTTGGCAATTACCGCCCGGCAAACGGATGTTTGTAAGTGGAGAAGCAGTGTTTAAATTCGGAGAGCATTGGCGGTTGCTCGCCGCGTTGTTCATGCACACAGATTGGGCCCACCTGCTTTCCAATGCACCCTTATTTGTGTTTTTCGGTTGGCTGCTTCGAGCGTACTTCGGCTACCTGGCTTTTCCAGTTCTTGCATTTGTCATTGGAGCGGGAGCCAATCTGATAACGATCTGTTTTTATCATGCCACGGCCAGGCTCATGGGTGCCTCGGGCATGGTGTACGGCATGATTGCTCTCTGGTTAGTGCTCTACGTGAGCCACGATGAGGATGACAGCCTGGGAAAGAGGGTGCTGCGTGCGTCTGCTTTTGCATCACTGATGCTGTTACCGAGAACCTATGAACACAGTACGAGTTACCTGGCACACGGAAGCGGATTCATGTTGGGATTAATTTGCGGACTTTTTTGTCTTCCGTTCTTGAAGGTGATCGAAGAGTGATCGGTTACTTCTGACTCTGCGCAGTTGATCCGGGTTCATCTGCCGTCCCGGAGGCTTCCATTGCCGGGAAAAAACTTGGTTGTTCTCCGAAGGCGGAACCTTCACGGCGGATTAACGGAACCAGTCATAACGGAGCCCGAGTGAACGATCCACCAGCGGTAAGGCAATCCGTTTGCCACCTTGCTGGGACGAGATTTTAAGCGCCAACTCCACCTCCAGGGCTACTGCGACGTGTCGACCTGAATTCTTTGGTTCGTCCAGGCGACCCTCCATCGAGGCGATCAAGTCGTCGAGACAATAGACGGCCCGGTAAGGAAGTGCAAACTGGGGACTGGGCCAC
The DNA here is from genome assembly GCA_963578105.1 of Planctomycetota bacterium. GTDB lineage: Bacteria > Planctomycetota > Planctomycetia > Pirellulales > Pirellulaceae. Next base: position 43,935 of record CAUZBP010000022.1, read on the forward strand.
GGAGTTTCCACTCGGACTGTTCTCCCCAGGGAATCTTCCACGTCCTGCCACAGCCTCCACGTGTTCTGATTGAAGCTGATTTCTCCCCGGCTTCCCGACAAGCGGACGGGCGGTGCGCCGTCCCGGATATGTACCACGGTTCCATCTTCCGTTACGATCATTCCCTGGCCCATGAACTCAGTACTGCCTCGATCACGGCGTGTCGTGTCACCGATGCCGCTGACCCAGGCTGGCCGGCTGTTCAGGAAATAGCACCAGTCCTGATGTTGGGACATGACGGGAACACGAGCTTCGATCGATCGCACATCGCCGATCGCGCCGTTTTGCACCAGTTCTCGGGCTTTGGCAAAGGAAGGATGTGAAACAGTGGTGGCACCTCCTACCAGGGGAACTCCGGCAGTTGCACAAACCTGCACCATGCGGTCGGCCTCTTCCAGTGTGAAGGTCATTGGCTTTTCCGCGAGGATTCCCTTGGCACCGGCCTCGACCGCTTTGACGGTCAGGAATGCGCGACCTTTTACATTCGTGCAAACGGCCACGATGTCGAGACTTTCCCGCCGATACATCTCCAACGCGTCCGTGTAGAGCGCATCGATGCCGTATCGCTCGCCGAACATTTGCAGACGTTTCGGATCCCGTTCCGCACCGGCTACCAACTCGACTTCAGGTCGGTTCCACAACGCCTCGGCGTACGACGTCGAACTCCCTTCCTTACCGGGATGGTCATGGAAGTAAAATTGACGGTGCACGTCGAGCCAGTCGGGTGTCGATCGGTTGGAGTTTTCCACGTCGTACTTGGGATTCTTGTAGGACCCCCCGATGGAATCGTAGTCTCGTTTGCCGAGATCGTAGAGAAGGCCCGTCCAGCCAAGACCAACAATTCCGGCGCGATACTTTTTTTGATCTTTGTCAGGTGACGGACCCGGCGCACCGGTTGCTGTGGAAAGACCAAGTCCTATCGTGGTTCCCGCTGCCAGGGCTCCCTTGATGAATTCGCGTCGACTCATTTGTGGATCTCCTTGGGAGGTGGTGAGAAAGTAGATGCCATGTGGAGGATGACAAAATGGACGCAGTGGCTGGGTACAGTATGGCCGAGACTTTCCGGCGGGACCAGGGTTGTGGGTATCCGATCACCGGAGGGAACACGTTGTGGAAGTGAAAGGCGATCGGAAACGAATCCGGTCGGGCGCCGGATAGTGAGAGCAGCCGAATTTCATGCTTTCCTGGTCCAGCAATAAATAAACTGGCTTAGCCCCTCTGCAAGCGACCACACTTGTTTAGAATGGCTCTTGAATAGGAAATCGTCAGAAGGTTTGAGGACCCGAGATGCCCAGCCATAATGTGCGCACCCATCTGACGGCCTGGCACCAAGATAGCTTTTTGGTTGCCTGCATGCTGGGTGTTGGGCTGTTTGCAGCGGGTGTAAGCCCCCCAGGCTTCGCGCAGACGCCACCCCATGAATCCCCTCCCTCGGACCAGGTAAACGCTGTCGTTGGAAAGGAGTTTCCGGTTCGACCACGGCGCATCCCTTGGACGACGTCCAGGATCTACGGCAGCCCGGATCCGCCTTTGCCCTACGAAGCTCAACTCGCCTTTCCCGGGCTGAAGTTTTTGGAGCCGGTGACCATCACCAGCGCACCGGGTACGACGCGCCTATTTGTTGTGCAGCGCAACGGCAAGCTCTTTTCGTTTCCCGACTCCCCGGATTGCGAAGTGGCGGACCTGTTCGCCAATTTAAAGTCAGCAATACCGGATTTGACCGACACCTATGGCATGACTTTCCATCCGCAATATCCGGATCGACCCTTCGTCTACGTCTGCTACATTCTGGAAAATGACACGGAAGACGGAAGTGTGATTGCTCGTTTCGATGTGCAGCCGACCGAGCCACCGCAACTGGACCTGGAGAGCCAGAAAATTATCTTTCGCTGGAAGTCCGGCGGCCACAATGGTTGTTCGATAAAATTCGGTCCGGACGGATATTTGTATTTTTCGACAGGTGATGGCAAAGGTCCCAATCCGCCTGATACCCTGCGGGCTGGACAGGATGTGAGTAACGTCCTTTCCTGCATTCTGCGAATTGATGTTGAGAGCTGTAGTCCGGCCCGCCCGTATTCCATCCCGGAGGATAATCCGTTCATCGACCTGGAAGGTGTACGGCCCGAAATCTGGTCCTACGGATTTCGCAACCCGTGGAAGATGAGTTTCGACAGAACCACGGGTGACTTATGGGTGGGAGATGTCGGCTGGCAGACGTGGGAACTGGTTTATCGTGTGCAGCGGGGAGGCAATTACGGTTGGAGTATCACGGAGGGGACCCAGTCGATTCACCCGAATGAAAAAAGAGGTCCCACACCGATTCTGCCGCCGGTGATGCAACACGACCACTCCGAAGCACGGTCGATCACGGGTGGCTTTGTCTACCATGGCCAGCGTTTGACCGAACTGCAGAACGCGTATGTCTATGGCGACTATTCCACCGGCAAGATTTGGGCACTCTGGTACGATGGCGTGCAAGTTACCAAGCATCTGGAACTGGCTGACACGCCGTATCAAATTGTGGCCTGGGGAGAAACGAACGACGGCGAGTTATTGTTTATGGATCATGCGCGCACGAATCAAATCTATCGGTTGGTGCCCAACCGGACTTCGAATCGTAGCGAACAATTTCCGACCAGGCTCAGCGAAACGGGTTTGTTTTCGTCGGTTCGCGAACATCTACCGGCACCCGGTGTCGTGCCTTACAGTGTGCAGGCGGGCTATTGGGCTGATGGTACGCAAGCGATCCGCTGGATGGCTTTGCCTTGTGCAGCGCGGATCCAAGGTGATTTGGAAGGTGAATGGGTGTTTCCTGACGGAACGGTTTTTCTGCGAACAGTTTTGATGCCAGCCGATGCCGAGTCGGCCGGCCCGTTGCGGCGGTTGGAAACTCAGATTCTGCACCGTGAAAATGACAGCTGGCGCCCTTACACCTACCATTGGAATGATGTTCAGGATGACGCCGATCTCGTGCCCGCCGAAGGTCTTGTGGTGGAGTGGGACTCGCGTCGCTTATCAGGATCTCCGCAGAATCCTGGCATTCAGGAAGCATCGGAGCAGCATGTTTCCACGTGGCGAATCGCCAGTCGGAGTGAATGTACAGCATGTCATACCGCAAACCTGGGCGCCGTACTGGGAGCGAATTTTCGGCAGACAAATGTTGGTGTCGGCACGGACTCACCACCGTACTCGCAACTAGCAGACTGGTATCGACAAGGCCTTTTGGAGCAGCGCCCGTCCGACGATTTGTTGGCCAAGGATCACCTGACGAATCCTTACGACGAATCCGCCGACCTCAATCATCGTGCCCGCTCTTACTTGCATGCCAATTGCGCACACTGCCACCGTCCCGGTGGTGGGGGAAATGCACTGATTCATTTGGATTTTTCCTTACCGCTTGCGCAAACAAAGACTTTAAATCAGCAGCCGACACAAGGCACGTTTGATCTTCCGAAGGCCGCCATCATTTCCCCTGGCGATCCGTTTCGTTCGGTTCTCTTCTATCGTTTGGCAAAATTTGGTCCAGGACGCATGCCACACCTCGGATCATTGTGTGTCGATGACGATGGATTGCGACTGATTCATGACTGGATTGACCACATCACGGATGAGGTTGCAGTCGACACGGATGACACGGATGCGCAACCTGTTCGGGCGCTGCCACTGGTGACGCAACAGGAAACCCTTGGCCCGGCCGAAGAAATGCTGGCGGCAACCGACCGGGCACTGCAACTGGCCTGGCACCTGCGGTCGGGAAACTTATCTCCAGAGACGCGCAAGGACGTTCTGCAATTGGCAGCCAAGACGACACGGCCTCAGGTCCGTGATCTTTTTGAATCCTTCCTGCCCGAAGGTGATCGCAAGCAGCGACTCGGTGTCAACTTTGACCCAGACCGGGTTCTCAGTCTCCAGGGGGATGTTCTGCGAGGGCGTAATGTTTATTGGAACACCGACGGTATGCAGTGTAAAACCTGTCATCGCGTGTACAATCGGGGTGGTGACGTGGGACCGGATCTGAGTGTTGTTGGAAAAAAATATGAACCCGTGGCGCTGTTGGACACTTTAAGGAGGCCATCTGCCAAAATTGAACCGCTTTATCAATCCTACAATCTGATCACGAAGACGGGTCAAGTCCACACCGGGCGCCTGCTACAGAAAAGTGATCATCTATTGTTCAAGACAGCAGAAAATCAACTGCTGCGTATCCCGGCAACGGATGTTGAGGAATTAGCTCCTAGTCCCCGGTCTCTTATGCCCGAACGGCTGCTGCAGGGACTTTCGCCTCAGGAGGCCGCAGATTTGCTTGCCTACCTGTTATCGTTGCGAACAGACTGACCGGATCACCAGTAGCACGTCATGAAAGGGAGGGGTAGTCTCAGTGTTGTTTTCCCATCCCGGAGTTGTTGTTTTAAACTGTCCGTACTATTTACCGAGCCAGCCACGCCAGGAGATTGTCCATGAGTCGTTTCGCAAGTCCTGCCACTTCAGAATTAATAGAATCTGCGAATTCTTTTTCAGGCGCGATCCTTGTACTGAGTGCGCTGGTCAGTCTGTTCATCGCTGCTGACTTGACACGGGCGCACGAAGATTCGGCTCATGACCATGAGCGCACGCGTGAGGTGGCACTGGCTAAGGCGACAGCACTGGCCGAAGATCCGACTCAAGTCGACGTGGAGCGAGCCGCGTGCCAAATGACGATTCGGCTGCTGGATGCCGGAACGGGACAACCACTGGGTGGGCTGGTCCGAATCACTAATCTTGAGACGGGTAAAGCGATCAAGTTGACCGACGAAATCCACCGGGAGTTGAATTGGTATGCACTAGCGGATCAAACCACGGTCAATGTTCCACAGACCAAACTCAAAATCGAAGCGTTCCACGGCATCGAAACCAAGTTACAGGTGCACGAGGAGGATGTGACGGGTATTCCGCGGGTGACGGTCAAACTGGCGCTGCGGCGCATGTATGACCCCAGGTCCAGGGGGCTTGTCAGCGGCAACACACATCTGCACCTCATGAAACTGACCTATGCGGAGGCCTATCGCTATCTGAGGCTGGTACCTCAGGCGGATGGGTTGGATCTGGTTTTCCTTTCGCACTTGCGACGCCTGCCTGACGAGAAAGACTATATTTCCAACCGGATCGTGGAAACCAGCCTGGCAGGGGGCGGCGGAGAACTGAGGCGACTGTCGCAGCACGGCACGCTGTTTGCCAACGGAGAAGAGCATCGGCACAACTTCTCCGCCTATGGTGAAGGCTACGGACATGTGATGTTGCTGGATCTCCTGCAACTGATTCGTCCCGTAAGTATTGGTCCAGGTATCATGACGGGCAAAGGCACTGACGGAATACCACTGCAGCGTGGTATCCGCACGGCGCGCAATGACGGGGCGACGGTGATCTGGTGCCACAACACCTACGGCTTTGAGGATACTCCGAACTTAATGGCTGGTTTGCTTCACGCCCTCAATATATTTGACGGAAGTGTGGACACGACCTACGAAGAATCTTTCTACAAATACTTGAACCTGGGATTGCATTTACCATTTTCCACCGGCACGGATTGGTTCATCTACGATTTTTCCCGGGTCTACGTTCCTCTGGAAGGTGAGCTGTCGGCAAAGGATTGGCTGGCACAACTCCAATCAGGAAAATCGTACATTACCAACGGCACGTTCCTCGAATTTACGGTCAGTGGGTATACGACGGGTGATACGATTGGACTAGCGGCGGCAAGTGAGTTAAAGGTGCAGGGCGTGGCAGTGGGAAGAAATGATTTCAGCGGCATCGAATTGGTCAGCAACGGCGAAGTGATCCACACCACCCAGACCGAATCGGCAAATGGACATTTCAGGGCGCAAATGGAATTCACCCTGAAAGCTGACCAACCCGGTTGGTTAGCTCTTCGAATCCCCATGGACGCTGGAAAGAACGAGTTTGGCAAGGGCCTGTTTGCTCATACCAGTCCGATTTATATCGAGATGGCTGGAAAACGCATTTTTCAGTCCGAAGTTGCCAAGCAACTCGTAACAGACATTCAGGCTAACATGGAGGTAATTAGCGAAAAAGGAATTTTTGCCAACGAGGATGAGCGCGAAGCGGTGCTCAAGGTGCATCGCCAAGGAATGGAGGCGTTGCACGCTCGAATCAGCGGGGAAGACGGATAAGCCAATGGCAGGTGACCATGAGCGGTTGTGTGTCATCGATCCCGAAAACACGTGCTGTTCTTTAACAACTGATACCGGCTCGGTAACCGGAGTTTAAACCGGGAAATACCAATGACGTTCGTGCCAACCGATGCGACGACGTTCGATTTAGAATTTTTCGAGCGGGAGCTGAAGTCGTTTCTTCCAGATCGCATCTACGACGCCCACACGCATCTCTGGCCTCAAGAATGTGTGCCATCGCCGGTCAACGGGGAGCCGGAAGATTTTGGTTACGGACAGTACATCGACCGGATCGGGCAGATTCATGGGGGGCGCACCACCAAATCGTTATTCATCCCGTTCTTTCCAGGCGACAAGGCGGACATGATAGGGACGGCCAATGAATGGGTGGCACAGCAGGTTGCCGAAGATTCCCAATGCCGCGGGATTTTTTTCATCCGGCCGGAGGACGACCCGGAATGGGTGAGAGACGAAGTACATCGGCTCGGTTTGCATGGCTTGAAGTGTTACCACACACTCTCAGCCAACAAGCCGACTTGGGAATCCCCTATCGAGGAATTCTTACCGGAACCGCATGTTCAGGTTGCACACGAAGAAGAGTGGGTGATCACACTCCACATGGTCAAATCCCGGGCCGTCGCCGATCCGGCCAACATTGCCTGCATTCGGCGCTACTGTGAACGTTATCCCAACATGAGGCTCATCCTGGCCCATTCGGCGCGCGGGTTTCAGCCTGCCCACAACCTGGAAGGGCTTCCGCAGTTGACCGGGCTCGACAACTTATATTTCGATACGAGCGCCAATTGCGAACCGATAGCCCATCAAGCGATCATGCGGATCATCGGCCACGACAAGCTGATGTACGGTTCGGATTGTCCCGTGAGCCATCAGCGCGGACGGTCTCTTTCCGCTGCGGATGCCTTTGTCTGGCTGGGCGCGGAGTCACCCGTCTGGGGTGAGAAGCATACCAAGATTGAACCGGTGTTCGTAGGTTTGGAACACCTGCGGTCGATCAAGTGGGCCTGCTGGTCGGAACGCCTGAGCGACTCCCAGGTCGAAGACATTTTTTGGAACAATTCGGCACGGCTGCTGGGTGTCAATTAAGATGCGGGGACCGCTACGACACCGGCACACCAATCGGAGATAACAGAAGCCATGAAGCTGTATACTGTCAGTACTTCCCTGTCATTGTTGCTGTTACTTATGAACATTCCCGCCCGAGGCGCACAACTCCTGTACCTGGCATCCAGCCGGGACAAGATGATTGTCGCGTTCGAAGTGGACCAGCATCGTGGAAGGCTGACACAGCAATTTCAGATTGAGCTGCCCGGTAATCCGGGACCGTTGACATTTTCCCCTGATTCCTCTTTCATCTATGCCGCCATGACAGGACTGAAAGACGATCAGGCGGGGGTGGCTACCTTGCGGCGCACCCCCGCTGGTCATCTCCAACTGCTGGCCACGGCGACGATTACCAGTCGGGCTCCTTACATCCGGACCGATTTGACGGGGCGTTTTCTGCTGGCTGCTCATTACGGTGCTGGCGATGTTACGATCAATCGCATTGTCAATGGCATTTGCACCAGCGAGCTGCTCGATCAGAAAAAAACGGCGCGAACCGCTCATTGCATCGAACTCGACCCTTCGGGCAATTTTGTTTTCGTTCCCCACACGGACCCGAATAAAGTGTTTCAGTTTCGCCTGGACGCTGTAGGCGGTAAGCTGGTTCCGAACGATCCACCGTTTGTTGCCGGGCCCAACAAAGGTTACAGGGTTCATGCCCCACGGCATTATGTGCATCATCCCACGTTGCGTGTAGGCTACACGTCCAACGAAGCCGGCGGTGGAATCACGGCCTGGAAGTTTGATCATTTGACAGGACTTTTGGATCGCATGCAGACACTGTCGACCTTACCGCCCGAGTTTGATGGCGAAAGTGCGGCCGCCGACATTCGTATCACGCCTGATGGCCGGTTCGCCTACGTTTCGAACCGAGACGCGACGCAACGTCCAGAAGGTGAAGCGACGCAAGATACGCTTGCTGCTGTGTCACTTGATGCAGGGACAGGTAAAATGAAGATTATCGGCCATTTCCCCACCGCGCACTTCCCGCGTTCCTTCTGCATCGACTTGACAGGCCATTATCTCTATTCGGCCGGACAGACCGTGGACGAGCTGTTTGCCTACCAGATTGATCAGAAGACGGGTGCACTCGAGTATCTGGCCAAGTATCCAACGCGCGGCGTGCCGATCTGGGTAATGTGTGGCAGTGCTGAACGCTAGGGGCGATATTGTGAGCGGGAAGGTTATCCGGCCGCGCCCCTGGTCCGGCGTGCGGTGGAACCCGCGGGTTGCGAAAGGCTGGCCTGCGACTTTTGTGAGTCCCGCAACTTCCGGTGCATTGTTGTCTTCGAGAAGTTACACTCAACTGCCAAAGTACCATAATCGGTGCACGGGAAATCCGGAAATGAGAACCAGCGTGAAATGTTCACCCGCCACGACCCAACCCAGAACGGATAAGAAACATTGAAAACGTTAATACAAGGTGGCCTGGTATACGACGGTGGAGGTGAGTCGGCGCAGCGGGTCGATGTACGGATTGACGAACGGCAGATCCTGGAGATTGGAAGTCAATTGGCGGCGAACGACGATGTGATTTTTGACGCGCACGACCTGATTGTTGCGCCGGGTCTCATCGATCTGCACGTCCATGTTTACGATGGCACGGGAATTTTTTCCGTGAACCCTGCCAACGCCGGATTGCGCACGGGGGTGACGACGTTGCTGGATACCGGTTCGGCAGGTGCCTTGAACTACGAGACGTTTCACAACTACGTGATTCCGGAGGCTGCCGAAGACATTTTTGCGTTGCTCAATATTTCTCAGCTGGGAGCCTTGGGAAATCACAATTGCAAGCCCTTTTTTGGTGAGCTGCATGATTTGCGCTACCTCGACATCCCGGCTGCTGTGTCCTGCATTGAGAAGCATCGTGATCGTCTGCTGGGAGCCAAGGTGCGCCTGACGGCGGGCCTGGCTGACAATCAGGCCGCCAAAGAATATGCGGCGCTGCATGCTGTTGTAACTGTGGCGGAGCAGACGGGTTTACCGTGTATGATCCACCATGGGGCGTCCCATGTTCCCCAGCCCGACATGCTGCGTGCGCTCCGTGCGGGTGATATCGTCACACACATGTATCATGGCCGTGCTGATGGTGGTTTTAGTGGTCCCAATGGTGCTCCATCGGCCGCCATGCAACGTGCGCGAGAACATGGAATCTTATTCGACGTGGGCCATGGTGCCGGCAGTTTTGCATGGCGAGTGGCTGAAGTCGCCTGTCAGCAGCATGACTTTTGGCCTGACTCGATCAGCAGCGACCTCCATCGCATGAATATCGACGGCCCCGTCTACAACTTGACGACGACCATGACCAAATTTCTGCATCTGGGCATGAGTCTGGAAAAAGTGATTCAGGCCACGACATCGGCGCCCGCAAAGGCCATGGGGTTGGATGATCAGCGTGGGTGGCTCCGGCGTGGCATGTTGCCGGACATCACGATACTACGGCTCGCCAGTGAAAGCATTGAGTTGGTGGATGTCGAGCTGCAAACCCGTGTTGCCTCGCAGCAATTGTTGCCCGTGACCGTGTTTAAACAAGGCCGGGTAGTACACTGTTCAGGTTGAAAGTGTTGAACCTGGAATCACGGGTCTCCGGTGTTCCGAAACAGAATATCTTCACCCAAAAACAGATCGCCATTGATCGCACCAGATCGGCCAGAGTGGTGTTAGTGGTTTTCATCCGTCGCATTATTTCTGGTCGCTTCTGAAGCGATTTGATCGGATCTGGAGCGCACTTTCAAAGTCGAGGAGCATTTTATCAACCTCCAACGGTTATGACTTCTCGGATCGAATTAAATTAAACCATCCTGAAAATACTTTTATTATTTTGGACTTTCTTTGAGTTTTGTTGCTGCAAAAAGTGGGTGGCGAAATCCGCAGTAAAGTACATGGGAAGGAAATATTCTGTAACGAACAAACGGTTTAACGGATGCCGGGGTTTTTCTAATTTGATGATGTCAAATTCTGCGGCATTCGAATTGCTTGGGTGGGTATGACGCAATAAAACATTTACTAGTACTGATAACGTCGTGTCACATATTCAAATTCAATTCCATTTAATTACAGTCTTAACAATTAGTAATCCTGCCAATTATTAATTTGTTTTAAGTAATTAAATCCGATCGCGTTTTATTGCTGTTTATTAAAATGCTTTTCCTGGGACACGATCAGCACCTACAGCAAATGCCTTGTTTGACGCTACTTTAGGCATGTTTACTGATATGGAGTTCCATAGTGGTGCTAAGACAACAAATGACATTAAAAAAAAGCGGATAACGCTGCTGCAAACAACGCTACCCGCTTCAAAACGGATTTATTTATTTATTCTTCTTTTCCTGTTTCAGCTTCCGTTTTTCCTTTTGACTAAGCTGGGCCTTTTTCTGTTGTTCCCTTTTGCCTTTATCTTTACTTCCCTTATCACCCATGTCTGTTTCTCCCCGATTTTATCTTTTACGGATTTCTTAAGCTGGTCCTATATTGTGCACTGTACTTAATTCTTTGATCTTTGCCAATGATATGGCATGTTGCCGTATGTATTCCAATGTTCTGCATGACAAAATCCAATTGCATCAAGAAAAGGCGTGTTTTTTTTGTTATTTCTGTTGTGTCGCGGCCAAGTCTTTCACACTCGGCCATGTAGTTGCGCAACATCTCATATGACACATCTTCTACATCACGTCCAAGACCAACATATGCAGCAAAATGAAATATAAGTTCTTGGTTCCCGGATACAATACTTGGATTGACGTCCTCCCTTAAACTTGCTCCAGGTTAAGTGAGAGAATCCAGTCCGGCCGGAGGCCGGGAAAGGATTCTTTGCGATGTCACAGAAGCGACACGCGGCGGATCAGATTATTGCGAAATTACGCCGAGCGGATGTTGAGCTTGGTAAAGGGAAGACGGTTTCTGATGCTTGCAAGGTGCTTGGGGTTTCCGAATAGACGTATTACCGTTGGCGTCAGAAAGATGGAGGTATGCGGCCGGAGATGGCGAAGGAACTGAAAGCCCTTCAAAAAGAGAATGCTCGCCTGAAGAAGATGGTGGCGGAGCAGGCTCTTGATATGGAGATTTTGAGGGAAACCGCGAAGGGAAACTGGTAAGCCCCGAACGTCGTCGACGTACAGTCGTTGAAGTGCGTCACCGTTTGGGGCCTGAGAAAGTGTCAGAGCGACGAGCTTGCCGTGTCCTCGATCAACCGCGCAGTACTCAGCGATACGCGTCACGTCGACCGGACGATGACCATCGTGTGCTTCGTGAAATGCGATCCTTAGCCAGGCAGCGTCCCCGCTTCGGAGCAGACCGTATTCATCGTTGGTTGGTGAAGCGACATTGGCACGTCAATCACAAACGCATTCACCGTCTTTGGCAGCAAGAGAACATGCAAGTCCCGAGAAAACAGCATCGCCGCCGTCGTTTTTCTGGTGGCAGCGAGAATAGCTGTGTACGTCATCGGGCAGAGCATAAGGACCATGTCTGGTCGTACGACTTTGTGTCGGATCGGACCGGAGATGGTCGTCAGCTACGGCTGTTGGTGGTGGTCGATGAGACCACTCGCGAATGCTTGGCGATGGAAGTGGCACGTTCTTTTACTTCCCGAGACGTGCTTGGCGTGTTGCAATACCTGTTTGCCGTTCGGGGCAGGCCCGAACATATCCGCAGCCGACCAACGCTGCGCGTCGGTGCCCGCGGTCCAGAGTTCGTAGCGAAAGCCATTCGCCGTTGGCTGGCCCAAGCGGAGGTTGGAACGTTGTTCATCGCCAAAGGCAGCCCTTGGGAGAATGGCTATGTCGAGTCCTTCAACGGCAAGCTACGCGACGAACTCTTAAATCGAGAGTTGTTCTTGAGCTTGGAGGAGGCTTGCTGGGTGATCGACCGTTGGCGACTGGATTACAACCACTACCGCATCCACAGTGCATTGAACTATCAGACCCCCGCCGTATTTGCAGCTGACTGTGTTCTTCCGGCTTCGGCTATGCCTCAGCCTCCAGAACACAGTCACATTAACTAACCCCCATTCTCTTACTCAGACTGGAACAAACTATGGGGGGTGGTCAGTATGGATTGTCCCGGACACGTCGAGGGTGGTGTAGGTGTACGCACCCTGCACCGACGCGCCAATGAACAGCAGCAGGCAACTGGAGGCAATACTGATCAGAAAGGCTTTCCTCATCTCTCGCTCTGCGGTCATTATAGCAAGGCTTTTTGGCAATAGTCACCAGGGGATCTTAAGGCCGGGGGTTTTATCGGAAGGGATCCTGTATGCCAGCATGCCCTCAGCGTCGCCGACGCAGGAGCATCAGCGTGCCCAGGGTGAGCAGGGAAAGCGTGGCGGGTTCGGGGATGGGAACCACCGAGATACTGCCGCTGGACAACAGGCCGCTGGTATCCCACAACCCGGTATTGATCCAGGGAAGTTCGATGTTGCTGAAACTTCCTTGAAGATCCACGCCGGGTTCCACGGAAAACAAATCGAAGATATCGCCAACCTGAGGAATAAAACTATCGATCAATTCCACCTCGAGGTTGCCGCCCAAGGTCATCTCCCCTGTCACCAGCAGTCGGTCGTATTCGCCATTTTCAGTGCCGCCCAGTTCCATTTCCAGCGTGGCAGCATTACCTTGAAAATAATTGCCGGAGATTGACATAATTCTGGGGCTGTGGCCAGGTGCCACGGTGCCCCCTTGAATGTTAATATCACCAACCACACTGTCGGCGTGGAGGCGGCCGTCGAGCATGTTAAATGTCCCTAGCGTCAAATCCAAGACGCCGACATCGAGTGTTCCACCATCTAGAATGATGGTTCCATCTGACCACAGCTTCGTGGTGCCCGAGATTGTTACCAGTCCGCTATTGTTCAGGTTCAATGTTCCGCTTCCACCGGCTCCCGAACTGCCTCCACCGATGTACAGTGAGTTGGAGTTGTTCCACTGTGAATCCACGCCGGTGACCGTCGCCACACCCGTTGAGCCGGAATAGCGACCGATGTAACCAGAAATATTGGAAGCCATGCCACCCGCCTTAACGTTCAGCGTGCCATCGCCGTACCAGCCCACATGCAGGGCGCCCGAGTTATTCCATTGCGAACTCGCGCCGGTGATGGTCACTACGCCTGTTGAGGTGGAATAGCGACCGATGAGACCCAAGTTATTAGAGACGACGCCCGCCGCCTCGACGATCAGCGTGCCATCGCCAGAGCGGCCTACAACCAACCTGTCCGAGTTGTTCCACTGCGAATTGGAGCCGGTGACCGTCGCTTTGCCCGTCGAACCGGACTGGTCGCCGATACGACCGGTGCTATTTGAAACCACGCCCCCCGCCTTGACGTTCAGTGTGCCGTTGCCCACAACGCCGACATGTAGACTGCCCGAGTTGTTCCAGTGCGAATCCGTGCCGGTGACCGTCGTTTCGCCCGTTGAGCCGGAGTGATAGCCGATATAACCTGTCGTATTGGTAACCATGCCCT